>JAGQOU010000056.1:5419-27148 GCA_020427145.1 Planctomycetales bacterium | reverse complement strand
CGGCGTCGATCGCCATCTGTTTGCCAGGCATCCCGTCCAAAGCGAAACGGGCGGCCACTTCGCTGATGCGCGTGGCGCCCTTGGTGATCACGACAAACTGAATCACCACGATGATCACAAAAATGATCAGGCCCACGACGATCTTGCCGTCGCCCGCCACAAAGTCGGCGAATGCCGTGATCACGCCTCCCGCGGCCGCTTCTTTGTCGATGGCGGCGCGGGTGAGAATCAGCCGCGTCGTGGCGACGTTCAGCACGAGTCGCGCTAGCGTCGAGGCGAGCAACATCGTCGGAAAGATGTTGAACTCCAGCGGCGACCGCACGTAGATGGTCGTCAACAGGATGATGACGCTCGCGGCGATGTTCCCCGACAGCATCAGGTCCATCATCGCGGGCGGCAACGGCACCAGAATCACCAGCACGCTGCCGATGATCGCGACCGGCAAGATCAGATCCTGCCCGCGGCGGATCAATTCCGACGGCGAACTAGTTCCTGAAGCCATGCCGGCCTCCGCGTGGGTGGTGACGTCCGACGATGAGTCGAGACAAGGGGGCGGGATGGTAGGAAGGCGCGAGCTTGGCGTCCAGAGCGGCGGGCTTCAAATTGCGAAGACGAGGCGAACGGGGGCGTGAGCCCGCGGCTTTTTTGGCACGAGTTTGCGGCTGCCGACTTACAGCGGGCTTACACCCGCCGCTCGGCGGCGGATTGCACGAGGAGTGATGTCAAGCAGGTTGGTGCGCAATCTTCGTAAGTTATTTCCCGTGCGCCGTCCGCGTGAACTGCGCCCCTTGCAAGGGCATGGATACGGCGCGATACTTGCCGATGCTAGAGCCCAAATTAGGGGTCGATTGCATGAGGCGGTCGTCCGTATCCCACCTTTGAGGCAACCCAGGAAAATCAGGGGGTTTAAGCGATGAAGCGAGCGAAGATTACGATCGTGGGAGCCGGCAACGTGGGCGCCACCACCGCACACTGGTGTGCGGCTGCCGAGTTGGGCGACATCGTTCTGTTGGACATTCCCCAGACCGAGGATATGCCCAAGGGCAAGGCGCTCGATCTGATGCAATCTTCGCCCGTGTTCGGGTTCGACGCGAACATCGTCGGCACGACCAGCTACGAGGCGTCCGCCGGCAGCGACGTGGTGGTGATCACCGCCGGCCTGCCGCGCAAGCCGGGCATGAGCCGCGACGATCTGCTGGGCACCAACGCCAAGATCATGACGGCGGTTTGCACGGAAGTGAAAAAGACCAGTCCCAACGCGATCGTGATCGTGGTCAGCAATCCGCTGGACGCGATGGTGCAGCGGGCGTTGCAAGTGACGGGATTTCCGCCCAATCGCGTGCTGGGACAAGCTGGCGTGCTCGATACGGCCCGCTATCGCACCTTCCTGGCGATGGAGTTGGGCGTGAGCGTCGAAGACGTGTCGGCCCTGCTGATGGGCGGCCACGGCGACACGATGGTTCCCATGCCCAGTTGCACGTCGGTGGGCGGCATCCCCGTGACCCAGTTGATCGCCCCCGCGCGATTGGAAGAGATCGTGGATCGCACCCGCAAGGGCGGCGCCGAGATTGTCGGATTGCTGAAGACCGGCAGCGCCTACTACGCCCCCGCCGCAGCCACGGCTCAGATGGTCGAAGCGATCGTCAAAGACAAGAAGCGGTTGATCCCCTGCGCCGCGTACTGTGACAAAGAGTACGGCGTCGGCGGATTTTACGTCGGCGTGCCGGTGATTCTCGGCACGGGCGGCGTGGAGAAGATCGTCGAGCTGAAATTGACCGCCGAAGAGCAGAAGGCGTTCCAGCTGAGCGTCGATTCCGTCAAAGAACTCGTGAAAGTCATGGCTGGATTGGTGTAGATTCACCATCAAATTGCTCGTGCGCCGGGGGCTGCGCAGCGTCCCCGGCGCGCGATTCATGGACGACGCGCCGGCAAATCGCTCGCTGCGCGGCATCGATGGCTCCGCCCCATCCAGCGGCGGGTGCTAGCAAGCGAAGAGTTGTTTCGCGCCTGGCGTTGACACTCGTGCGAGCTGTTGTTTACAACCCTGCGACATTGAGCCTCCGCGGTTTTCGCGGCATCGTTGCTTCGCTTTCGATGTTCCGCGTCGACCTCCCTTCCCGCCAAGCGACATCGCAACCTATGAATCGTTTGACCAGCGTCAGCGGCTCACTTGGACTCGAATTCTCCTCGCAACAGGTCTCGCAGGCCGTGGCGCCGCGACGCGGTCGCCGCCGTGCGCCGGTGCGTCCGACCGACGAGGGAGTCTCGTTTTTTGCACCCGTGCATTACGAGCGCAATTACGCTTACCCGCTGTTGGTGTGGCTGCACGACGACCATGGCAACGAGCGGCAACTGCGCCAGGTGATGCCGCACGTGAGCATGCGCAACTATCTTGCCGTTGCGGTACGCGCGACCCGGCCCAGCGAGCGCGAGCAGCATGGTTTTGTCTGGCGACAATCGGCCGAAGCCGTGCGGCAGGCCGCGGAGCAGGTTCGCGACGCGATCGACGAAGCAAGCGAACGCTTTCACGTTCATCCTGACCGAGTGTTTATCGCCGGTCACCGCCGCGGCGGCACGATGGCTTTGCGTTTGGGCCTGCGATATCCCGAGTGGTTCGCTGGGGCAATTTCGCTCTGCGGGCCGATGCCCGAGGGCGATGCGCCGCTGGCGCGCGTGAATGACGCACGCGAATTGCCGTTGCTGATCGCATCGACGCAAGAGTGCTCGCTGTACCCGGACCAGCGGGTGGCGGCCGACCTGCGGTTGCTGCATTCCGCCGGTTTCACCCTGGCGCTGCGACACTACCCGGGCGACTGCGACCTCACGACCGAGATGCTCTCGGACGTCGACCGCTGGGTCATGGCCCAGTTCTGCGGCTCTTCGATGGCTGCTAGCTAGGCGCTTTGTTGCCGGCGCATATCGCGCTGCACTCTCTCCGCGGCCCGCGTTGTTTTGCGTCGGGAGCTCGGCGATTGTTGCGCAACGGTTGTTTCTCGGTAAACCGAATTGCCGCCCCGCATGCCGGTTGACCGCCAGTGACTCCGGCGCAGCTGATCTGCCGAGAGCCGCGATGGCGATTGACAATCGCCTCGTTTTTTCGCTACAAGCCGCGCGGTGTTCTGCGCCGGCTGATAATTCGCGGTCCGGTGCGGACGATGCTTTGCGCCGCCTAGGAACTCGCCGTGTCCGACGACCGCCAATTGCCTTCGCCGACCGAGGAAGACACAGCGTCGCCCTCGTTGCGCGACCGCCTGCGCGCCTATTTGGTCGCGCGACTTGGCGGCGTCATCGAATGGTCGCGCGCCAGCCGTCGCAATATGATCGTCGCCGGCTGCACGACGCTGGGCGCCCTGGCTGTGGTTCTTGCCGGCTGGAGCTATCTGGCCCACTTGGCCGTCGGATTGGCCGAGGGCGTCTCGGTCGATGCGGCGCTGGAAGCGCTTGAGGCCGGCAACTATGAACAAGCCAAACACATCGTCGGCCAACTCCAGGACGACGCCGCTCCCGATGAATTCGGCAACGCGCTGTACGTGATGGGGGCCGTCAAGGCGAAGGAAGCCGATGATGAGTTCTCCGCCGAGCGTCGTCGCGCGATGCACCAGGTAGCGGCTAGATATCTGCAAAAAGCCAAGTCCCTGGGAGTCGACGCCCAACTTGAAAGCCGGCTGGAGTTTCTGTTGGGGCGGAGTCTCATCCTGGGGAATCAGTCCAGCGACGGGATCGCGCTGCTGGAGTCGGTGCTGCAGGAACCCGGCATGCCAACTGGGGAGGTGCACGAACTGTTGGCGGCGGCGTATCTCGACGCGCCGGAGCCGAACTTGCAGCAAGCGCTCGTTCACTTGGAGAACGTGCTGGCCGACGAGGGGCTGCCCGAGCGGCTGAAATCTCTTGCCCTGAGGCAGCGCGCCGACGTGTTGCTGCGCCTCGGACGCGTGGAGCCGGCGCGAGCGGCGGTGGCGGCGGTCGTCGCAGGCGAGGCTCGGCCGGCGGAAATCGAACTGCTGACGGGCAGGTTGCGTTTGTTGGAGGCGACGTCGAGCGCAGCCGCCAACGACCAGGCGGCGTTGCTCGACCAGGCGGACGCGGCGCTGCGCGAGGCGATTCAGCAAGACAAGAACGCGGGCCAAACGACGCGCCAGGCCATGTACTGGTTGGGACAAACGTACGTCGCGCGCGGGCAGCTCGAACCGGCGATTGAGCAATTTACGCGGTTGGCCAATGTCTACGGCGACTCGCCGGAGGGGTTGGCCGCCATCCTCGCGGCGGGGGACCTGTTTCGCGAAACGGGCGACATTGAACGGGCTCAGGCAAGCTACCGCTCGCTGCTGGAGATGGCGCCCTCGCCCGAGGCGTACGCCAACCCGCTCGTTCCGCTAACTACCATGCGAAAGCAACTGCTGGCGGCGCAACAAGGATTGGTATTGGCCGAGCACTACGAAGAGGCCGTGAGCATGCTCACGCAGTTGGAGACGCTTTTTTCTCGGCAGGAAGTCGTCGAACTCGAAGCCAAAACGCTTGCTCGCTGGGGCGAGTCGCTCTTGGATCCCTTGCGGCAGACAGACGAGTGGCGGCGCGACGAAGACCGCAAGGCCGGTCGGTTTCACATGCGCTCCGCGGGCCGGGCTTACGAGGACTTGGCGCGGCTGCGCGCCGCGTCGCGAGACTTTACTGAGGACCTGTGGGCGGCCGCCGAGGGGTACTTTGTCGGGCAAAGCTACTCGCACGCCGCTCGGCTGTATCAGGAATACTTGTTGCACGAATCGCGTAGTCGCAACGGCTTGGCCTTATTGCGGTTAGGGCAGTCCGACTTAGCGATCGGGCAATACCGCGAAGCGGTGGACGCCCTTCGCGAGTGCGTTGAGATGTATCCGCGCAGCGAAGTCGTGTTTCAGGCGCGCCTGGAGGCGGCGCGCGCCTACCGCGAACTGGGAGAGGTCGCCCCTGCCGAGGAGCTGCTGTTGACCAATCTCTTCGGCGACAGCCTAATGACCGACAGCCCGGAATGGCGCGACTCGATTTTTGAGATTGGGCGACTTTACTACGACAGCGGGCGGTTCGATGAGGCGATCAAGTCGTTGCAAGAAGCCGTCGAACGCTATCCCGACGATGAAAAGGCGCTGCTGGCCAACTACACGATCGCGCGGGCCAGTCACCGTGCGGCCGAAGCGCCGGCTGAGCGGATGCGAGAAGCCAAGACGGAGAACGAGAAGCAGAAGAATCGCCAGTTGATGGCGGAGTTTCTCGAACAGGCCCTGGCCACCTATGGCGAAGTGCAGCGCGCGATCACGCTGGCCGGCGGCGGCGATCACAACGAGTTGCACCGCATGCTGCTGCGCAACTGCTACATGATGCGCGGCGCCGTCCTGTTCGACTTGCGACGCTTTGACGAGGCGCGCGAGGCGTACTCGGGCCTGTCCTCGCTGTATCAGAACGATCCGTTCGTTCTGGAGATTCAGGTCCAGATTGCCAGCTGTTTGCGGCGGCTCAACGAACCGATCAAGGCGCGGCTGGCGATTGTGCAAGCGCAGCAGCTGTTGGCATCGCTGCCCCCCAACGCCGACTTTATGAGTTCGACGAATTTCAGCCGGCAGCAATGGGAGCTGTTGCTGGACCAGATGGCGAAGTGGTGATCGTCGCTGTCGGCAGCGCCAGGGGCACGCTCCTGCGGAGTTGAGATCGCAATGGCTCGACAGGAGCCTCGCTCGTTCGCCGATTGGCGCCGAGCATGTCAATTCAACGAGGCAACGCATGGCAATCCACTCGACCAAGACGCTCGCCGACCTGGTAAACAAGCGGCTGCGGTGTTTGACGCAGCTCGTTCAGTTGGGGCAGCGGCAGGGAGCGCTGATCGACGAGGGCGAAACCTCGGCCTTGCTGCGGTTGTTGGCGACCAAAGGGCAGTTGATCACGGCGTTGCAAGCGATCGAGGCGGCGCTGGCGCCCTTTCACGCCGAAGATCCCGAGGCGCGCGTGTGGGAGTCGCCCGCTGCCCGGGCAAACTGCGCCGCCGAGGCCCAGCGATGCCGCGAACTGCTAGCATGCGTCATGGAGTTGGAGGCGGCCAACGAACAGCGCGCCGTACGGCAGCGAGACGACGTGGCGGGGCAATTGCGCAATCTGGGGGCGGCGAATCGCGCCCGCAACGCCTACCAGGCAGCCGCGCCGCACCGAGCGCCCGCTCCCAAGGGTCTCGTGCCGCTGCCGGCCGATCACGGCTCGCCGCAGGCCGCCGCGGGCGGTCTCGACGTGTCGAGCGAAGTTTAGTATTTCCGGCTTCATGGCGGGGCGACTTCGCCGCGCGACACGAATTTGACGGTCCATGAAGATCTACGACGGCCACGACGAACAGCTCGCACTTCCGCCGAATTCGCTCGGCGACGAACCGAGCTTGGCGTGCATCCTTGCCGCGTGGAACGACGCCACCGAACGATTGCAGCGGACGCACGAAACGCTGCAGGCCGAAGTGGCCCGGCTGACCAACGAGTTGGAAGCCAAGAATCTCGAACTGGCGCGGCAAGCGCGACTCGCCGACATCGGGCGGATGGCGGCCCACGTGGCGCACGAAGTTCGCAACAGTTTGGTGCCCGTCACGCTGTACCTGAGCCTGTTGCGGCGTCGATTGACCGACGATGCGGGCAGTCTCGATATTCTAGCCAAGGTGGAGGCAGGGTTTACGACCCTGGACGCGACCGTGAACGATCTGTTGAACTTCACCGCCCATCGCGAACCCCGATGGCAGGAATTTATCGTCCGCGATTTGGTCGACGAAATTTGCGAGGCGATTGGCCCGCAACTCGAAGCCCAAAATATCGAAGTCTCGGTCGACGTGCCGCCGTATGGCACGGTGACCGCCGACCGCGAGATGCTGCGGCGGGCGATCCTCAATCTGACGCTCAACGCGATCGACGTCATGCCGCGCGGCGGCGATTTGGTGATCACGTCGTTCGACGGACCGCGGGGCTTTGAACTAGAAGTAGCCGACAGCGGCCCGGGAATCGCCCCGGACCAGGCGCCCCGCGTATTCGATCCGTTTTTCACGACGAAAGACCACGGCACGGGCCTGGGACTGGCGATCGTGCAGCGGATTGCCGACGCCCACGGCGGCAAGATCACGGTAATGAACTGCCCCGACGGCGGCGCCGCGTTCACCATCATGCTGCCGCGTCGCGGCGGCGAGATGAGGGCCGCTGCATGAGTCGCACCGCCGCGCACCAGACATTGGGACGCGTGCTGGTGGTCGACGATCACAACGCAGCCCGCGAAAGCGTCAGCGACGTGCTGCGCTGCGCCGGGTACGAGGTGCGCGGATTGGCCAGCGCGGTCGAGGCGCTGCCTGAACTCTCACGCGGCGAATTCGACGTCGTGATCACCGACCTGCAGATGCCGGGGATGGACGGGCTGGAGTTCATCCGCGAAATCTCCCGCCGCCGGCTGGCCGTGCAGGCAATCATGGTCACCGCCCACGCAACGATCGAATCGGCGGTGGAGGCGATGCGGCACGGGGCGTTCGACTTTCTCGAAAAACCGTTCAACGCCGTGCAGTTGGAGCAGCTGACGGCGCGGGCGCTGCAGCGCAAGCGACTGACCGCGGGCGACGAGACCGGCGCCGCTTCGGTCGACGACGACCAGTTGGGCATGGTGGGCGAAAGCTCGGCGATGCGCGAGCTGCGCACGCGGCTGTTGCAGGTGGCGCGCACCGACGAGACAGTGCTGGTGTGCGGCGAAAGCGGCGCCGGCAAGGAACTGGTTGCCCGGGCGATCCACCAGGCGAGCCGACGAAACGCGGGTCCGCTGGTCAGCCTCAACTGCCCTGCCCTGTCGCCGCAGCTGGCCGAGAGCGAGTTGTTTGGCCACCGCCGCGGCGCGTTCACTGGCGCTGACGCCGATCGCGTGGGACGTTTTGAAGCGGCCCGTGGCGGTACGCTCATGCTCGACGAAATCACCGAAATCGAACTGCCGCTGCAAGCCAAACTGCTGCGCGTGCTGCAGGAGCGCAATTTTGAGCGCGTGGGCAGCAGCGAAACGATCGACGCCGACGTGCGGGTCGTGGCCTGCACCAATCGCGATCTGCCGGCTGAGGTCGCCGCGGGCCGATTCCGCGAGGACTTGTACTATCGGTTGGCCGTGGTGCCCCTGCAATTGCCACCGCTGCGCGAGCGCGAGGGCGACGTGCAGTTGTTGGCCAATCACTTCCTGCAGCGCGCGGCGCGGCGGCTGGAACGAGACGAGTTCACGCTGGCCGAGGACGCCCAGGCGTTGCTGGCCGGGTACCATTGGCCGGGCAATGTGCGCGAGTTGGAGAACATTGTTACCCGGGCATGCGTGCTGAACACGGGCGCGCCGATCGCCGCGGCGGAAATTCGCCCCTGGTTGCAGCAACCCGAGAGCGTCGGTAATGTCGGGGCGTCGGCTCCCTCGTCTCAGGCCGACGAGGCGCCGGCCCTGCCGGTGGGAGCGCGACTCGACGAGGTCGAGCGAGCGTTGATCGTGGCGACGCTCGACCATTTCGACGGGCACCGAGCCAAGACCGCCGAAGCGCTCGGCATCGGCGTGCGGACCCTCAGCGGCAAGTTGCGGCTGTACGGCTACGCCCCGCGAACGCGCGACTTCAGCGCCGCGGCAAACGATCGTTGAGCGCCCTTCTCGTTCGCGTTCTCTCAGCAACGCCCACCAGCCGGACCGCTACGCGGTCCGACCAATCTCTCGATTCCCACCTCTCTTGTCGTGAACGCCGTTGATCGGCAGATCTCGCCGATCGATCGGCAGTTTCTGCCGATTGCCGGCCGAGCGGCGGCGCAATCTGGCGAAGCGCGCCAAGTTGCGTGTTTCGCGGAATCGTCTCGGCAAGGCGGCGGTTTGGGGTGGCTCGCGGCGTGCAGGCAATCTCGGCAACGTCGTTGGCACGGCGATTGCCAACGGGTGCCACGGACCGGCAAGCCAGGAGCGACCCACGTCGCGACAGCTTAGCCGCCTGGGAGGCGTGCGACCGATCTGGCGTCAAACTTCAGAATTTTCTAGAAGCTTTCCTCGCCATGCTCGAAACACTCTTCCAATCGTCGACCGTCCCCCTGCTGGAGCAGGTGGTCAGCTTCACGCAAGCGCGCCACGGCGTGCTTGCGGGGAACCTGGCCAACGTCGACACGCCCGGCTACAAGGCGCGCGACCTGTCGCCCGAGGCGTTTCAGAAGCGATTGCGCGAGGCATTGGCTGAGAGCAAACAGCGGGGGCCGAATCATTACCAATACAACCCGCATCTGGAGTCGTTGTCGCCGGGCGCGACGACGTCGCAGCAGATGCGCAGCGACGAACAGCGCGCGAAGAATCCCTACGAGGGCCTGCGCGACTCGATGAAGGGCATCCTGCGGCACGACGACAACGATATCAGCATCGAACACCAGGTGGCGGAGATCTCGAAGAACCACGCTCAACACAACATGGCGTTGACGATCATGAACTCGCAATTTCGCTTGCTCAGAACGATCATCAGCGAGCGGGCGTAGGCCCCAGCGGCGGAGAGCGTGAGTGATTGACGCGGGGCGGGCAGTAATTTCAGGAAAGGTTTGGTCGCATGTTTCAAGCGTTTGACGTCAGCACGAGCGCCTTGGTCGCGCAGCGGACGCGGCTCAACGCCATTTCCTCGAACTTGGCCAATATGTCGACGACGCGCAACGAGTCGGGGCAGGCGGTCCCCTACACGCCGCGGTACGTCACCTTTCAAACGGACGAAAGCGTCGGCACCGCTGGCGGAGGCGTCGGCGTGCAGATCGGCTCGGTCGAGTATTCCACGGCCCCGCCCAACATGAAATTCGAACCGGGGCACCCCGACGCCGACGCGGACGGCTACGTGGCTTACCCGAATATCGACATGACAACCGAGTTCGTCGACGCGCTGGAAGCCACCCGGGCTTACGAGGCGAATATCGGCGTGATGGAAATTACCAAAGACATGACCGCCCGGACGCTGCAGATCCTGGCTTAGATCGTAAGGCAGAGACTAACCACTGCGGACACAGGGAACACAGAGACGTAATGAGGCGAAAGCAGTTGGCTGCGTTTTCGACGCTGGCGGGACTGTGAGCGATCAGCGTTGAGTGGATTCGAGTCTAGGCTCTGTGCCCCCTGTGTCCTCGGTGGTGAAGAAACCGTTTGCGGAGTTGGCGATGAATTCAGTTAGCAGCTTCAGCACGGCCCGGACGGCGATGCCGTTGGCGCCGCCGAGTTCGCCGGCCGCCAAGGGAGCGTCGGGCGCCGATTTTAAGGACCTGCTGCTCAACTCGATCAACGACGTGAACGCGATGCAACAGCAGGCCGACCAGGCGGTCGAATCGCTGATGACCGGCGGCGACGTCGATCCCGCGGCGGTGCTTACGGCGGTGCAGAAGGCCGACCTGGGATTTCGTCTGATGATGCAGATGCGAAACAAAGTGATGGGCGCGTATCAGGAAATCAAGGACATACGCGTGTAATAAACGGGCGACTGGCTATCGGCGTCGATTGTCAGTTGTTCACGGTTAGTTGTTCGTTGCCAGATTGACCACGACGAGTTGATCTGACGCCGCGGTAGATCGCCAGTCACCAGCCACCGATCCCTGTACGCCATTTCGCCATGGATTTCTTGAATCAAGCCACAGCGCAAGTTCGCGAGTTGTTTCTGTCGATGAACCCGGCGGCGCGGATTACCTCGGCGCTGTTGTTGGGGGTGATTGTCGTCAGCTTGGGTTACCTCGTGCAGTCGCACGGCGGCGGGGCCGACGAGTATCTGTTCAACGGCGAGTTCCTCCGGCCGCGCGAGGCGGATCGCATCGAAGCGGCCATCGCCACCGCGAAACTTTCGGACTACGTGCGGGTGGGCAATCGATTCAAGGTGCCGCGCGGGCAGAAGTCGGTCTATCTGGCCGCGGTGGCGGACGCGGGCGCCCTGCCGACCAATTTCGACACGCTGTTGAGCGACACGCTCGACTCCAGCCCGCTGCTCTCGGACGCCACGCGCAAGCAGCAGTGGAAGGCCGCTCGCGAGCGCCAGCTTTCGAACCTCGTCCAAATGATGGCGGGCGTGGAAGACGCCAATGTGCTCTACGACATCCGCCCGGCCCGCGGGTTCGAGAAGGAACAGATTACCGCCACAGTGAGCGTGATGCCCGAGCCAAGCGCCGAGTTTGGCCCGCTGCAAGCCCGACGAATCAGGGATGCGGTCGCCGGGGCCATCGCGGGCCTCGCGCCTGGCGACGTGACAATCTTCAACCTGTCCGACGGCTCGCAACTGAGCGGGGGCGGCGGGCTCGATGCCGCGAATTTCGATGAGCCGTACTACCAGACCCGCATCGCGTACGAGCAGCGGATGAGAGAGACCATCGAAAACCTGCTGCTGATCCCCGGAGCGCGGGTGGGAGTCACGGCTGAACTCGACACGGCGCTGTCCAAGGACGTGCGAACGATTTCCACCAGCGGCGAAGGCGCGGCGGTGCGGGTCGTCAAGTCGGAAGAGGAGGCGCTCAACGATCGCACCGAGGATCGCGGCCCCGTGGGCCCGCGAGCGCAAGGACCTTCGCGGACAGGCCAGGAAGCGGCGGTCGCCAAGAGCAGCAACGAAGTGAAAAACTTTCACGAAGACACTGAGAGTTTCGTGCCTACCACCGAAGAGTTGTTGAGTCAGGCCGGTCTGACCCCCGAGCGGATGCGAGTGACGGTGGCCGTGCCGACGGCGTATATCGAAAGTATCTGGCGCGAGCGCAACCCGGAACTCACCGAAACCGATCGACCCAAGACCGAAGACGTCGATTTGATCAAAGGCGAGGTGGAGCAGACGGTGCAAACGGCCGTCGCTCCGTTTTTACCGAAGCAGCTGGCCGAGAGTTCGTTTCCCAACGTGGCGGTGACGTTTTTTCAGTCGTTCACGCCCACGGCGCCCGAAGCGCCGTCGACCGCCAGTTCGGCGTTGTTGTGGGCGGGCAGCAATGCCAACACGCTGCTGATGGGCGGGTTGGCATTGGTAAGCCTGGCGATGCTGCGATCCGTGGTGAAAGCCATTCCTACGTCCGAGCCGGTGTCGGCGTTCGGGTCGCCGGCACTGGCCCTCGATAGTCACGCCCCCCGCAACCAAGGGGCCGGCGGTCGAGGCGTCCCAGCCGGCGCCGAAATGCCGGAAGACCGTCCCAAACTCAAACTCAACCGGGGGCCCAGCCTTAAGGATGACCTGACTGAGGTCGTGCGAGAGGACCCTGACGCGGCGGCGGCCATCCTCCGCAGCTGGATCGGCAACGCGGGGTAGACGGCTGAGCATTCGGCCTTCAGCAACCGGCAGGCTGCCGGTGAGCCGGCTTCGCAAACCACGACAACCAACAGCCCACGGCCGACTCGCTGCGACCAATTCCCAACTGACCATAGACCACAGACCTCCAACTGGCTCCCGTGTCCAAAACGTCTTCACACACTGATCGACTTCGCAAGGTTGCCATTCTCGTGGCGAGCCTTGATGGTCCGTTGGCGGCCAAGTTGATGGCCGAGTTGCCGCCGGGGGATGTGCGCCGCGTGGAAGCGGAACTCGATCGGCTCGATGAAATCGATCCCGCCGAGCGTGCCGCCGTGCTCGCGGAGTTTCGCGGAGCGGTGGGGCAACACGGCGCCGCGCAACCGTGGCCGGAGTCCGCGCACGAAGAGGAAGACGCCCCTTCGCGACGAAGCGTCGGCGGCGTCGAGGCGGATTTTTCCGCCGAGTCGGAAGCGGCAGCCGACGCGCCTCCCAGCGCTCGCAAAGCGCCGGCGACGCCAGCCAATCCGCTGGAGTCCGCGGCCCCGGCGACGATTGCCCAACTGCTTGCCGACGAGCATCCGCAAACCGTGGCGATTATTTTGTCGCGGCTGAGCGAAGAACGAGCCGGCGACGTGTTCGCCTTGCTCGACCCGGAATTGCAGACGATTGCGCTCGACCGGCTGGCTGCCCTCGACGAGGCCGACGCCGAAGCGCTCATGGAAGTGGAGCGGCAACTCACCGACCGGCTGACAGCTCACCAACGCGACCAAGCGCGGATGGCGGCGGGGGCGAATCTGGCCCTGCGGATGCTGGCCAAGACCGACCCGGCGCGTCGGGCGACGCTGCTCACCCGGCTGTCGTTGGGAGGAGCCGCCCACGCCGTCGCCGACGACTCCGACCCGGACGACGGCGCCGCACCGGACGTCGATGCTCGGGGAAATGTCTCCGCGCCGCCCACGGCCAAGCCAGCGACAGTGCGCGGTCGATTGCTCGCTGCCCTCGGCCGGCACCCGGTCGCCGCCACGCCTGTCGCCCCACAGGGCGGGTCGGTCGAAGTGGACGCGGATGCGGACGAGCTCGAATTCTCCGATGTGAGCGCGACCCTGCCCAGCGCCGCCGAATTGTGCGCAAGGCTCGCGTCGCTGCAGCCGCACGCCCTGGCCGCAGCGCTGGGCGTGGTGGGCGAGCGGACGGCCCAGTTGGCGTTGGTGGCGTCGGGCAGCCCCTTGGTCAATCGCCTGACCGCACGACTGCCGCGACGACAAGCGACGGCCCTGAAGAAACAGTTGGCAACGGTGGGACCGACCTCGCTGGCGGAATTGTGCGCCGCACAGGCTCGCGTGCTGGGCGTTGCCGAGCAACTCACCGATTCGGACCGCAACCACCAAGCGGCGGCATAACACACTCGGCGGAATTCTCCTATGGCCACGATTTTCAAATCCAATTCGCCGCCGCAAGCGTCGGGCGCTACGGTGCGCGGCGTCGCATTCAGCCTGGCCGATATTTCGGGCCAGGCGGAGCAGTACGTGGCGGGAGTTCGTCAGGAAACGGGCAAGATCGTGTCGGGCGCGCAGGCGCAGGCCGACGAGATTCGTCGCCAGGCCGAGGAGGCGGGGCGGCAGGCGGCCGAGCAAGCAGCTCTTAAGACGCTTGATCAAAACGTCGCCCAGCGGATGAATACCGTTCTGCCCGCGCTGCAATCGGCGGTGGCGCAATTGACGGACGCGAAGCATGATTGGCAACGATGGTGGGAAGCGCAAGCGCTGGGGCTGGCCCGGGCCATGGCCGAGCGGATCGTGCGGGCCGAGTTGAGCGTGCGGCCGGAGATTCAGCTCACCTGGGTGCGCGAAGCGTTGGAGCTGGCGGCCGGCGCCGGCGAGATCACGCTGCAACTGGCGCCGGGGGACGTGGAAACGCTCTCCGGGCAGATCGAGCAGCTGACGGAAATGTTCGCCTCAGCCGCGACAGTGCGGATCGTACCGGATGCTCGCATCACCCCAGGCGGCTGCCGAGTCGTCACCGAGTTCGGCGTGATCGACGAGCAGTTGGAAACGCAACTCGCGCGCTTGGAAGAGGAATTGGGCGGGTAGTGCAGAGCTGCGCGCTATCGGCAATTGTGTTGCGAGTTGCGAGTTGCGAGTTACCAGCTACCAGCTACCAGCTACCAGTTACTGATCACTGATCACCGATCACCAGTCACCAGTCACCAGTCACCCCCCCAGCCATGGACGCTTTCCAAACCCAAATTGCCGCTGCCATGCCTGTCGGGCTGACCGGCAGCGTGGTGCAGACGATTGGGCTGACGGTGGCCGTGGCGGGCATGCCGGCGCCGGTGGGCGCCCAGGTGCGCATCGCTCGGCAGGATGGCGGCTCCATCGACGGCGAAGTGATCGGCTTTCGCGACGACAAGACGTTGGTGATGCCGCTGGGCGAATTGGAAGGCGTCCGCCGCGGCGGGCAGGTCCGTCTGGTCCGCACTTCGCGCACGCTCAAGATTGGCGCTGGCCTGCTGGGCCGCGTGATCGACGCCCGCGGACGCTGCATAGACGGGCGACCGCAACCGATGCTGCGCGAGCGGTTTCCGTTGGTGCGAGAAGCGACGCTGGCGACCGAGCGGCCGCGCATCGACGCCCCCCTCGGCACCGGCGTCAAGGCGATCGACGGGCTCTTGACCTGCGGACAGGGGCAGCGACTGGGAATCTTTGCCGGTTCGGGCGTCGGCAAGAGCGTGTTGATGGGCATGATGGCCCGCAATACGCAGGCTGACGTGTCGGTGATCGCCCTGATCGGCGAACGTGGTCGCGAACTAAACGAATTCATCCAACGCGATTTGGGGCCGGAGGGCCTGGCCCGCAGCGTGGTCGTCGTGGCCACCAGCAACGAACCGGCGCTGTTGCGCGTGCAAGCCGCCTACGCGGCGACGGCCGTGGCCGAATACTTTCGCGACGCCGGAAAAAACGTGCTGCTGATTATGGACTCGCTGACCCGCTTTGCGCTGGCTCAGCGGGAGATCGGGCTGTCGGCCGGCGAGCCGCCGACAACCCGCGGCTTTCCGCCGTCGACATTTGCCTTGCTGCCCCGTTTGGTCGAGCGGGCCGGGCGGACGACGCGCGGCAGCATCACGGGGTTTTACTCGGTGTTGGTCGAGGGCGACGACGAGAACGAGCCAGTCGCCGACACGGTGCGCGGTCTGCTCGACGGCCATGTGTGGCTGTCGCGACGGCTTGCCGAACGGGCGCACTTCCCCGCGATCGACGTGCTGCGCAGCATCAGCCGACTGTTCACCGACCTGGCAACGCCGGAAGTGCGCCGCGCCGGGCAGACGATTCGCGAACTAATGTCGGTGTACGCCGAGAACGAAGACCTGATTTCGATTGGCGCGTACCGCAGAGGCGCCAACCCCAAGTTGGATCTGGCCGTCGAACACCGTGACGCGATCAACGGTCTGTTGCGGCAAGAGATCGCGGAGAGCCGATCGCTGGAGGAGACGCGCGGAGCGCTGTTGGCGCTGGCGGCCAAGTGCCAACCCGCCCGGGTGATCGGCGGCGGCCCAACTCCGTAAGCAACGCTGCGAGATCAATTGCGGTGCGAGGCGCCCCGCCGAAAGCCGAACGACAACATGCCACTGACCACAAGTGACTGACAAACAACCCATGGCCCGCTTTCAATTTCGTCTGGCAACCCTCCGCCGACTCCGCGAGCAGCATCGCGACGAGTTGCGCGGGCGCTTGGCCGAGGCGTACGAAGCGGAGCAAGTGCTGCAGCGGCAACGCGACGGATTGCAGCAGGAGGCCGAGTCGTTGCGCGGCATGCAGCAGCAGATGGTCGCGGTGGCGTCGCCCAACGTCAACCAACTGCTCGAGGCGCAACGGTACGGGCTCGTGCTGCAAGGACGCAACGTCGTGCTGGCCGAGCAACTGCGGCAAGTGGCAGCGGAAGTCGAGCGCCGCCGGCAGGCAGTCGTCGAGGCGGACCGGCAGGTGCGAGCGCTCGACAAACTGGCAGAGCGGCAGCATGCCGAGTTCCTGCGCGAGCAGCAGCGGATCGACCACCGGCTGATGGACGAGATTGCCGGCCAGCGGCAGGGAGCGATTGAACCATGAGCGTCATTGTTCGTTTTCTCTTTCCGGTGATTGGCTACTTGTGCGTTGGCACGGTGATCACTGGTGCGCTCGCCTACGGCTACCTTGTTCAGACGGGCCGACTGACGGACGAAACGGAGTTCCGCATCGCGGCGCTGTTGCACGGCGTGGATCTTGACGAACTGCACAGCGAAGTGTCGCAGCAGGAGGCCGAGGCGCCGGACGCGGAGCCCTCCTACGACGAAAAACAGCGGCAGCTCGACATCGTTTCGTTGCATTCCGACGCGATGCGGAAGCAACTCGAATCGTCGCTGACGGAGTTCGACTACCAACTCAAGCGACTCAGCACCGAATCATCGCGTTACGCGAGCCTGAAAAAGGAGGTCGAGGAGTTTCTCAATCAGCAGAAGAATCTCGTCGAGACCGAGGCGATGCAGCGCGTGATCGCACAGATTGAAGGCCTGTCTGCCAAGAAACAAGCCAAGCCGATTCTCAAGCAATACATCGACGATCAGCGCATCGATCAAGTGATCCTGATCCTCAATCGGATGAAGCCGACCGTGCGTCGCGACGTCTTGAAGGCGTTTGACGCGCCGGAGGATTTGGATCAGCTGTACTTGATTCAAAGAGCAATGCTTTCAAACGACCCGAACAAGGTGTTTATCGACGAGAAGATTGAAGCCCTCAAGGCGCTCAAAGGCCAGGCGAACAATTAGCGTTCGCAGAAAGATCCGTTTATGTCCGCGTCCCCGATTGAGCAACTGTTACAGGCTGTGTCGCCTTCGCGCAGCGGCGATGCGCGTTCGCGCGCTGAAGTGCCGTTCGACGCGGTGCTGAAGCGGACGACGGAAGATCGCCCTGCGCCCCGTCCGCCCGCCGCGGCCGTCGAGGATCGTGCAGCGCCGCCGGCCGCCGACGAGCGTCCGGCAGCGGAGCCGCCGGAAAAGTCGACGATCAGCGGCGACGCCGACCAATCAGCCAACGACGCGCCGGCCGACGGCAATGACGCAGCCCCGATCGCCGCCGCCGGCAGCGGCGACCAGTCGGGCGACAAGGACAAAGAGACTCAGGACGAGGTGCTGGTCAGCGAGGAGGCCGCCGCAGCTGCGACCACCGCGCCCGTGCAAAACGCTGACACTCCACCCAAAGAAGTCAAGATTGCGATTGCCGACGCGACGCAGCAGGAGAAATCACCAGCGGCGGGCGACGCGACTGGCGATCATCAAGAGCAACAGTCGGCCGCCTCGTTGACCCCCGCCGATACGGACGCTGCGGAAGTGGCGTCAGCAGAGGCGGCTCCCGACCAACTCGCCGAAACGGCAACGACCGAAGCCGGTTCTGCCGCCGCGACCGACGCGGCGATCAACGCCACGGGCGGCGCGGGCGAATCCGCCGCACCGGCGTCCGAGTCAAAGGCTAAACAAGCAACCGCACAGCAGAAATCCACTGACGCAGCGGCCGCCGCGAACCGAGGCGAGCTTGCCTCTGCGACGCAAGCAGCGGCTGCAGCGTCGGCCGGCATCGGCGACCAGCCAACCACGCAGGCCAAGACCCCACGCGCGGGTGACGCGCAATCTGCGGCAGACGGAGCGGCTGCCACCAAGGACGAAGCAGGCGATTCGGCCCCAGCGGCACGAGACCGGTCGCGTCGCGAGGAAGCGTCCTCCAAGGCGGCCGCCGTCAGCACCGAGGTTTCTGCAGCTGCCGACGAAACCGCACAAGCTGCTGATCTGGCCCCCGCCGGCGACGATGGCGCCGGCGCGAGCACCGCGCGTGCGCCGAGCGCCGGCGTCGCCAACGCCGATACTGCAGCTGGCGACGCCGCCGGCGGCGGTCGAGCGACAACGGCTTTGGATCGAATTGGCGTGCCGCGTAGCGTTCACGCACCAGCGGCCGAGCGCGCCGGCGGCGACATGAGCGGCGTCGATCGCGGACGGTACTTGCAGCGCGTTGGCGGGGCGATACGACTGGCCGAGCAGCGCGACGGCCGCGTGCAAGTACGGCTAAGCCCTCCGGAGTTGGGGTCGTTGCGAATTGAACTCACGGTTCAAAACGGCGTGCTGCACGCCAACGTGGAAACGGAAACCAATTCGGCGCGGACGTTGCTGCTGGACAACCTGCCGGCGCTGCGCGAGCGGCTTGCCCAGCAGGACATTCGCGTCGAGAAATTCGACGTGAACGTGGGCCGTGACGGCCAGCACCAGCACGGCGCCCCGCAAGATCGCGAGTCGCCGTGGCGCGAGCCGGGACAGCCCGGCGGTCAGCAGCGCCGCCGCGATCAGTCGCAGTCACGCGTGCCGCGAAGCGCAGCGCGAGCCGCCGGCGCGACCTCGCCGAGTCCCACGGGAGGGGACGATGGTTTGGACGTTCGAGTTTAGATGGAGAGGGAGCGAGCCTGTCTTCAGCCGCGCCAGCGCGCAGGGCTCAGGGCGGGCTTTGACGGCGCGCGTCGGTCACCGATCACCATTCACCAGTTTCGTTTAAAGCCATGTCTCAACTCCCCAACGTGACAGCGAACACGACCGGCGCGTCGAACGACCAACCGTTCGGCTCGAAGTCGACGCTGAACGACCTGAATCTCGACAACTTCTTCAATTTGATGATCGCGGAGTTGCAGAATCAGGATCCGCTCAATCCGATGGAGAACGATCAGTTGATCGCCCAAATCAGCCAGATTCGGCAGGTGGGCGCCACCGACCGGTTGACCGAAACGCTCGACGCAGTGCTGCTGGGGCAGAACATCTCCAGCGCCACCAATCTGATCGGCGCCGAGATCGACGCCCTGTCGGACGACAATCAGCGCGTTACCGGCGTTGTGTCGCGGATCTCGGTGACGGGCGGCGAGCCGAAGCTGCACCTTGATCTCAACCCCCGCGCCGATGCCGCCGAGGACGAAGGCAACCTGGAGAAGGGCGACTATCAGTACCTTGTCACTTGGCTGGAGAACGGCACGTTATTCGGAGTCGATCCCCTGGCTGATGCGCCCGGCAACACGATATCCACGACCGGCACCGAGGGGGTCGATCAAGCGATCCTGATCAGCAACCTGCCGACCACGACGGCGACCAAGCAGGTTTACCGCAAAACGGGCTCCGGCGACGGACCGTTCAAGTTGGTTGGCACGATCACAGATGTGAGCCAGGCCACCTACCTGGACGTCAAGGGCGCCGACGAACTCAACGGAGCTGTGCTGACCGCCGCGCCTCAATTGTTGCCGTCGAGTCGGTCGTTTGAAGTGAGCCTGAAAAACGTCGGCGAGATCCGTCCGCCGCGCTAATGAGCCATTTTGTCGCCACGGAGACCACAGAAAGCACAATGCGAACGATGATTGCGGAACAAATGAACGGCGCGGCCCAATCCCTTACGGCTCGCGACTCATTCGTTATCGTTCATCATCCCGTGTTTCCGTGTCCCCTGTGTTCTGCGTGACGAGCAATCCCCGCGAGTAGAATTCTGAACCAAGTCCCCCACGGGAGCCAATAACATGGGTCTGCAATCCGCTCTAAGCACCGCGCTGACCGGCATGAACGCCGCCGAAACGTCGATCGACGTGACGGGCAACAATGTGGCGAACGCCAACACGGTCGGCTTCAAGGAGTCGAAGGTCAACTTCGCGACGCAGTTTCTGCAAACCCAGTCAATCGGCTCGGCGCCGACCGACAGCCGCGGCGGTACGAACCCGCGGCAGACTGGCTTGGGCGTGAAGGTGGCGGAGATTTCGCCCGAGTTCACGCAGGGGACGATCGAGATCAGCTCGAACCCGCTCGACCTGGCGGTTCAGGGCGACGGGTTCTTCATCGTGCAAGGCTCCAACGGCGAGCAGTACTACACCCGCAACGGGCAATTCAAGACGAACTCGGACAACGAAATCGTCACGATCACCGGCCAGCGTGTGCTGGGGTATGGGGTTGATGAGAATTTCGAGATCCAGCCGACCGGACTCGAGCCGATTGCTATTCCGCTCGGGCAGGCGGCCATCGCGCAGCAGACCAAAAACGTCTACATGGAAGGCGGATTGAACCCGAACGGTTCGATCGGCGCGACGCCCGAAATCATTCAAAGCGTCATTCTCAGCGACGGGTCGAAGGAAGTTCCTCCCGATACGACCGATTACACCTCGTTGGGGTTGCCGGGCGAATCGACGACGGCCACGGCCAGCGCAACGCCTGGCAGCATGGGCGCGGGCGACTTTAGCTATAAGATCACTTACGTCGACGTCGATGGCAACGAGGGACCGCCGTCGAAGATGACCAGCACGGTGAGCATTCTCGGGGGAACGACCAACTCGATCGACTTGGGCGCCCTCCCGCCTCCCCCCGACGGCGTCACGTTCACCAGCGTTAACATTTACCGCAACGACTCGACGGTCGATTCCGATTATCGCCTGGTCGGCTCGGTTCCGGCCGGCACGCCAACGTTCAACGACGGGGCCGCTGCCGGCACGACGGTTCTCAATGACGACGGCCTCTCTAACGGCAGCTATCGGTACTATGTCACTTTCTACGACACCGGCAGTCCCGAGCGCGAGAGCCGTCCGGCAACGCGCATTGGACCGGTGACCGTCGACGCCACGACGAGCCCGCGGGTGCGATTGCACGGCATACCGGTTCCTACATCCGCCGACTACGACGGCATCCGAATCTACCGCAGCTTAGCGAACAACCAAAACGAGTTTCACCTGGTCGACGAGCTGGGGCCCGCCGACATCGGAGCAGCAACGGAGATTTCTTACATCGACGCCGTTCCCGATGCGGACATCGACAGGGAAGACAATCTCATCAACCTGGAAGGCCCCGACATCAACTTCTCACTCGCGTTGACCGACGTGGTGACGCGGGAAGGTTCGAACTACGTTCATCTGTTCGAGGAAGGCACGCTGGATTTTACCGGCAGCAAGGGGGGCCGCGAGTTGGCGGAGCGTTCGCTTGAAATCACCTCGACGACGACGATTGCGGATTTGCTTTCCTTCATGGAAGAGTCGATGGGCGTCGTGAAGACGGCAACCGAGGACACGTTTCCCGACTCAGTGAATTACGGCGGCGACATTGTCGACAATCGCCTGCAACTCACCTCGAACATGGGCATCGAGAACGCACTGGCGGTCAACCTCTCGGCGTTTCAATTCACGCCGACCGGCGGCGGAACGCCGTCAACCATTCCGCTGACCTTCAATTCTTCGCAGGTCGCCACCGACGGCGAGGGCGCCTCGGCCGACTTTGTCGTTTACGACAGTCTGGGCAGTCCGCTGAGCGTTCGCATCACGACGGTCTTAGAAAGCACGACCGCCACCGAAGCCGTGTTCCGTTGGATTGCCACCTCGCCCGACAACGCTCCCGAAGCGGGCGACTACAACACGGTGGTCGGCACCGGAACGCTGACCACCGACGGCAACGGCAA
>JAGQOU010000056.1:0-5375 GCA_020427145.1 Planctomycetales bacterium | reverse complement strand
GCCGCGTCCCCGCTGGAGTTTAATCTCGACTTCGCCGAGGTGACGGGCCTGGACCAGGGCGACAATGAACTGAGCGCCAGTCGACAGGATGGTTTCCCGGCCGGTACGCTCTCCAGCTTTATCATCACCGAAACGGGGAAGATCCAGGGCGTCTTCTCCAACGGCAGCAGCCGCGACCTGGGACAGATCCGCATGGCACGCTTCGCCAATAACAGCGGTTTGGAGCAGATCGGCGACAATATGTTCGCTGCCGGCGTGAACTCGGGCTTGCCGATCCAGGGCGACCCCGGCGGCAACGGCATCGGGCAGATCACCGCCGGCGCCGTGGAGCTCTCCAACACCGACATCGGCCAGAACTTGATTGAACTGATCCTGGCGTCAACGCAGTACCGCGGCGGCGCTCGGGTGATTACCGCCGTGCAGCAGTTGTTGGACGAATTGTTGGCGCTGCGAAGGTAATCGCGGCGTTCGCAGATCGGCAACGCACTTCATCAGAAGACGGATGGCAGCCCTGGGCGCGAGCCCAGGGTTGAGGGCGGCGTAACCGTTGCCGTCGCGTGATTTGAATTCGCGGTTGAACCCTGAGCTTGCGCCCAGGGCTAGCGTCGATGGGGGGCTTGCGTCGAGGGGAATTGCGTCAACTGCGAATGCGAGACTTTGCCGACTCCCCCCAGCCTTGCTCACTGAATTTCCGAACCCCGACCTCGTCCCATGATCAAACTCACCCGACTGGATGGCGAGCCGTTCTTGCTCAATGCCGAGTTGATCAAATACGTCGAGCAGCGGCCCGATACGTTTGTGACGCTGACGACCGGCGATCGGATTGTGGTCGCCGAGTCGCCCGAGGATTTGCTTGATCGGGTTTTGGAGTACCGCCGGACGATTCGATTGTTGCCGGATGCCGCCGCGTAGCGGCCCAGACGCCGCGAGTCGCGGGCTCGATTGGCGAAAACAGGGTATCTCACGCACGGGCGACGCCCCGCTTCTGGTCCGGTTATGCGGACTGGACCTGTTGGTCAGGCTCGGGCTCCTTTGCGGTCTTGTCGGAGCAGCGCGCCGACATGCGGTGCGCCGCGGCGATGCTATGGTTGACGGGACCGTACTAGGCTTGTTTCCGCGAGGTAACTCGCCGCGTACGCATTGCCACAGGCCCGCAGTGCGCCGCCCCGAGCGTCACTGGCGCGGGCGCCGTCACCGTTGCATCACTCGCGTTTGCCGACACTGACCCGTCATGGATATCGCCTCCGTCATTGGCTTCGTCGCCGCGTTCGTGCTGATTATCAGCTCGATCATTCTCGGCGGCGGCAGCTTTGCCGCCTTCATCGACTATCCGTCGATTATGGTCGTGATCGGCGGCGCGCTGGCCGCGGCGCTGATCTCGTTTCCGCTTGGCAGCTTCTTTGGGGTGTTCAAGGTCTCGATGAGGGTCTTCTTCTACAAGCTGGAATCGGTTCCGCGGTTGATCGACGAGTTGGTCTCCCTGGCGGAAACGGCCCGGCGCGACGGCTTGCTCGCGTTGGAAGGCAAGATGGAAGAATTGGAGAATCCCTTTGTCGTGCTGGGCGTGCAAATGGCCGTGGACGGCACGCGCCCGGAAGTGATGGAAGATATTTTGCGCACCGAGATGGACGCCGTGGCCACGCGCCACCGCGACGGCAAGGCGGTGCTCGACTGCATGGGCCGGTTCGCGCCGGCGTTCGGCATGATCGGCACGCTGATGGGTCTGATCATCATGTTGGGCGACATGAGCGACCCGTCGAAGATCGGCCAGGGCATGGCCGTGGCGTTGCTCACCACGCTGTACGGGGCCGTGGTCTCGAACTGCGTGTTCCTGCCTTTCGCCGAGAAACTGGGCTTTACGAACAAACAAGAACTGCTGGCGATGGAAATCACCATTCGCGGCATCATGGCGATTCAATCGGGCGAGAACCCGCGCGTCATTGAGCAGAAACTCAACACGTTCATCCCGCCCAAGGCTCGCGGCGCCGCCGATCAAGCGGCGTAGGCGGCGGGCGATCGATTTCGATCGCCCCGCCCCACGAACCTCCGGCAACTGACGACCGGTAACTGACAACAACCGACAACACCCATGGCCATTGAAGAAGAACCAGCGCCGGGCGTGCCCGAGTGGGTTGTGACCTTCGGCGACATGATGTCGTTGTTGCTCACGTTCTTCATCATGTTGGTGTCGATGAGCGAGATCAAAGAGGACAAGAAATTTCAGGCGACCGTCGAATCGTTTCGCGAGATCTTGGGCCACGACAAATCGTTGGCGTCGCTCATTCCCGGCGACATTCGGCCGCGCAACTCGACGCAGCAAGAACATGTGATGATGATGGGGCGGGCCAAGCGGCTTGACACCCATAACGGCGGCGCGCCGGTCAAGGCGGTCGTCGGCGACAATGATCGCGTGCAAGTGGTTCGCCCGGGCGACGACACGACGGCCGGGGGCGTCGTCTACTTTGACGAGAACAGCGCTGAACTCGACGACAACGACCGCCGCGATTTGGACCTCATTATCAAACAGATTCAGGGCAAGCCGCAGAAGATCGAGATCCGCGGGCATACGACCGCCGCCCCGGTCGACCCTGCCACGGGCGATCACTACGACCTGGCCTTTGCCCGTTGCCGAGCCGTGCGGGACTATCTGATTGAGAAGAAGATCGCGCCGGAGCGGATTCGCCTTGGCGCGGCCGGCGATTCCGAGCCGATTTACAGCGGGGTCGACCCCGAGCAGCTGAAACGAAACGCCCGCGTGCAAATCCTGCTGTGGGACGAACGGGTTGAGGACTTTAGCGGAACCACAGGCGGCGCGACCGCCGGCAAATAGCGTCGGGGACAGGAGTATCGATCATGGCAAGCGATAAGGCCGCAGTGGCGGCGACGGCGACTGCGGAGACGGCGGCGGAGGGCGGGGCCAAGCGCCCCGGTCTGTTCACGCTCGTCAAAGCGGTGGCGTTCGTCTCGGTCGTGGTACTGGTGGAAATCGTCGGGGCGTCGATGCTGATCCCCTCGGCTAAAGACGTGCAAGCGATAGGCGCTCAGCTAGCATCCGCGGGCGCGGCGGGGGACGTCGCGGCCGTCGACGAAAGACAAGTCGATTCGACGCTGCTAGCGGACACCCGCGAGGTGGCCCTGGGCAGCTATCACGTGCTGACGTTCGATCCGCAGTCGGGATCAAGCGTCAATATCGATTTCGACCTGTTCGGCACGGTGCTAGCGAATGAAGAGTCGGAATTCTTCCGGCTGTACGAGCTGAATCAGAACCGAATCAGCGAACAGGTGACCGTAACGATGCGGGGTCTGGAGGTGACGGACTTCACCGACGCCGACTTGGACTTGATTAAGCGCAAGTTATTAGAGAAAACCAACCGCGCCTTGGGCAAACCGCTGCTGCATTCGGCGGTGATACCCAAGTTTTCGTTTATCGAGCGGTAACGCGGTCGCCGTTTCGACGCCCGCCTGGAGGAAAGGATTCCGATGGCCGACGACTTTGAACAAATGGGCCAGGACGAGATCGAGCAACTGCTGCGCAGTGCGCAGGAAGCAGGCGGCGCCGGCGGCGGCGAGAGCGCCCCGGCGAGCTCGAAGCCTGTCGTCGACGAATCGCTCGACCAGTCGGAGATCGAGAAACTGCTTTCGGGCTCGCCCGTGTCGATGGCTTCGGCCGCAGCCCCGTCGGCAGCGGCCGTCAGTTCGCCGCCAGCCGCCGGCGGGGACGACGGGATGATCTCGCAGGGCGATATTGAATCATTGCTCAACTCTACGGAGGCCGCTCTCGGTTCGCTCAACGAGCCGATGAGCAGCCTGCCGCCGGGAATCAAGAGTTTTGAGTTTCAGGATTTCGCCAGCGTCGGCGCCAATGCCGACAGCGCGACGCTCGAGCTGATGCGCGACGTGCAACTCGACTTGACGATCGAGTTGGGCCGGACGCATATGCACTTGGAAGACGTGCTGTGTCTGAAGAAAGGCGCCGTCGTGCCGCTGGAGAAGCTCGCCGGCGACCCAGCCGACATCTACGTCAACGGCCGCCTGGTCGCCCGGGGCGAGGTGCTGGTGCTGAACGACAACTTCTGCGTTCGCGTCGCCGAGCTAGTACGCAGCGACGCTGCGGCGTGAGTTGGTCCGAGCTCGCCGAACATCATTCGTGCGGCTAGGGAAACTCGGCGCGCCTCGTCCAACGCAGGTGGGACAGGTTGGTCAATTCTCCGAGAGAACTAACAAGTGCGGTCGCTCCTTGCTCGTCGAAAGACTCCGGCGAAGAGGGCGGCCGCCAGCAGCAGCAGCTCTACTGTCGCTGGTTCGGGTATGGCCGCCCCGGCTGTTTGCCCGTGCAGATCGACTTCGCCGAAGTGGGCCGACCACACGGCCAAGTCGCTGGCCGCGGTTGACGATGGCGATTCGCCCCGTTGCCAGGCAAGAAAGTCGCCGCCGTTGACGACGCCATCTTGATCGAAGTCTCCCGCAAGCGCCGGCTGAAAGTCGACGATTAGTTCATTGTCGACAAGACTGAGCGTGAGCCGATCCCATGGGGAAAAACCATGGGCAAGGAACTGCAAACCGGCTGGATCGTACGCCGATCCAGCGCCGTCGCCGCCCATCGTCGCGGTGATCGGCGTCGCGAGCGTTGTGGTGATGATGTCTTCAGCCACCGCGATCGTGTAGGTCGCCGGAACTGTCCCGGCATAGTCGTTCGGGTTCTCGAACACGATGGAGACGTAATCGTTGCCCCCAGCGCCGGCAAGCACAAGGTCGCCGGTTGCAATTAGTTGGCTGCGGTCGGAATCGCTGTCGCCGGGGCCGAAAACCTGCATCGATATTTCGCCGCCGGCTTCGACTCGCACGGTGCCGTCGATTGTGATCGCGCCACCCGAATAGGTTGGTGAGATCGTTGAGTCGGCGCGCACCGTGACGTCGCCAAGGACATGTCCCGACCCGGTCAGTCGCTGCCCCGCGGCCAGGGCGAAGTTGTGGCCGTCATGGTTGGCGCCAGCTGTCAGTCCGCTCACGTCGAGAGCGCCGTTCCCGCCGAAGCGAAGCTCGCCGCTGGTGGCGAGAGACGCACTGCCGGTCAGCGCGAGAGTTCCGCCGTAGATGTATGATCGGCCCGTGAAGATATGGGCGCCTGTCAACGTGAGTCGCGACGTGGGGTCAATGGAGATGCTGCCCGCACCGGACACGACGCCCCCGTACGTCATATCCGTCGAGCGACTAAAATTCAGGGTGCCATCGACAGCGACGTCGCCGACAATCGCCCCATTCGGACCCTCTAGCGACAGCGTCGTCCGGGCAGGAATCGTCGTGACCCCCGTATAGGAATTTGACCCGCGGAAGGTGATGCTCTCGAACCGTTCAATGGTGACATTTCCGCTGCC
>JAGQOU010000055.1 GCA_020427145.1 Planctomycetales bacterium | reverse complement strand
TACGGCGGCAGCGTCAAGCCGGACAACGCGACCGAGTTGCTCGGCCAAGCCGACGTCGACGGGGCGCTGATTGGCGGGGCGAGCCTCAAGGCAGGCGACTTCCTGGCCATTGCCAAAGCGGGCGCCGAATTGGTGAAGTAAAGAAACTGAAATCCCGTCGCCCGCGCCCCCAGCGCAGCTGCGAACGGAGGCGCACAAGGGGGCCACGAACCGCTCCCAAACGCGCCGCGATCCCCGAATGCGACAAACGGAGTTTATCCAGTGATTGTTCCCCTGTTTGCTGATTTCTTCAGCGGTCTGTTGAGCGTTCTGCTGCTCATCATGGCCGTCTTCATGATTTTGTTGGTGCTGGTGCAGCGGGGCCGCGGCGGCGGACTGGCCGGCGCCCTGGGCGGCATGGGCGGCAGCAGTGCGTTTGGCGCCAAGGCGGGCGACGTCTTCACCAAAATCACCAGCATCGCTGCGACGGTCTGGATCGGGCTGTGCATTGTTGCGGCGTGGTACAGCGGCGGCGAGACAAACAACCTCATCCAGGTCGATGGCGCCGCGGCAACCGCTGACGCCGAACCGGGCGCTACGGGCGACGAACCGGTACTCACCGCTCCCGCGGGCGAAGGCGAGAGCGCACCGGCCGCCGAGGGCGACGCCGCAGCCGCGGCGCCTGCCGAGTCGAGCGACGCAGCCGCCGAATCCGGCGCCGCCGGCGACGAATCGTCGTCGAACTGATTGAGCCCGTCGCACCTCGCACCGCACCTGGGGAGTCGTCCATGCCGTTGTTGAGCATGACCGGTTTTGGCGACGCCCGCCAAGATCGCGGCGAACATGCCGTCGGGGTCGAGGTCCGCACGATCAACAGTCGGCACCTCAAACTCAACCTGCGCACAACCGAAGGCTACGGCGCGCTGGACGCGAAGATTGAGTCCGCGGTTCGCGAAACGATCCGTCGCGGTACGGTCTACGTGAACGTGCGGATTCGCCACCTGAGCGCGGCTGACGACTTTCGCATCAACACCGACGTCCTCGAGACGTACCTCGACCAGTTGCAGCGCGTGGCGGCGCGGCGTGATCTTGACGAACGTCTGCGGCTGGAGCCCTTGGCTCGCTTGCCGGGCGTGGTGGAAGAGGCGTCGACCGAGTCGCGCAGCCCCGACGCGGTGTGGCCGCTGGTCGAATCGACGCTGCGGGCGGCGCTGGCCAACCTAGCGGATATGCGCGCCGCGGAAGGCAAAGCGTTGGCGGCGGATCTCACGGCCCAATGCGCCGTCGTTGCGCAAAGCCTGGAACAAATCGCCGTGCGGTCGCCTGAAGTCAGCGAAAGCTATCGGCAACGGCTGTTGGAACGCGTCAACGAGGCCCTTGCCCCCGCCAAAGTCGCGCTCTCGGCGGCCGACCTGGTGCGCGAGGTCTGCCTGTTCGTCGACCGCTCGGACATCACCGAAGAAATCGTCCGCCTGCGGAGTCATCTGCAGCAGTTCTCCGCCGCGATGGGCGGCGACGACAGCGTCGGCCGGCGACTGGAGTTCATCTGCCAGGAAATGGGCCGCGAAACAAACACGATCGGCTCGAAAGCCAACGACGGCGAGATCACCCAGCACGTCGTGGGGATCAAAACGGCGCTGGAGCGGATCCGCGAACAGATTCAAAACGTGGAATAACGCGCTGATAAGCCGCCCCGACGCGGAGGACGCCAAGAAGGGAAACGACGAAGCCCGAACAGACGAATGACGCCCACCGGACGGCCCGTTGCTTCCATACTCGCCATTCGGATTTCGTCATTCGTGATTGCCTTTCTTGTGTTTGAAGGCGCCTTCGGGGTCGATTGCTACGCTGACATGCCTCCCACCAAGCCCGGTAAACTCGTTGTCATCTCCGGCCCTTCTGGCGTGGGCAAGAGCACGGTGGTGCGCGGGGTGCTCGCGGAGTGCGGCGGACGGGTCAAGCTGAGCGTGTCGGCCACGACCCGCCCCCCCCGCCCCGGGGAACAGGACGGCGTCGACTACCACTTTCTCAGCGACGCGGAGTTCCGCCGCCGCCGCGAGGCGGGCGATTTCCTCGAATGCGTCGAGGTTTTTGGCCGCGGACACTGGTACGGCACGCTGTGGGACGAGGTCAGGTCTAGCCTTGCCGCGGGCAAGTGGGTAATTTTAGAGATTGACGTCGACGGCGCCGCGGACGTGCTCCGCCAGTTCTCCGGGGCGGTGACCATCTTTATCCGGCCCGAGTCGCTGGCCGAGTTGGAGCGTCGGCTGCGCAGCCGACGCACCGAGAGCGAAGAAGCCGTGCAGCGCCGCCTGGCTGTCGCGCGGCACGAACTGCAGTTGGCCGAGCGCTACGAATATCAGGTTGAAAACGTGACTGTGCCCGCCGCGGTGCAGTCCATTTGCGATATCCTGCGGAACCGAGGCTTAAGCGATGATTGATGCCCTGAAGGAAGAAGAGATCGTCAACAAGGTTGGCGGCCGATTCAAACTGTCGACGTTGATTCAGAAGCGCTTGGCGGCGCTGAACGCCGGCGCCCGGCCGCTGGTGCACGTCGATTCCAAGGAAAAGATGGACATCGTCGTGGCGGAGATTCTCCAGGACAAGATCTTCCTCGACGCGAGCGCCCAGGTGAAGATCGCCGCCGAGGTGTCCGACGAGTCCGCCGGCGGTCCGCCCGAGTTGGACCTCTCGGCGCTATAACGTCGCCGCTGGGAAACATCCGGGAGGGCGCGGCTCTGCCGGGCCCCTGCGCGCTCCGGTTTCATGTCGTCAGGCTCGGCCAAAGCCTCGCCCTCCCAACCTGCACGCAACGCGCATGTCTTCGGAAATCGTGATCGGCGTCACCGGCGGGATCGCGGCCTACAAGACCGCGGCATTGGTCAGCGATTTGGTGCAATCGGGCGTGGGCGTGAGCGTCGTGATGACGCGATCCGCGCAAGAGTTCATCGGCGCGGCAACGTTCCGCGCGCTGACCGGTCGGCCCGTGGCGACCAACTCGTTCGATCCCGAGCACTGGCCGCTGGGGCCGCATATCGAACTGGCCCGTCAGGCCCAGATGTTGTGCGTCGCCCCCGCCACGGCGGACTTTCTGGCCAAGGCCGCCCACGGCGTTGCCGACGATCTGCTGTCGACGATGTGGCTGTCGTTCACGGGGACGCCGATCGTCGCCCCGGCGATGAATTGCGAAATGTGGGCCAAGCCCGCCGTGCAGCGGAACGTCGAACAGCTTCGCGCCGACGGCGTAACGATCGTCGATCCGCAGGAGGGCTGGCTCAGTTGCCGCGAACGGGGCGTGGGCCGCATGGCCGACCCGGCGGAAATCGCCCAGGCGATTCGTGCGGCGTTGACCGCCGAGGCTTAATAGGCTGAAACCAGAGCCTTGCGGTCCTGGCGCTAACATGCCAGCCCTCGGGGGCTCGCAATCTGCCAGACTAATTCGACTTATGTCCCGCATTCTCATCACCTCCGGTCCCACGCGGCAGCACATTGACCCGGTGCGTTATCTGACCAACGCCTCGAGCGGGCGAATGGGGGCGGCGCTGGCCGAGGCGGCGCTCGCGCTGGGGCATGACGTGACGATTGTCAGCGGGCCGGTCCAGGTCGCGTACCCGGCGGCGGCGAAGGTCGTGCCTGTGATCTCCACCGAGGAGATGCTCGCCGCGGCGAAGCGCGAGTTTGCCGAATGCGACGGACTGATCGGCGCCGCGGCGCCGTGCGACTATCGCCCCGTGCAGGTGGCCGATCACAAGATCGCCAAGACAGGCGCCCCGCTGGTGCTGGAGTTGCTGGAGACCGACGACATTGTCGCCACGCTCGCCGCCGACAAGGGCGACCGCTGGGTCGTCGGCTTCGCCCTGGAATCAGAAGACCATCGGTTCCGGGCGATCGTGAAGATGCAGCGCAAGCACTGCGACCTGATGGTCTCCAACGGCGTCGAGGCGATGCACGCCGCCGAAAACAGCGTCGAAGTGCTCGACCCCGCGGGCGAAGTGCTAGCAACCGCAGTTGGACCAAAAACGGACGTGGCGCGCACCATTCTGGCCGTCATCCAACGACAACTCGTCGAGCGCTCGGCAAAGTAGGCGCACGGCAAAATAGGCGCACGCATGCCCGCGATGGTGCGGGACGTTCTACGGCAGTCCTCAGTCAGCCGGGATCAAACGCAGCAACACTGGGGGCTCGCTTCGCTCGTCCCCAGCCACCCGCCAACTGGGGGCTCGCTTCGCTCGTCCCCAGCCACCCGCCATTGGAGCGACGACGGCCAGTTTTCCGAAATCGGCTCTACATGGCCGCGCGCTGGCGCAGACGGCTGAAGAGCCGCAGCAGCGGGCCGCGTCGGGACGTGGCTTGCTGAGCAGCCGCGGTCAACTCGGCGACGGCGGCGTCCCAGTCCTGGCGGCCGTCGCCCCCGTCGGGGCAACCGCGCTCGCACCACAGTTCGTAGGCGCGCTGGGCGATGGCGTCTTCAGACACGCCGAGCTGGCAGGGGTCGTAAATCTTCGTCATGGCAATCTTCCTCCGTGCCGCCTCGACAATGGAATCGGCGCCTGTCCCGCGCCGCGTCATCCAGCGCCCCGGTTATAACTGCGAGCCGACCACGCAATCAACCCGCGATCGCGACAGACGGGGCTCCCTCTCGGTTTGCCGCACGGCGCGGTTCGGCAAGGCGAGGCCCGGCCCGGCCTGCCTGCGGTTTTTCCAGTGGAAGCACGAACTGTGCTGCTGGGCACAGTCGCGGGAGCCTGGTTCCGTGAAAATGCTGTAAGCAACCCGCCGCCGCCTGCGACTAACCCCGGACGAGCAAGACCGGCGTTGACCGGTTTTTCGCAGCGTCAGTAGAATTCGAGCATGCAGCTCGGGTCGCGCCCGTCAGCGAGCGCGGCTTCTCGAAACTGCCCTTCCCACCCAGACTCTCGGCATCGCCATGCGGCTTGTTCGTCTGCGTTCACTCCCGACCCTCGGATTCCTCGCCGCCGCATCGCTGGCAACGGCGGCCCTCGCGCCAGCGCGGGCGCAACTGCCCGACTTCGGCGGTTTTGGCGGGTTCGGCGGACAGGACGAAGGGAGCGCCACGGTCACGGCGCAGTTCACGCGCGCCACCGACGAGCGGCCCGCACTGCTGTTTGTCACCGCCGAGCTGAGTCCCGGGTTCCACATCTACGCGGTGGATCAGGGCGCGCTCGCCGACGGCGGCGGCCCACAGAAGACAAAGATCACGATCACGGCCCCCGGCGTGAAGCAGCTCGGCCCGTTCCAACCCCTGGCGGCGCCCCATTCACGCATCGACAAAGAAGCGTTCATCGGGTTGGAGCTGCGCGAGCACGACGACGTCGTCACCTGGTTCGCGCCTGTTGAGTTGCCAGCCGGCGCCGACCCTGCGACGCTGAAGATCACGGGCAACGTCGACGCTCAGATTTGCGATGCGAACAACTGCATTCCGGTGGAGGCGGATTTTGCCGCGGCGCTGGGCAAGGGTTTTGATTTGCCGGCGGGAGTGGAGATTATCAAGAGCGCTCCTGCTGAGCGCGGGGCCGTGGGTTCGTCGCCGCTCGATGTGACGCCGGCAAAGCCAAAAGCCGCGGCGCCGCCGGTGGAACTCTCGATTGGCTCCGCCGGAACTGCGGCGCTGCAGGGCGGCCCGGATTACGACATTTCGCAGATTGAGCTGGGCGAGTCGAACGACGAATCGTTGCTGTACTACCTGCTCACTGCACTGGCCGGCGGCGTCATCCTCAACGTGATGCCGTGCGTGCTGCCGGTAATTGGCTTGAAAGTGATGAGCTTCGTGCAACAGGCCGGCGAAAGCCGCGCCCGGGCGTTGGTCCTCAATCTCTGGTACTCCGCGGGGATCATCGCGGTGTTTCTGGGACTGGCGACGTTCGCCGTGGTCGCCCGAGTCGGCTGGGGCGAACAGTTCGCCAGCCCGTGGTTCAACGTTGTGTTGCTAAGCGTGATCTACGCGATGGCCCTGTCCATGCTCGGCGTCTGGGAAGTGCCGATCCCCGGCTTCGCCGGCACGGGCGCGGCGATCGAGATGGCCGAGCGAGAGGGTCCCGCCGCCGCGTTCCTCAAGGGCATTCTGACGACGCTGTTGGCCACCCCCTGCACGGCGCCGCTGATGGCCAGCGCCCTGGCGTGGGCGGTGCGTCAGCCCGGGTGGGTTGCGTACGCGGTGTTCGGCGCCATGGGTTTGGGAATGGCGGCGCCCTACCTGTTGGTGGGCGCGTTCCCGGGACTGATTCGTTTCCTGCCGAAGCCCGGCATGTGGATGGAAACCTTCAAGAAGACGATGGGACTGGTGCTGATGGGCACGGTCGTCTGGTTCCTCACCTTCCTGGCATCGCCGCTGGTCGTGCCGACCATTGCCCTGATGCTAGCCATCGGGGCCGCGTGCTGGTGGATCAGCCTCACCCCCAACTACGAACCGTTGGGCAAGCGCCTGCTCGCCTGGACGCAAGCTGGTCTGTTCACTGTCGTCGCCGCGATGGCCTGCTTTGGCCTGCTGTATCAAAAGGTCATGCTGCCTCGCTACGAGGAGGAGATTGCCGCCCGCGTCCAACGAAGCGTGCGGGGCGAAAAGCTGGCCATGCTCGAGAGTCTCAGCCACGTGAACACGTCGGCCGATCTGCAAACGCTGGCGAATGACCTGACCGCGTCGCTGTACGACGCCGACCAGGCGTGGCAGCCGTTCGATCTGCGGCGACTGGGCTCGGTGGTTTTGGGGCAACAGAAGACCGTGCTGGTCGACTTCACCGCTGACTGGTGCCCCAACTGCAAGGTGCTGGAATCGACCGTGCTGAAAAGCGACGAAGTGGAACAAGCGCTCGCGCAGGCCGGCGTGGTGACCATGGTCGCCGACTATACGCACCGGCCGCAATGGATGCGAGAAACGCTCGACGCCCTGCAGAGCACGGGCATTCCCGTCACGGCAATCTTCCCCGCCGACCGTCCGTACGCCCCGATCGTCCTGCGAGGCCTGTACGGCAAAGCGACGCTGCTGGAGCAATTGCAGTCGCTGGAGAAGACGCGCACGGCCGCTTTGCCGTCGCTGGGGCGGTGACCCCACATTGGCTTGGCAGGAGCCCCGCACTCCCCAATCCCTTGTCCGATCACCGTATCGTAAACGGCCTGGCGACTGCCAACTCACTTCGGCTGCCGATAGCGCAGTAGCATCCGGGCGGCGGGCAACGCAACTGCCGTGATCACCAGCGCTTTGAGCGCGTTGCTCCGCTCGTCGGGTTCGCCGAAAATCGCGACGAGCCCGGCGCCGAGGGCCACGAGCACGGCAATCACGATGAAGCTCCAGCCGCAGCCCCGAGCCGCCAGCTCGGCGCCGTTGAGCGGCGGCCGCTGGCCCGTGGCCGTCAGCGGCGGCGGGGCGTCGAGGTCCGTTTCCGTGATCTCCGCGCCGCCACGGCGGGTCAACTCGGCGAGCAGTTCGTCGAATCGCGGAAACCAGATCGAGTTGAGGTAGTAGTCGCCGTCGTCGGTGCGCAGAAATGTGAGTCGCTCGATGCCGCCGGGGGCGTAGGGATTTCCGCGGCTTTGCACGTCGATCCCGCGCACCGCGCTCCAAGGGATCTGCGCGGAGCGGACGAGCCAAGGAAACCACGGCGTCGATCCCGCACGAGGCAAGGACACGTCGACGACCTCGTCGCCAACCGTGACCCGCAATCTGAGATAGGCCGCGCCGATCAGCAACAGCAACAGGCCCGGGAGGCTCATGACGACGAACAGTACGATGCCCGCCTCGCGCGCGTCGCCGCCGTACGCCAGCACTAACAGCGGGAAGGCCAGCAAAGGAACGCCCATCAGCGGCAGAATCAGAAACCGGCCGCGGTTGGAGCGGTAGACAATGTCGGAGTGCACAGGAGCCATCGACCGTTCCGAGTACGGAGAGACGGATTCTTGACCGCGGGAGTGCGCCCGCGGCCTTACATTCCCAGCGTGAGCATGGTGACGGCCAACGTCAACACGATCGCCCCGACGAACCACAGCACGATCGACAGCCAGCCGCGGGCGAACAACAGAACGAGCGGCCAGGGAACGCGTCCGCCGGCGTCGCGACGTTTGCGAACCCAATCGGCGCACGTCAGGATGGCTCCCGCGATCGCACCAAAGGCCGCTCCCATCAAGGTGATAAAAACCGGGGACAAGCCGTCTACGTTGCCGCCTCGCCCCACCGCCCGACTGTAGGCGAGCCCCGCGCCAACGACCGCGGCGCCGCCAATCTGCAGTGCGGCGCGCATGCCGGAGGCCGCGACTTCGGCGCCCCGGTTGGGCCGAGACGACTCGGCGCGCGCCGCCGGGGGGCTCCCGACAACGCGGGGCTTCCCGGCGGCGTCAGCGGACGACGCGCCAACGACCGCTGTGGCGGGCGTCGCGGCAATCGCCTCTGCGTCGGCGGCCGGGACCGGCAAGCGACTGCCGCAGGGGCATTTTGCCGACCGCCCGGCGAAGGCGTCGGCGATTTGAAATCGTCGGCCGCATTGGGGGCATTCAAGCGGAATGGGCATCGTCGTCTCCATTGCAACGCGGTTGGTTGTTGTTCGCCCGTGAGCGTCTGACGCCACCGCCGATTCACGACTCGCGTGCCGCAGCGGTGAGGCTCGTAAGAAACTCGCGTCCACACCCCTCGACCCAATACTCGCCGCCCTGTTTGCGAATGCACTTCAATGGAGCGGCAAAGAGCATCGCGATCCCAACCAGGATCGCCAGCGGCGCTCCGATCAGCAAGCCGATCACCACCTGTTCGTTGCGCAGGCCGGCGGCGATCAGCACGATCGGGCCGATAATGGCCAAAGGGACGAGCAAGCCGCCGGCGCATTGGATCATTGCGAACCGACGACGCACGGCAGGACTCAGCGCCGCCTGAACTCGCAATGTCGCTGGTCGGCTGAATGCGTGGATCAAGGCGAAAAAGGGCCCCAGGAGCACAAGCACCAAGATCGAGAACTGGGGGCCCGCCGTCAATTGCAGGCGGCGATAGTCGCTTTCCTGGGTCGGAACATTCGTGCGCACGCAGCGCGGCGGCAAACGGATCTTGTCCGGGATCACCAGATACTGCCCCTCAATGGAAATCGTCCTCGGTCGCTCGTTACCCGCTTCGCTCATCATGAATTCCTTTTCGGCGGGAGAGATGGGCCTTAATCCACTGCTTGTCCAAAACTCGTGGGCTATCGCAGATCGCAGTGGGAGGATCGGCAAGCAAATCGGTGCGTTGCGCTTCGCTTCACGCACCCTACGGATTACCATCGAAACAAGCAATGTACGTAGACAATCTCCTCGGTCGGATGCCAGGCGACTTCCCACTCATCGGAGCCACCCGGCACATCATAGTAAACCGTGTCGTCGTCAAGGCGAGGAGACCACCACGCAGGGATTTCAATGCCGTATATGCCCCGACGTTGTTGTACGATCGGCCAGGTGGGCGGCGATTGAATCTTCCGTAAACTCCAACGAGATGCGAGCCACTTCATCGTCTGGGCGTCCGCAGGCATTTTCCAGACATACTCTTCGTTCCAGTCGAAATACAAGCAGTACACCTGAACTTCCGAAATATCAAATGGCGGCACGACAACGCCGTCTCCCAGCAGGTTCTTCAAAGGCGACGGCCAATCTTTTTGGCGTGGAACAAACGCGGTATGACTTGCTCGCCATGCCTTATCTGCGGCGTCCATGCGGGCATTGATCCAGCCCCAGGCGCCTAGCAGCACGCAAGCGACCGTGAGTAATATCAGCAGCGTTTTGAGGCGAAACCGTGGCATGACAAGAATCCGACGACGCCCATGACGTTGAGAATCGAGCCCAAAAAACATGTAGCGTGCGTTGCACTGCGCTTCACGCACACTACTCGATCCCAAACCGCTCCTTCGCCACGTCCGCCATTCCCTTCAGATCCAGCTTCCCCGTCCCCAACAGCGGGATCGCCTCCACCTCGACGAACGCCTGCTCGTCGGGGATCCATAGGTTGGGCAGCCCGGCTGATTTGAGCTGTTGGCAAATCTCCGCGGGCGTCTTGTCGGCTTTCAAGTGCAAAACGACCAGCCGCTCGCCTTTGCGTTCGTCGGGCACGGCGGTCACGGCGCACAGCGTTTCGTCCTGGTTTTGACCGCCGAGGAATTGTTGGATCTCCTCTTCGATCCGCAGGTGGGGGACCATCTCGCCGCCGATTTTTGAGAAGCGGCTCAGCCGGCCGGTGATTGTGATGAATCCCAGCTTGTCGAGCTCGGCAATGTCGCCGGTCACGTACCAGCCGTCGCGTAGCACCTCGGCGGTCTTCGCCGGGTCGCTCATGTAGCCCTTCATCACGTTGGGGCCCTTCACCAGCAGCATGCCGGGCGTGTCGGGGGGGAGTTCGGCGCCGGTGTCGGGGTCCACGACCTTGGCGGCCACGCCGGGGACGCAGCGCCCGACCGAGCCCTCCTTGCAGTCCTGCTCGCGCGACTGGCTGCGGCTGGCCGGCACGTTCACGCTGACCAGCGGCGACAGTTCGGTCGTGCCGTACCCTTCGACAGGGCGGACGCCGAATTTCTGCTCGAACGCCTCGCACAGACTGACGGGCAGTTTCTCGGCCCCGGCCACGGCGATTTCCAGCTTGGCGAAATCCTCCGGTTCGACCCGCCGCAGGTAGCTGCGCAGAAAGGTCGGCGTACACAGCAACACCGTGGCGTCCCACTTGCGGGCGAGCGTCCCGACCTGTTTCGCCTCCAGCGGGCTAAAGTGGTAAGCGCACCGCACATCAAGCCCCAGCACCGTCCACAGCGTCACGGTGAAGCCCAGCGAATGAAAAAACGGCACGATGCCCAGCAGCACGTCGTCGCTGCGCAGATGCACGGTCTGATCGATGGCGTCGACGTTCGAGCCGATGTTGTGATGGGTCAGCACCACGCCCTTGGGTTCGCCCGTGCTGCCGCTGGTGAAGATGACGGTCAACTCGTCGTCGCCGCTCATCCGCGACAGCCCCAGCAGGCGGTCGAGCACGGCCGCGGGCGTGGCGTACGCCAGCGTCACGCCGGCAAGTTTGTCGGCCGTGGTGACTTTGCCGGCGAAGTTCTCCAGCAGCACGACCTCGGCGTCGATGTCGTCGCTGGTCATGCCGATCTTGTCCAGCACCTTGCGGCTGGTCAGCACATGCTTGATGCCCGCCTTGGCGATGCACTTGTTCATCACCGCGGCGCTGACGGTGTAGTTGAGATTGCACGCCACGCGGCCGGTGAGAGTGAGCGCCGCGTTGACAATCACGGCGCCGTTGCTGGGGGCAATCAGCACGCCGACGTATTTTTCGCCGCCCGGGGCGCGGGGGCCGATGCCGCCAAACACCTCGCGTTCCAGCAACCGCCGCAGGATGAGCGACTTCATCAGCAGCTGCCCCCCGGTGAGCGACCCTTCGACGCTGTCGGCGATCTTCCAACGAAACATCGCCTTCTTGCATTTGCGAATCATCACCCGGGGCAAGACCATAGCGCGTTGTCTCCTGCCAGTCACGGCGTCGGCCCCCAGCTGCTGCACGGCGCTGCGGACCTCGAGGATGTCTTTGGGACGAGAAATGGGTTTGCCGAACCAAATGGAAACGCGGCGGGGTCCGGCTTGCGGCCATTTCCAAAAAAAGCGGCCGCCACGAAAACTGAAGATACTGCCCCACAGCTCGTCGAGGTAGACCGGTACGACGGGGGCGTCGGTTCCCTTGAGAATTTCGAGCATGCCGGGCCGAAACGGCTGCAGCTGCCCGCTGCGCGTGATGCCCCCCTCGGCAAAGATGCACACCAGCTCGCCGTCTTGCAGGGCCTGGCGCGCCGTGGCGATGGCGGTGCGAGCGGCCTTGGGGGTGCGTTTGATGGGGATGGCGCCCATGATGCGGGCCAGGTGTTTCGACCACCACCGCTGCACCATATTGCCCGTGATGATCATCCGCACCGGCCGCTGCGAAATGGCGACGATCAGCAGCCCGTCGAGCCACGACACGTGGTTGGGCGCCAGCAGCGCGGGCCCCTCGTCGGGCAGGTTCTCGCGGCCGAACAGCCGCACCTTGTACACCGTGTGAGTGACCAGCCACGCCAGAAAGCGAATCGTCGCCTGCGGGATGAGCACCACGATGTACACGAACACCGGCACGGTCAGCATGCCGCAGACCAGAAAGATTTGCCGGGCCGACAGCAGCGGGTGGCCCAAGACCTCGCCGTAAACCGCTTCGACGATCGCCTCCGACTGGGGATATTCCTGCATGTACGCCGCCACGTCGACCGGCCGGCCCTGCCGTTTGTCGGCGCGCATGGCGTCCCACACGTCGGTGGCGACGGCCACCTGCTCGGGGGAGTCGAGTTTCACCGTCACGCGCTGCAGGTCGGAATCCGCGGTGGGCAATCGCAGCGCCCAGAACGCCAACGATGCGACGAGGATGCCGCCGAAGGTAAGAAAGTTGCTGGCCGCGAGAATCGAGCCGCGGTTCTGCTTGGGACTGTAGTGCTGCATGTACGACGTGAGCGGCACGTCGAACAACCCGCCGGCGAACCCCAACAGAAACAGCAGCACGCCCGCCGCGACATAGCTAATGGTCCACTCGCCGCTCGGCTCGAAGAACTCGCCCTCGATGGTGAACAACAGATAGGTCACCAGCGCCAGGCCGCCGGCGCCCAGCGGGACCATGCCGAGTTCCACCTTGCCCTTGGACCACACCCCCGCGAGCACGCTGCCCACGCCCACGCCGATGACCAGCGCCACCAGCAGTCCCGACATTTGCGATTGCTTGGTCGCCAGCCCCTCGACGGCGAACTGGTCGATATTGAGATTCGCCAGCCCGCCCAAGGACCAGAAAAACGCGATGCCGACCGCCACGCGGCCCATGGCCGGGGTGTGGGCGAGCGTCTTCAGATCGCGCCAAGTTTGCCCCGCTGCGTCCCAGGGAAAGTGCCGCGAGGGATCGGCGGGCGGCAGCGGTCGCATCGCCAGGCTGGTTGCCCAACCCAGCACAGCCACGCCGATCAAGACAAGGGCGCTCAGCCACCATCGCTCCTGTCCATGCACGCCGGTCACGTCGGCCAGCACGCTGCCGGTGACGGCCCCGATGCTGGTGGCGATGACTGTCGTGAGCCCGATGATGCCGTTGGCCGCCGAGATGCGGCTGTCGTCGAGAATCTCGGGGATGCTGCCGAGCTTGGCGGGGCCGAACAGGGCGCTCTGGGCTCCCATCAGCCCCAGCACCAGCAACATGAACCAGACCTGCCCCAGCAGAATGCCGGCAACCGCCAGCAGCATGATCACGATCTCGGCCGCCTTGCAGGCGACGATCACCGTGCGTTTGCTGAACCGGTCGGCCAGGTAACCCGCAGGGGCCGCCAGCAGCAGGTAGGGCAGCACGAATGCCACGGTCCCCATGGCCAGGATCTTGCCCACATTGGCCGGGTTGTCGACGTACTGCTTGCCGACGCCAATGATCAACCACCGCAGGATGTTGTCATTGGTCGCGCCCAGCAACTGCGTGACCAGCAGGGCCATGAAGCTGCGCGAAAGCAGGGAGTGATCCCGGTCGACGGCGGCAAAGTGCTTGCTGCCCTTGGCGAGTTGGCCGGCCGTCATGCGAAGTCAGTCGGGAGTGCGCGAGCAAGAGCGGGGTCGTAATCCCATACTTTAGAACGCCCAGCCGCATGTCGATAGCCGCTACGCCGCAGCTGTATGCCGGCGCCGCCGCTAGCAGCCCCGTTGCGGCCGCGGCCTCACCGGTTCGCCGGCATTGCGCTCAACGGGATCGACGCGATAGCGGGCCGCAAGCGCCACCGCGGGCGAGGTCATGAGCTAGCAGCAATTCATCATGCGTGCCTTCACGCCGGCGCGGTGGCTGCCAATCTGGCGCCCGCTTGCGATTGCTGGAATCACTCGGAACGCCCCCGCTCTGCCACATTGACAGCGGCGCCGCAGGTTGACGCCAATTGGCAGACCAAGCATGATCGCCGTAAACGCAATACATAAAACAACTTATGGAGTTTTCTCCGCGACAAGACTGACCGGCACGACCTTTGCGAAACGAGTCTGTCGAACGGTTTCCACCGCCGCCGGCCCGCTCGGCCGGTTGGCGGTTGCGCATAAATCGTCTCCCAGCGAGCTTTCGCTGACGAATCGACCATGACACGCGCGGATCACCGGGCGCCCCGCCCGCCGCGCCCCCCGGGGCAGAAGGAGAATTACTCATTATGGCTGCAGGCGAAAAAATCATCGGCATCGACCTGGGAACCACCAACAGCGTGGTGGCCTTCGCCCCGCTGGAGGAAGAACAGCCACAGATTGAACTGCTGCCGATTCCCCAGCTGGTGGATCATGGCACGGTGGAGTCGCGGCTGTCGCTGCCTTCGTTCGTGTACCTGCCCACCGAGCAGGAACGGGCCGGCAACGCGTTCGACCTGCCCTGGAAAACCGGGCAGGATTTTGCCGTGGGCGAGCTGGCCCGGCGACAGTCGGCCGAAGTCCCCGACCGCACCATCGGCGCTGCCAAGTCCTGGCTGTGCCACAGCCGGGTCGACCGGCACCAGCAGATTCTCCCGTGGAATGCTCCGCCCGGCGTGCCGAAAATCTCGCCCGTGGTGGCGACGCAGCACTTCCTGGAACACCTGGTCGGTGCCTGGGAGCACGCTCACCCGGAAGACCCGCTGCGGCAGCAGAAGGTCGTGCTGACAGTGCCGGCCTCGTTCGATGCCAGTGCCCGCGAGCTGACCCGCGAAGCGGCCCGCTCCGCCGGACTGCCCGAAGACCTGGTGCTGCTGGAAGAACCGCAGGCCGCGGTGTACTCCTGGCTGAACCGCATGGGTGACAGCTGGCGGAAGCACCTCGGTGTGGGCGACCTGCTGCTGGTGTGCGATATCGGCGGTGGTACGACCGACCTGTCGCTGGTGGCGGTTTCCGAAACCGACGGAGAGCTGCAGCTGGAACGACGGGCGGTGGGCAATCACCTGCTGGTGGGCGGCGACAACATGGACCTGGCCCTGTCGCATTTTGTGGCCACCCTGTTTGCGAAAGAGAAGGTCCAGCTCGATCCGTGGCAGTCGGTTTCGCTGTGGCATTCCTGCCGCACCGCCAAAGAGACGCTGCTGGGGGCCGATGCTCCGAAGAAGCACCCGGTCTCGGTGCTGGGCCGGGGCAGCCGGCTGATCGGCGGAACAGTCACGGTCGAGGTCGATGGAAAGAAAGCCGCCGACCTGCTGGCCGAAGGCTTCTTCCCGCAGTGCGAACTGACCGACAGTCCGGTTCGCCAGCGGGCTTCGGGGTTTCAGGAAATCGGCCTGCCGTTCGAATCCGATACGGCCATCACCCGGCACCTGGCAGCCTTCCTGCAGGCCCATGGTGAAGAGGGAGCGGCCGCCCGTCCCACGCACCTGCTGCTGAATGGTGGCGTGTTCCGGGCGGGGCAGCTGCGGCAGCGGCTGCACGACGTGCTGGCCAGCTGGTTCGGCAGCGAGAACGCGCCCGGCCCGCTGGAAGGCCCGGAAGATCTGGACCATGCCGTGGCCCGCGGCGCCGCCTGCTATTCGTGGACGAAGCAGTGCGGTGGAATCCGCATTCGGGGCGGAACAGCCCGCTCCTGCTATGTGGGTATCGAAACCGCCGGGCTGGCGATTCCCGGTGCACCCCGCCCGCTGCGGGCTCTGTGCGTGGTGCCGGCCGGCATGGAGGAAGGCACGGAACTGGACGTGCCCAGTCATGAAATCGGCCTGGTGGTGGGCGAGCCGGCTCAGTTCCGGTTCTTCACTTCGCTGGTGCGGAAAGAGGATGTGCCGGGCGACCTGCTGGGCAGCTGGCAGGAAGACGAACTGAGCGAAACCGATTCGCTCGAAACCACACTCGAAGCCGTGGACGGGCAGGACGACAACTACGTGCCCGTCCGGTTCCATACGGGGATTACTGAACTGGGCGTGCTGGAACTGTGGTGTGTCAGCACGAGAACCGACGGCCGCTGGAAACTGGAATTCAGTGTGCGGGAAGATGCCGAGGGATAAAACCAGGTGATGAGCCCGGAACCGACAGACGCCGGAAACAGACTTCCCGGTACACAGACGGAATCAGACAGCGAACAGGCCCCGCCCAGCCGCTATGTCGTGGGAATCGACCTGGGCACGACCAACTGCGCCGTTTCCTTTGTGGACAGCGGCAGCAGCGATTCCGCCCCCGCCACGCTCGAAACGGTGCAGGTGCAGACGTTCTCCGTCCCGCAGATTGTCGCCGCGGGTGAAATCGAACTGCGGGAAGGGCTGCCTTCGTTTCATTACGAACCGGCCGAGGGCGAATTCCCCGAGGGCGCGCTGAACCTCCCGTGGGACAGCGAC
>JAGQOU010000054.1 GCA_020427145.1 Planctomycetales bacterium | reverse complement strand
AGGGCACGCCGGCAAACTCCAGCACCTGCAAGTCCCGGTACACAGTCCGTTGCGAACACCCAAGCTCCTCGGCAATCGCCTGAGCGTTCCACCGCCCGCGCGATTGGATCAGATTCAGAATGTTGAGCACGCGGGCGATGCGGTCATGCTGTCGTACGCGGCGATCTCGATCAGACCGGGTTGCCGCGGGTTGTTTGCCGGCCGAAGCCGCCCCCCGGGCTTGCTTCTTGGGTTGTTTGGCGTTTGCCATTGTGTCGTGCGGTCGTGTCCAGGTTCCAGGGAACAGGAGCTAGCGGGAGTCGCTGCGGGCGGAGCGTTCCAGCCCTTGTTGGAAAACGGACGGAAGCTGCCCGCCGAACCACAACATCCGGTAGGTCAGCACCGCGTTGGTGAGATGAACGGCCAATGAGTCGCAATCGGCGGCCGCCGCACGAAGTGCATCACAAGTCCGCCACGCCGTCTCCGCAGCATGACCTTGGCGACGGAGCGACTCCAGGACGTGCGGTTCCCGCTCGCGAAATCTTGTTTCAACGGCGTCCGGAGCGATGCATTCCACCGCGTGCTGCCAATCAAGACCGCCGAGTTCGTGGAGTGCGGTTACGATCTGCTCCGCGAAGAGCAGCAAGCCGCCGGTCGTTCTCACGTACGGCGCCAGCGGTGAAAGCCGACATTCATTCTCTGCCGCCCAATCGATGACGTTCCGGCCCGCTCGGTCTGCCCGCCTGGCTGCCGCCGTCACAACCGCGAATTGCCGCAGTGAGCCGGGCCGCCAGGCCTGGGCGGCTGCGCTCACGCCGGGATGGTCGAGTTGATAGAGGGGAGTCCTCAGGGGCGCTGCCACCGGGTCCCACAGGCTCGGCCAATCAGTCGGCTGACGAGACCAGTCGATTTCCACGCCGGTCGTCCCTGCCAGGCGTTCCATGTGCCACGGAGCCGACTCCCAGCCGTGCGCCGGTTCGACTTGGATGTGATGGTCAAGTCCCAGGCGAACGAGGGCGGCTTGAATTGACGCCACGCAGTCGGGAATCGTTTTCATTTGCCAGACGATTTCCCCGAGATTCTCGCCGGCCATGGCTCGGTTGAAGCGGAGTCTATTCTCGATCGGTTCGGGCAAGCCGAAACCGAGCAGATGAATCGTCAGCCAACTCGCCCCGCGGTCGACGGACCAACAGGGCCAGTCGTGCTTCCGACACGCGTCGGAAAGTTCGTGGAGTCGAGCGAAGAGTGCTCGATTGTCGGGCAACGACCAGACGGCCCACTCGGCGACAAGCAGTTCATGGGCGGCCGCTTGCCGCGCGGGGGCGATCCGCGGCGGGATTGCCTCAGTCAGAAAACGGGGAATCGACTCGCAGGGGGTGGGCATGGCGAGTCGATTCTACCCGTCGGTCTGCCACGAGCGGGTCAGCCCGCCTGCGCTGAAATCCACGTATGCGCCTGATCGACGACCTTGGCCAGCAGCAGCAGGTCGTCCCGACCGAAACTGTCGGTCTGCTTCCACTGGTCTTCGTCCTTGTACAACCGGCAGACTGTCACGTTGTAGCGGCGGCCGACCGCCGTCTCGTTCTCCCAGATCGCGGCCTTCACGGGGCCGAGACGGATTTCTTCAACGGGGCCGGTCTTGGCGGCGGTGCGGGGCATGGTTTACGTCTCCTCGGGGACTGTGGGG
>JAGQOU010000053.1 GCA_020427145.1 Planctomycetales bacterium | reverse complement strand
AGGGCACGCCGGCAAACTCCAGCACTTGCAGATCCCGGTAAACCGTCCGTTGCGAACACTCAAGCTCCTCGGCAAGGGCCTGAGCGTTCCACCGCCCGCGTGATTGGATCAGATTCAGCACGTTGAGTACGCGGGCGATGCGGTCGTGCTGTCGTACGCGGCGATCTCGATCAGACCGGGTTGCCGTGGGGTGTTTGCCGGCCGAAGCCTCCCCCCGGGCTTGCTTCTTGGGTTGTTTGTCGTTTGCCATGTTTTCGTGCAGTCGTGTCCGGATGCCGGGGAACAGGAGCTAGCGGGAGTCGCTGCGGGCGGAGCGTTCCAGACCTGGTTGGAAAACGGACGACAGCTGCCCGCCGAACCACAACATCCGGTAGGTCAGCACCGCGTTGGTGAGATGAACGGCCAATGAGTCGCAATCGGCGGCTGCCGCACGAAGTGCATCACAAGTCCGCCACGCCGTCTCCGCAACATGACCTTGGCAACGGAGCGACTCCAAGCATTGCGATTCCGTCTGGCGAAATCTTGTTTCAACGGCGTCCGGGTCGATGCATTCCACCGCGTGCTGCCAATCAAGACCGCCGAGTTCGTGGAGTGCGGTTACGATCTGCTCCGCGAAGAGCAGCAAGCCGCCGGTCGTTCTCACGTACGGCGCCAGCGGTGAAACCCGACATTCATTCTCTGCCGCCCAATCGATGACGTTCCGGCCCGCTCGGTCTGCCCGCTGGGCGGCCGCCGTCACGACCGCGAATTGCCGCAGTGACCCGGGCCGCCAGGCCTGGGCGGCTGCGCTCACGCCGGGGCGGTCGAGTTGATAGAGGGGAGTCCTCAGGGGCTCCGCCACCGCGTCCCACAGGCTCGGCCAATCGGTCGGCTGACGAGACCAGTCGATTTTCATGCCGGTCGTCCCTGCCAGACGTTCCATGTGCCAGGGAGCCGATTCCCAGCCGCGTGCCGGTTCGACTTGGATGTGATGCTCAAGTCCCAGGCGAACGAGGGCGGCTCGAATTGATTCCACGCAGTCGGGAATCGTTTTCAATTGCCAGACGGATTCCCCGAGATTCTTGCCGGCCATGGCTCGGTCGAAGCGGAGTTCATTCTCGATCGGTTCGGGCAAGCCGAAACCGAGCAGATGAATCGTCAGCCAGCTCGCCCCGCGATCGACGGACCAACAGGGCCAGTCGTGCTTCCGACACGCGTCGGAAAGTTCGTGGAGTCGAGCGAAGAGCGTTCGATGGTCGGGCAACGACCAGACGGCCCACTCGGCGACAAGCAGTTCATGGGCGGCCGCTTGCCGCGAGGGGGCGATCCGCTGCGGGATTGCCTCAGTCAGAAAACGGGGAATCGACTCGCATGGGGTGGGCATGGCGAGTCGATTCTACCCGTCGGTCTGCCACTAGCGGGTCAGCCCGCCTGCGCTGAAATCCACGTATGCGCCTGATCGACGACCTTCGCCAACAGCAGCAGGTCGTCCCGGCCGAAACTGTCGGTCTGCTTCCACTGGTCGTCGTCCTTGTACAACCGGCAGACTGTCACGTTGTAGCGACGGCCGACAGCCGTCTCGTTCTCCCAGATCGCGGCCTTCACGGGGCCAAGTCGGATTTCTTCTACGGGGCCGGTCTTGGCGGCAGTGCGGGGCATGGGTTACGTCTCCTCGGGGACTGTGGGG
>JAGQOU010000052.1 GCA_020427145.1 Planctomycetales bacterium | reverse complement strand
CGCTGCTGTTGGCCGCCGGAAAGTTGGCTGGGACGATGGTCGAGTCGATCGCCGAGGCCCACCAGCTTGGCCAAGTCGGCGCAGCGAGCGCGCGATTCGCGCCCCAGTCGGTCGCTGTAATACAGCGGCACTTCAATATTTTCCACCACCGTGAGTTGCGGCAGCAGATTGTACGATTGAAAGACGATGCCGATGCGGTTGGCGCGGGTTTCGGCGAGTTCGTCGTCATCCATGCTGGCCACGTCGTCGCCGCCCAACAGAAAGTGGCCGCGCGTGGGCCGATCGAGACAGCCCAGCAGGTTGAGCAGCGTGCTCTTGCCCGATCCCGAGGGGCCCATGATCGAGATGTAGTCGCCCTCGGGCACGTCGAACGTGACGCCGCGCAAGGCGCGGACGGTCTCGCCGCTGAGCACGTAATCCTTGTGCAGGTCTTTGATGCTGGCGGCAAGTTTCATGGCGGGCGAGTCGATCAAGAAGTCACGCGGTCAAATACTCACCACAACGGTGCGACGAGTATAGCGGCCGGGGCGGCGGTTGCGATCGATGCTTGGGGAGCGTCGTGCTGGTCAGAGTGCTTCGTCGGGGTGGCTGGGGACGACCAACGGGAGCCCCCAGGAGAACCGGTGCGAATCATGAGGCTACTGGGGGCTGCGCTGCGCTCCGTCCCCAGCCACCTGGCGATTAAGCCGGCGCAGCGCTTGCGACGGCGGCGGGCGGACCAGGCGGGCCGTCGCCCGGCGACGCGGGTTTTTGTTCCGGCGGCAGTTCTGGCAATTCGACCTCGTCTAGGAATTGTCGGGGGTTCATCGCCACCTCGTCCGATTCCGCCAAGCCCTCCTCGACGACGAAAAACTTATCGTTCGTGGGGCCGGTCTTCACTTTGCGCGGCTCCCAGGTTCCGCCGTTGAAGACCAGGCAGTACATGTCGGGCCCGTGCGGGAACACGGCCTGCACGGGCGCCTGCAGGGCGTTGGGAATCGATTCGCACCGCACGGTCACCGACGCGGTCATCCCCGAACGCAATTCCGGCGAAGGCTTTTCGATCGACACGAAAGCCTTGTATTCCTTGACGTTGGCACGCCGCCAGCCGCTCGGTTCGGCATATTGATTGATGCTGAGCACCGCGCCGCGGAACTTATGATCGATCCCCACGGGCGCCACGGTCGCCGGCAGGCCCTTGCGAACGTACTGCACGAGCGACTCGTTGACGGTGATTTCAACCCGCATCGACGAAGGATCGGGCAAGCGAATGATCACCTGCCGCTCGCGCACCTCGGCGCCTTCCTGCACGATGAATTCGTTATTGTTGCCAAAACCTTCGCGCTGATGGGCGTACGTCACGACGCCGGCCTTGGGCGAGACAATGGTGCATTTGGAGATCTGGTCTTCAATGTCTTTGAGCTTTTGCAGTTCCAGGTCGTAGCTGTTCTGCTCGGCCTCCCACTTCGCCTTGAAAATAAGGATGTCGCTGCTGAGCTGCTTGAGCATCTTCTCCTTGGTGAACTGGTCGAGCACCGTCAGCTTCGTCTTGGCGGCGTCGAGCTCCTTTTGCGACTTCTCGACCGCAAACCGATCGGCCTGCAGCTGCAGGTCGTTCACGTAGCCCTTGGCGGATAACCGCGTGCTGTAGGCCAGGTACTCCTTGGCCCGATTGAGATTCTCCTCGGCGACGAACACCTCGCTCTCGATCGTCTGCCGCTCCTGAATGTAGGTGCCTTCGATATATTCTCGCTCGGCGATGACGGCCGTCTCGTAGACGTTGTTCGCTTCGACGACCAGCGCTTTGGCCGTGTTGACGGCGATTTTCTGGGTGGTTCGTTCTTCCTCCAGCGCCGACGAGTCGAGCTGCACCAGGAAGTCGCCCGCTTCGACTTCGGTTCCCTCGGGCACGATGCGCAGGATGGCCAGGCCCGGCGTGTTCTTGGACTTCACTTCCGAGCGGACCTCGGTGACGCCGCCCGACTCGATTTCGCCGCGCTCGGTGACGGCGAGCAGAAAATCGCTGCGGGCGACCGTGTGCCGCAGGACGTTGGCGTAGTCGGACTTGGCGGTGCGCGAGACTTGCCACACGGCCGCCGCGGCTGCGGCGAGGACCAGCAGCGCGATGAGGACATACAACACGAAGCCGCCGCGGCGCGGGCGAGCGGCTTGACGATTCGATCGGGGGCCCATGAGGGACTCGTTTGCGGACAAGTGAGACAGCGAACCGAGGCGCCCGCCTGACCGCCCCATTATATGCCACCGGGCGGGCGGAACGTAGGCGGGCTCGGCGCCGGCATGTGTTTGAATTTACAGAACCGCGACCGCCCGCACCGCGATCACTTCTCCACGGGCGGCAGCGGTCGGACGGACAGGGGCAGCACAATTCGCTCGCCGACGGGCGTTTGCTCGATCGGCCAGTCGATCAGAGCCGCGGCCGCCTCGATGGTTTCGTTCTGCAGACGCCGCGATTCTTGGCGGATTTTCAGCCGCGGCAGCAGGCGGGCGCCTGGTTCCGGCAGCGGTTCGGCTTCGGGGACCACCCCGGGTGGCGACAGGAGCGGTTCGCCCGCGGGGTTGATCAGCGGGGTGTTGCCGGCGTCCTCCGGCGGAGGCGCCAAGTCCGCCTCCAGGCCTTCGATCGGCCCCTCAAACTCGGGAAGTCCCAGCCCTTCCTCGTCGACTCCCGCCACCGCGGCGACGAAATCGCTCGGATAACATCGGCGCACCTCGGCCACTTCGGGGCACGCCAGGTACTCGCGTAGCGACATCGAGTTCTCGACGCGGACTCCGCTGGGGTCGAGCTCCATGACGCCCAGGTCGAGTTCGAGGTTGAGCCGCTGCACCTCGAAATTGACCCACACGCTCAAGAAGTCGTTCTGCACGTTCAGCAAATCGGACAGCGACTGCACCAGGTCGCGGGCCGTGGTGTTGCTGAGAATCTGTTCCTCGCCCGGCTTGGGCGGCTCGGAGAGCCGCAGCTGCGTGAGATCGACCTGCGAGATGGCCACCAACACCGCGGCCCGGCGCAGTTCGAAGTTGATCTCATTGAGCCGCACCTGGCGCAATGTGTTTCGCAAGCCTTGGGCGATGCGGTCGCGGAACTGGTAATAGCTACGTCGCGCCTGCTGGTATTCGATGAGCGATTGGCGGTACACGTTCCGTTCGGCGAGCCGCGTGAGCGGGGCGTCGAACTCCAAACCGGCCCGCAGTCGGCCCCTGGTGTCGCGCAGGCGGAAGGGATTGTCCCCGACATTGCCAATGTCGCCGCTGAAGACAATGTTCAGCCCGGCCTTCAGGTCGTTGGCGTTGAAGTAGATCAACCGCCACGTGTCGACCAGTTGCATGCGAGCGTTTTTCCAGTCGCGGCGGAAGGCGGCGGCGATATTCAGCGCTTCTTCGGAAGTCAGGTCCACGGGGTCGAACGTGATGGAATCGAGCCGAGCGCCGGCTTGCAGCAGCGCCGCCTCGAGCAACTGCCCCGAGACGTTGTTGAGCGTCTCAATCAACGGCGTGAGCACCTCGGCAGCCGTCAGATCAGGACGGTCGGCCAGATCGTCGATGCGGTTCCACTCGGCGGTCAGCCGTTCGTTGAGCCGCAAGTATTCCTCGCGGCGCGACTTGGCGCGCCCCTCCAGCGCGTCCGCGTCGAATAGTTCCGGCGACAGCCGGGCCGCGCGCACTTCGGGCCGACCGGCCAACGCGGCGAGTTGCTCCCGGCGCGCCGGCAGCGCTGCATCGAGTTCGTCCAGGTCGGTCGCGACGTCGGCAAGTCTCTCGGAGATCGCCGATTCCACATCCAGGGCGCCCGCCAGGAGCGGTTCGAGCTGCGCCTCCAAGTCGGGCGGCGCGGGGACGCCGGCGCCCGGTTGTTGTTGCTCGGCCATTTCGCTGCGCAGCTCGCGCAGTGCGGTCAGCACCGCCGAGACGCGCGTCTGCACAACTTCGAGTTTCGGATCCAGCAGGTTGAACTGATCGAGCACGTCGTCGCTGATTTTCACCGGTACTTCCGGCGCCAGCCCCAGCGTGCCGACCTTGAACTCGTCGAGCGAGCCGGCGTACTGGTTTTCGGCGGTGAGCAGCTGGCTTTGGGCGTTGTAGAGCGCCTGGCGAGCCAGGTCGACCTGGAAGCGGTCGATTCGGCCCGCCTCGTAGGTTTCCTGGAGCTGCTCGACGCTGTCGCGCAGGGCGGCGACGTTGGCGCGTTGATTGCGAATTTGCTGGGCGCTTTGCAGCAAGCCCAGATAGCCGCCGGCGCCCGCGGCCCCGGCCCCGCCCGTGATGCCTTGGCCGCCGTTGTTGCCGAAGCCGCCGCCGCCAAAGAAGCCGACGCCGCCGAAACCGCCGCCGCCGACGCCGGCAAATCCTTCAAGCCCGGCCCCGCCGAAGAAACCGCCGCGCCGGGACGGGCCCTGTACGTTGCCGCGGCCGGTGACCACGTTGACGTAAAAGCCGCGGCGATAGCGTTCCATGCTGCGCACGTTGCCCAGCAGCGCCCGCTCGGAGATGGTGAGTCGTTCGAGCACGCGCACGCGTCCTGCGCCGCGCAGCAGCGGCTGGACCAAGGAGAAATCCAACAGCGTGTTGCTGCTATAGTTGTCGGGCCCGGCGAACTGCCAGACCAACGAATTGGCCATGCCCGCGACCAACGTGCCGCCGGTGGCGTTGAGCCGCGAGAAGCGCAGTCGATTGTCTGGCGCGAGGGGGCTCACCTCGAACGTGCTGGTCGAGTTGCCCGTCCCGCTGCGGTCGCGGCCGTCGGCCGTGTAGAAAATTCGCGAGCCGCCGAAAAACTGCGTGTCGAAGCGGAATCGTTCGAAACTGACGTCAAGTGCCGAGAGGTAGAGGTTTTCCAACTGGCTTTGGTAGCTCGGCGACTCCAGCAACGCGAGCCGCACGGCGCCTTCGGTGTCCAGTTCCACTTCGCCGCGAGCGTTGCGCGGCAGGTACGCTTGCCAATCGGGATTGTCGACAAACGGCGTTTTGGGCAGGCACTTCCAGCACTTGGAGCCCTTCTTGCAATCGACGCACTCCATGTAGCGATGCGCGGTGGGATCGTCCGGCGGCATCGGTTCGCAGTCGGGATTGTACGGGTCCGCCATGCGCGACTGAGGATTGATGTTGATGCGGAACGTGCCCGGCTCCAGGCAGACGGCCGCCGACTTCTGATCCATCAGGTAGTTGGCGTCAGCATCGGCCTGCTTGCGGTAGAAAGGCGTCTTGCAACCCAGGGCGGACACGGCAAACGACGCCGCGACGACGCAGCACGCGCCCAGGAGCAAGCTCCGCTGCCGGCGCCCCCCTGCCCTGCCCTGTGGATTCGTGGAGTTCAATTCAAGCGACTTCATGCCGCGTCCTCCTGCGGCGTGATTTCGTCGGCCGATGCGGTGGCAAGTTCGGCTTGGGCTGCGGCGGAAACGGCCGCGACGCAGCGGTTCCCCGCGGCGGTAAGACGCCAGAGCTGGCGGCGGCGGTCACTGGGATCGGTTGTCGATTCGATGAGGCCGGCCGTGCCAAGTTGCAGCACGACGGCGCTCACCCGGGCGGGCGAAGCCAGCAGCGTCGCGGCGAGCGACGCCTGATCGCGCGGCGCGTCCAGGGCGAGCTCGTGCAACAGCCGCAGCTGCAGGTCGCTCAGCCCATGCGGATGCGCCCACCGGCGCAGCAAATCGCTGGCACGACGCCCCGCGACAACGTCGCGGCAAGCCGCCGCCAGCGGCGCAGGGGGCTCCGTAGCGGCCCGATAGCGTGGAAACTTTGCCACGATGCGGCGACTCCTTCCGTGAGGTCAGCCGTAGTGCTCGCCAAAGCGGACGCAATCCAGCGGCAAACGCCGCGCAATGCGACTCGTTGGCAATGATGAGTTTGTGAAAAGTGCCGTGGCCGCGCCTCGACAGGGTCGCGCCAACGCTTTGGCGCGCAGCGACGGTCGCGCTACGAGAAGATTCGGCACGAAACGATTCGACCTTGAATCGTCTGCCGCGAAAGGATGCGAACGAGCGTACCGTGACGCACGCAGCGCGACGCCAGCGACGCTAGCAGTTCGGCGAGGAAAGGGGCCTGGGCGCCGTGGCGTACTGAGCCGTGGTGAGCGGTGTTTCTGCCGCTACCACTTCGACCGTTTAACTGCCGTTGAAAAAAGGGGACAGGCACGCTCCCCGCGACGTGAATTTCCGGCGTTCGCGGCGACGTTCCGCGAGCCAGTCCCCATTTTCAACCAGCCGCTTAAGCCGCCGGGGCTTCGTCGGCCGTCGCGAGCGGCCTGCCGACGAAGAACACCACGGACGCGAGTCCCGCGACCTGGGCGACGAGCACCACGCCGACCGGCGCTCCAAAACCCACCGGCAACGTGCCCAGCACGATGGCCACCGCCGCGGTGGTCAGGGCGTAGGGCATTTGGGTGAGCACATGGGCGATGTGATCGCAGCCGCTGGACTGCGACGACAGGATGGTCGTGTCGGATATCGGCGAACAATGATCGCCGAACACGGCCCCCGCCAGCACGCTGCCTACCGCTGCGAGCAATAACGGATGGCTGCCGTCCACGTTGTGCCCGGTCGTTTGCAGCATCGCCGCGGCGAGCGTGACGACCATGGGCGTGAGCATGCCCATCGTGCCGAAACTGGTTCCCGTGCAGAACGAGACGATCGCGGCCAGGATAAACACCAACGTCGGCAACAGTTTCGCCGAGAGCGGCAGTGCGTCGCTGTGGGCCCCGTCCTTTGTCTCGGCAGCGGTCAGCAAGTGCGACAGAAAATCGCCCGTGTAGAGTCGGTGGTCGCGAAACTCGTAGGTCTCCACGCCATTGACGACTGACGGCTGGCCGTCGACCGACTTGGCGCCGGTCATTCTCGACAGGGCGGCCGCGCACCACAGAATGGCAATCGCCGGCAACACGACGCGCGCGCCTTGCCCCGCCGCGACGAAAATCTGATCGGCGGTCAGCAATCGCTGACCCCAACACAGCACCGCGGCCAGGAGCAACCCGGTGAGCGCCCCGTACTGCAATGCAAAGGTCGAGTCGGCGTTGCCGAAGACGTCCCGCAAAGCCGGGTCAGGCTGTTGCGAAGGCGAGATGTCGACGGCGCCCAGCACCGCTGCGGCGATCGGCGAGTTGCCGCTGACCAGCACCGTCGTGGCAGCGATTTTCCCGACACTCGCGGTCTCGGCAATCGCCGCGGCTCTCGCAGCCAGCTTCTGACCTCCCGTTTGGTACAACAGCGTCACCACCACGCCCAGCGTCACGACAATCGGCAGCACCGCGTTGATCGCCCGTGGACGGCGCGGCGTGTTGCCCCCGGGATCGCGCGACGGGCGGGCGTGTCCGGCGTGCGTATCGGAGCCGTCGCGCAGCGCCCGCCGCTCGGCGGCCAGCATGGGGCCGAAGTCGCGACCGGTGAGCACCAGCAACGGGATCAGCACCAACGACAACAGCACGTAAAAGCGATAGGGAATGCTTGCCACGAACAGGTCGAACGCGGTGGCGTTGACGCCCCCCAGCGTGTCGATGCCCTCTTGCAAGTAGGCCAATTCGACGGCCACCCAGGTGCTGAGGATCGAGATGCCCGCGACCGGGGCGGCAGTCGAATCGACCAGGTAGGCCAGCTTTTCGCGCGACACGCGCAGCCGGTCGGTGACCGGCTGCATGGTGTTGCCTAGCAGCATGGTGTTGGCGTAGTCGTCAAAGAAGATCGCGAGCCCCATGACCCAGGTGACAAGTTGTCCGCCGCGGCGGGTGCGCGCGAAGGGAGTCAACAGATGGACGAATCCCTGCATGCCGCCGCCGGCGGTGATCACGCCGATCATGGCGCCCATCAGCAACGTGAACGAAAACACCCGCAGCCGATCGGACTCGACGAAGGTGGGCCACATATGGACTTCAAAGAAGTCGTGGATCGCCGTGAAGGGATGGTAGCCCGAGGTGATCAGCGCCCCGACGAAAATGCCGGCCAGCAGCGACGCGACGGCGCGACGGGTGACGATCGCCAACGCAATCGCGGCGATCGGCGGGGCCAGGCACAACCAACCATAGGGATTCGGCGTCATCGCAACGGCAACTCAGGCAGGAAGGAAGCGGCGTCGCGGGCAAGCAGGCCGCGGGAGGGCGCGCTACGAAGTCGGCGACTGCGCAGCGACGCGGGCTAGCGCCAAACGGATGCGGCTCAGCGACCTCTCGCGGCCGAGGATCTCCAGCGTCTCGAAAATGCCAAAGCCCACGGCCTTGCCCGTGACCGCGACCCGCAAGGCATGAATCACGTCGCCGATCTTAATGCCCTCGGCCTCGACAAATGATTTGAGCGCCGTCTCAATCCCGGCGGCCTCAAACGGCTCAACGGTTTCCAACTGCTCGGCAAACCGACCAAGCAAATCACACGCGGCGGGCGGCTTCACAAGCCGTTTGTCCCACGCTTTTTCGTCGTAAACGAGCGCGTCGTCGGCGCGGTAGAAGTCGTCGTAGACCAGTACGTCGCCGGCCATCTTCACGCGATCGCCGGCCGCGGTCAGGATCGCCGACAAATAGGGACCCGTGTCGCACGGGGGCGGCGTCGCCACGAGCCCCGCGGCCTGCAGATAGGGCAAACAGCGGGCCGTCTTCTGCTTCAGCGGCAACTGCTGCATCGCCCGGTCTTGGAATGCCAACAGCTTCTGCGGATCGAAACTCGCCGGGGCGCGATTCACGCGCTCCAACGAGAAAAGTTCGATCATCTCCTCGCGCGTAAACTCCTCCCGCTCGCCGTCGAGCGACCAGCCCAACAGCAGCAGGTAGTTCAGCAGCGCGTCGGGCAGGAAACCGATCTGCTCGTAAAAGTCGACGATCACCGGATTGAAGACGTCGGCGTCGACCGCCAGTCCCATCCGCTCGGCGATCGCATCTCCGTGCTTCACCAACTCGGCGAAGTCGCGGTTCTTGAGATACTTGTCGAGCTTGCGCTTGCTGAGCTTGTTCTTGCTGCCCGGCTCGGCAACGTACGGCAGGTGTGCGAAGGCGGGCAACTCGTAACCCAGCGCCTGCATGATGAACACCTGCCGCGGCGTGTTGGGCAGGTGCTCCTCGGCACGGATGATGTGCGAGATCTGCATCGCGTGGTCGTCGACCACGGTGGCGAGATGATACAAGCACGAGCCGTCGGCCCGCTGGACGACATGGTCCTGCTCGCTGGCCCAGGCGATGCGCACCTCGCCGCGAACCAGGTCGTTGAGAACCAACTCGCCCTCGCGCGGCATCTTCAGCCGCACGACGCCGGCGCGACCCTCGGCGGCGAATTTCTCGGCATCGGCGTCGGTTTCGGCAGCCCAGCGGCGGCTGTACACGAACGCGCGGCCCGTGACTTTCGCCTCGTCGCGCTCGGCTTGCAGTTCCTCGGGCGTGGCGAAATCGCGATAGGCCGCCCCGCGGGCCAGCAGCTCGTCGACTGCCCGCTGGTACAACTCGCCGCGCTGCGACTGGTAATACGGGCCGCGGTCGCCGCCGACCTCGGGACCCTCGTCCCAGTCCAGATGCAGCCACCGCAGGGTGTCGACCAACGCCTGGTAGCTCTCTTCGGAGTCGCGCGCCGAGTCGGTGTCCTCGATGCGGAACACGAACGTGCCGCCGGTGTGCCGGGCATAGGCCCAGTTGAACAGCGCCGTGCGCACCATGCCCACGTGAGGATTCCCCGTCGGGGAGGGGCAGAAACGGACGCGTACGTCATTCATGCGAAGACTCCTGTGTCACTGACGATGTTGTCGAGGGTGCCGATCCCCTCAATGGTGACGGTCACCGTGTCGCCGTTGCGAAGCGGACCTACGCCGGCCGGCGTCCCCGTGAGGATGACATCGCCGGGCACAAGCGTCATCACACGACTGATCCACGCCACGAGTTCGGGCACCGACCGCACCATGTCGGAGGTGTTGCCGTCCTGACGGATCTGCTCGTTCACCTCACACTCGATGGCGAGGTCGATCGGGTCCACATCCGTCGAGATCCACGGACCGAGTGGGCAGAAGGTGTCGAAACCCTTCGCCCGTCCCCACTGCCCGTCGGTGGCCTGCAGGTCACGTGCGGTCACGTCGTTGGCGCACGTGTAGCCGAGGATCACTTCTGCGGCACGCTCCGCGGGCACGTCCTTGCACAGCCGGCC
>JAGQOU010000051.1:14671-23633 GCA_020427145.1 Planctomycetales bacterium | reverse complement strand
CTGATGGACGCCGACGTGTACGGGCCCAGCGTTCCGCACCTGTTGGGGCTCGAAGGACAACCCACGGTCGTGGATCAGCGACTGCAGCCGGTCGACTACCAGGGCATGCCGGTGATTAGCATGGGCTTCCTCGTCCCGGCGGGCGAAGCGGTGGTATGGCGCGGTCCCATGCTGCATGGCGCCATCACGCAGTTCTTGCGCGACACGGCGTGGGGCGATCTCGACTACCTGATCATCGATATGCCGCCCGGCACAGGCGACATCGCGCTGACGCTGTCGCAGTTGTTGCCGCTCACCGGTTCGGTGGTCGTTTGCACGCCGCAAGACGTCGCGCTGATCGATGCGGTGAAGGCCATTGCGATGTTCCGCAAAGTGAACATCCCCGTGCTGGGACTCGTCGAGAACATGAGTTACTTCGAGTGCCCCGACAACGGCAAGCGGTACGACATCTTCGGTAACGGCGGAGCGCGGACGAAGGCCGAAGAGCTCGACGTGCCGTTTCTGGGCGAAGTGCCGATTCAGATTCCCATTCGCGAGCGAGGCGACGCGGGCGCCACCGAAGGCAACGTCACCGATGCGCAGTCGGGGCCGTACTACCAGCGCATCGCCGGCAACCTTGTGCGGGGCCTTGTCCAATCGCGCGCCGCGGCGCCGCCGATGCCCACGCTCTCGGTGCTGTAGAGCGCAGCGACTGCCGACTCGCTCAGCCGCCGCCCAACGAAAAAAGGGACCGCCGCTCGCGAGAGCGACAGTCCCTTTTGCGTATCACAATCACCCGGTGCGCGGAGATCGGCGAGCCGAACGCCGTCCCGGTCGATCGGCGTTACTTCTTGGCCGTCTTCTTCTTGGCCGTCTTCTTCTTGGCGGCCTTCTTCTTGGCCGACTTCTTCTTGGCGACCTTCTTCTTGGCCGTCTTCTTCTTGGCGGCCTTCTTCTTGGCCGATTTCTTCTTCGCGACCTTCTTCTTGGCCGACTTCTTCTTGGCGACCTTCTTCTTGGCCGTCTTCTTCTTGGCGACCTTCTTCTTGGCCGACTTCTTCTTCGCGACCTTTTTCTTGGCCGTCTTCTTCTTGGCGGCACGCTTCTTCTTGGCCACAGTCAATCCTCCATAAAAAGTCTGGCGGGGCGTCGCCAGCCTCGCCACTTACGAGGCATCCCGGCGACAACCGCCTTCCAAAATCCCGCCGCCCGTCCAGGGCGACTTGCCGTTTCCATATGCCAAGCGAGAAGGGAGCCGTGATGAGCTGATCGAACCTTCGCGTTGCCGCGTCGCGTCCCTCGCAACCAACACAGCTGCGCCTCCTTGCTACTTCGCCGTAGTTGTACGCATCATAAAATATTCTGCAACACTTTTTCCACACCAAGCAGACGAGTTGACCGTCGCATTGTCAAGATGAGTTGCCCTTTGGACGCCTCGCCAACGGGCTGCGCGACGTCCTTGTTGCGGCGTCGCGCCACTACGCACACGACAATTGCCTAAGCCTCGCGCAAGCTCCGCCGAGGGAGCTTCAATCGGCGCGTGCAACTGTTCGCCGCGTCGCTCGCCGCGTCTCTGGCGAGTTGTGCGACGATGATTTTGCGGTCGCGACGAAGGGCGCCGCGCCACTCGACGACGATCCCCGTCGCGCGTTCCGGCGAATGCGCCATCGACGGCGCCGCGTGCCGGGCGCTACAGGACGACTTGCCGCCCAAGTCTTGTTGAAACCGCGTATTTCCCGAGGTTTTTTGCGATCTCTTGACGGTTCTCGCCGAAAGCAGGCGGCGACAATGCCGTTGTCTCGGCCTCGATTTTATGACGAGGGGCGTAGGTTGTTGCCTCGCCACACGAGTCGCGACGGCCTTTCACGACACGATGAGCCGACCTTTTCCGAGGACCGACGAAAGTTCAATCGGCGGGGGCTCGAACCGCGCGTGGATATCCCGTTGCGAGCGTTGACGACAACGTTCGAGGTGATGATTCTGCACGGCCGTGAACAAGAAAAGGACGCGCCGCGGAGGCACGCGGAGTCATTCAAAAAGGCGTTCGAATCGACATCGGCGAAAGTCAAAAAAATTTCGAAATTTTTTTTGAATTGTGCCGCTTCAGCGCCCGCAAATACCGTCTTCGAAGTGCATTGAACCTATGTCGTCGCGCCAGGCGCGACATCGCACAAGTTGATCGTTGCGAATCGCGCTTCATTAAGAGTGCGTCGTCGATGGACGTGACGCGACGCTTCGGAGACGCGTTGTTTGAGTCGCGCAGCGCGCGTTCGCGATCGTCACGAGAACGATTGCGTCTCAATCTGAGACGCAATCGAGGCAAATTCTTGCGATGCGCCAGGCGTCATCGTTTCGTTTACCAAGATCGCGATTGGTACGCCTTCAGCGCTTGGTAACTGGAGTAGGCGAGCGAGCCGAAAAGCAGCGCCGTGAAGAGGCTCTTCCACGCCACCAGTCCCACGCCGGCCATGATGGCGGCGGCAGACATCGAGACTTGCAACGAAAGCACAATGCCGCGGCGAGGATTCTTGAGGGTGAGCACCTCGCGCGAAACCTGCCCGCCATCGAGCGGGTAGATCGGCAGGAGATTGATCAATCCCCAGCCGATATTCACCCAGAAGAATTGCCGCAGCAGGAAGTTCATGCGCGGATTGCCGGTCGCCTCCCAATACAGGGTTCCGCCAAAGATTCGCAAACCCTCGATGGCGCTGCCAAAAGAGTCGGGCGATCCAAAACGAAACCCCACGACGTGTCCGGTGATGCGCAACGCCACGACGGCAAGCAGCGCACTGGCGAAGCCGGCAGCGGGCCCGGCGAGGGCGATGAGAATCTGGCTGCGCGGCGCACGATCGCAATCGTCGCAAGCGGCCAGTCCGCCCATGGCGTGCAGCGTGATCCAGGGCCGGCCGCCGAAATGTCGCTGGGCGAACGCGTGCCCGAGTTCATGCACGAGGATCGAGACGAAGACAACCGCGATCCAAATCACCAGATCGGCCAGGTCGACGCTTTCTCCGCGCCCGAACCCCACGCCCAACAACACGGCCAGCAGCCAAAAGTAAGGATGGACGCGCACGGGAAACCCAAACGCGCGAAAGCGCAGGTCGTATTCACTGCGGGGCGGTTCGGCAAATAGCATGGCGGTGATTGTAGCGGGTGCAGGGAAGGCACGCGAACGAGTCGGCGGCGGCGCGCGTGGCGATGGAAATGCACGGTTATTGCGCGTCTTACTCAGACCACTATCAATCGCCAGCCAATAGCCTGCGGCGCAAGTCGCGGGTTGGCGATCGCACAGGGTCGCGCGGTGCAACGAACCGGCAGCTCGCACTGCCGGCTAGGGGACGACAACGCATCGAACCTCTCGCGTCAGGCCGCGATTGTTGCGACTGTCGTCCCGTGCTGATCGAGCAAGTTGGCGATGTAATCGGCGGCGAGTTCAGAAGCGCCGCCCTGCCCGACGCGGTCGGCCAGATCGGTGAGGCCGTGCTCGATTCGCTGCCGCTCGGTCGCATCGGTCAGCCAGCGAATCGCGTGATCGGCCACGTCGCGGGTGCGGTCTTGATAGGTCAAGTACTCGGGCATCAGCACATGCGAGTCGCGCGGATCGTACGGGTCGTAGACGCTCGCGGGACGGGTTGTCGAGGGATCGTCGGTCGTCAGCAGGTTGACCAGCGTGATGTACCGGACGCGGCGGAACCAGCGTTGCACCTCGTAACCAAACCGGGAAACTCGATACAGGATCACGCTCGGCCGGCCATGGTACAGCAGTTCCAGCGACACCGACCCGGAGCACGCCAGGCAGACGTCGGCCGCGGCGATGAGTTCCGGCGTTCGTCCGGTGAACACCTCCACGGGCACGTCCAATTCGTCGGCCAACTGCGCGACGACCTGGGCCTGCTCCGGCTTGAACGCAGCGACGGCGAAGCGCACGCGGCTCACGCGTCCCGCAATGCGATGGGCGGCCAGCAGCAAGTCGCGCGCATTGCCGGCCACCTCCTGATCGCGCGATCCGGGCAAGATGGTCACCAAGCGGCCGCCGCTGCCGGTCAACTCGTTAACGAACGCGGCGTCGACGGACCGATTGCGCAGCTCGTCGAAGTAGGGATGCCCGACATAGGTCGCGTGGCAACCGCGGTCGTTGAACCACTTCTCCTCAAACGGCAGCTTGCACAGCACGTGGTCGACGTACTTGCGCATCTTGCGCACGCGGTGGCTGGCCCACGCCCACAGCTGGGGCGTGCCGTAGTAAATCACAGGGATGCCCTGCGCTTTCGCTCGGCGGGCAATCCACCAATTGAAGCCCGGGTAGTCGATCAGCACGACCGCGTCGGGCCGATGTTCGCGAAAGTAGCGGTCGGCTGCACGCAGCAACCGCACGAACTTGTGCAAGTTGAGCACCGCGCTCAGCACCCACATGACGGCCAGCTGCGTAAGATCGGCGTGCAGCCGAGCTCCGGCCGCGGCCATGCGCGGACCGCCGTAGCCGACAAACTGACAATGGGGCATGCGGCGACGCAAGGCCGCAATCAGGTTGGCGCCGTGGAGATCGCCGCTCGGTTCGCCCACGGAGAAGAAGATTTCCATCGCCCCCGCATTCCTTCCTGAGTTCTGGCAAGTGCGCGCGGAGTATGTCAAAGGCCAGCCGAAGGCGAAAGTTCAGTTGGGGGAAGTTGATAGCAATTCGGGGGAAATCTCAGCCAATGCCAGCAATCGGCGGCAAGCCGCGTGGGCCCGCGGCAGCGCAACGAAAACGGGGCGCTTCGACCACTGGCCAAAGCGCCCCGTTTACCTGTCTTGTATGCGAGCCGATCAGGCCCGCCATGTCGCAGCGAGAGAATTAAGCGAGCAGAACCTCGTCGTCGCTCTCTTCCTTGTCGCCGCATTTGCCGCAGTCGGCGAGCGCTTCATCATCCGACTCTTCCTTGTCACCACAGTGACCACAATCGGCCAGCAAGGCTTCGTCGTCGCTCTCTTCTTTGTCGCCGCAGTTGCCGCAGTCGACGAGAGCTTCATCGTCCGACTCTTCCTTGTCGCCGCAGTGACCGCAATCGGCCAGCAAGGCTTCGTCGTCGCTCTCTTCTTTGTCGCCGCAGTTGCCGCAGTCGACGAGAGCTTCATCGTCCGACTCTTCCTTGTCACCGCAGTGACCGCAATCGGCCAGCAAGGCTTCGTCGTCGCTCTCTTCTTTGTCGCCGCAGTGGCCACAGTCGGCAACGGCTGTGCCAGCGACCATAGCAAGTGCACCGACAGGCAACGCCACGCCGGCACACGCGCCAGCAACGATCAAGCCAAGAACCCAATGGGACTTCTTCATAATCAAACTACTCCGTGACTCAGAAATTGATGCGGTGAGAGAGTGAGCCGCTAGGGGCCCCGGCATGCGGATGTGAGCGGCTTCCGCAGGCCTGATCGACGAGTCGTCTCGCGATCCGTGACAACCTGCAAGGATTGTCGAAGGTGGGACCGCAAGAGTCAAGAAAACCTAACCGCCGGGCCGCCGGTTTCGGCGCGGATCGGTGGGTTTTCGTACGTTACATCGGCGTCTCGCCGGCGGCGGGGCAGACGAAGCGGGAAAAAAGCAGAGGTTTCCTGTGCGCGGCGCCAGCACGGCCATGGGACAAATCGGTTGCACGAATCTGAAAAACGGGCCCTCTGCGGCAAGCGCCCGCCGAATCCCGCAGGCATCACCCCTTTGCCTGCAACAGCAATTCCAGATAGCTGCGACGTTCGACGGCCGCGGAGTCGAGGCCCAGTTGCACCGCCGCGGCGCCCAGCGCTGCGCGGGCCGCGTCCACTTCCGGGCCGGCGCCCCCCTCGTCGCGCGTTTCCACGACGATTTCCAACTCGACGAACAAACCTACGCTCATCACGTCGTCGAGCGCGGCCTCCAAGTCGTAGCCCGCGGCGGCGAGTCGCCACGTCTCGCGTCGTTTGGCGACCGTCGTCACCGGTTCGAATCCCAACCGGCGAACCACTTCGTCGGCAGCGGCTGCGTTGTCTGCGCCAGGAGCCAACTCCACCTCGCGCTCGACGCGCGTCTTGGTCGCGGCGTCGAGCTTGGGCCCCTTGTAGGTGAAGCAACTGCGCTCGCCGACGCGCCGCAAACGAAACGCTTCGTCGGTGGCCGCAAAATCTCGCGCCGGGTGCCGATAGTAACAGTCCGCCTGTTCGCAAACGTCGCCGCCCGCGGCGCCCAGTTGCTGCAAGCGTGTTCGCACCTCGGCCAGGTCTGCGACGCGAAATTTCTGTTCGACTTCAACGTGCATGACGACCGCACTGGGATCGAGGGCGCTGGGCGGGAGATCAATCGACGGCGGCGACTGCCGGCAACGGGCTGCTAACTGGGCGCAAGGTAACGCGGCTCGTCGAACTTGTCGTTCACCGAGACTCGCTCGGCCACGCCTACCGCGTCGAGCGCCCACAGGGGGCTGATCTCCACGGCAACGCCGGGAGAGATCTCGGCTCCCGCCGCGGCGAGCCAACGATGGTGCTGCTGGAGCATGAACCGCTGCACATACTCCGGCGTGTCCTTGGGCGCGCCGGGAGCGTTCTTCAGCGGTGCAAAGACTTCCTCTTCGGCGTACTCGACCACGATCGGCCGCGCGGCCTGTGGCAGCAGATCGAAGATAAACCGCTCGAACTTCAATGCGTTCGTCTCGGTCGGCTCGATCCGCTCGCCCTGGGCGTTGATAAACGGCACCTTCTTCTTGGCGACGTGGAACGGCAGCGAATCCTTGAGCGTGAGCGACTTCTCCAGAAACGCCACGCTAAACATGTGAATGGCAACGCTGCCGGCCCAGAACGCGAGGTTTCCGCTCGAGTCGCGGCGCTCGGCCACGTCTGCCGGAAAGTCGCTGTACTCGATCACTTGCAGCCGATCGTCGACCATGGCGAAGTTGCCGAGTTTGTCGTGCGCCTCCTGCTTGGCGACCGTCAGCGAGGTCAGTTCGCTGTCGGCCAGCAGGTGGTAGCCGATGAACTCGGCGTCGCCGATGGGCGCCAACGGGTTGTCGACCTGGAGGTAGAACAGGTGTTTGACGCCGCGGCTGCGCATGTGGTCGATCGCGCCGCTGCCGGCGAGCGCCGCAACCGTGCCGCCGTGACCGTCGGGGCTAAGGAACAGCGAGTCCTTGGCGCTCAACAGCAGCTTGCCGGTCGTGGCATCCACCGCCGGCATCGTGCCTTGGCAGAACACCACCAAGTCGTCGGCCGGCATCCCCAGGTTGTCGTGCTCGGCCAGGAACGCCGCGGTGTCGTCGTGCGTCGCGGGGCTGGTCATCAGATACAGCGGCATGGCTGTGCCGTACCTGGCTGCGACGGCGAGCGCCTTTTCGACGTGAATCTGCAGCAACGTGGCGTGCGACAGCGGGCCGATGGGGTACAGGCTCTTGGGCTTCTCGAACCCCAGCCGACTCCCCTGCCCCCCCGCGACCAGCAGCACGCCGATCTCGCCGGCCGCCAGCGCTTGCTGCCCGCGCTCGGTCGCCTCGTTGGGCGTGATCCCAAGTGCGGAAGCCTTGCCCGCTTGCCGTTCGGCAAGCCGCATGGCCGGGGGCGGCGTCGCTCGGCGCGACAACTCGGCCCAATCGGGCTGGTCAACGTCGCCGCGGAATAGCGAATCGACCAACTCCAGGTCGATGCCGCGAATCTGCGCAGCCAACTGCGTCTGTCCGGCGGCGTCCAATTCATCCCAGAATGCGAGCAGATGCTCCTGACCGAACTTGGCCAAGGCAGCTTGAAGTTCTTTGCGATCGACAGGTTCGCTCATCAAAACAGCCATCCTCGCACCCAGGCGTAAGCCAGCAGGCACAATACGGGGAAGCCTACGAAAATGATTCCGTAGGTGAAAATTGAGGTCCAAACATGCCGCGGCCAGCGGGCCATGGCGACTCCTTGAAGCTTGGGCGGGAGGTTTCGGGCCGCGCCACGGCGGCAGCGGTACGATTATGAAAGGCGACGCCCCAGCCGACCAGTGCCGCCGCACGGCGGTTCCGCCGGTGCGGCCCAAGTGCCGCGAAAAACGCTCCGCAGCCGCAAAACTCCGTCGCGGGGGCGTTGCCGGAGACGTTTTGTTGGACTTATACTGAGGGGCTTGCCGGCAAGCCGGGGACAACAAGCCCTCCGCATGCCGCACCCGCTCAACACTATGCGACTAGCGGAGCGACGCCCCTGCCCAGCATTTGGGTCGCGGCTCCGCCCATCCCCTGGGAGAAGCGTCCGTGGCCTCTGGAAAGTATCTGTTCACCAGCGAAGCGGTCAGCATGGGTCACCCCGACAAGCTGGCTGATCAAATCTCCGATGGCGTGCTCGACGCCCTCTTCGCCGAAGATCCGTTGAGCCGCGTGGCTTGCGAAACCATGGTCACCACCGGGCTGGTCGTGATCGCCGGCGAAGTGACGACCAAGGCGACGGTCGACATGCAGGAAGTCGTCCGCAGCGTCGTCCGCGAGGTGGGCTACACCGAGGCCGACATGGGAATCAGCGCCGACCACTGCTCGGTGCTGGTGGCGTTGCACGAACAGTCGCCCGACATCGCCATGGGCGTCGACGACGACGCGGCCAAAGGCAAGGACATCGGCGCCGGCGACCAGGGGCTGATGTTCGGCTACGCCTGCAACGACACCGACGAGCTGATGCCGCTGCCGATCGCGCTGTCGCACCGGATCCTCAATCGCCTGACCGAAGCTCGGCAAAATGGCGAGGTGAACTGGCTGCGACCCGACAGCAAGAGCCAAGTCACGGTCGAGTACGACGGCGTGACGCCGGTGCGGGTCGACACGGTGGTCGTCTCCACCCAGCACAGCGACGACGTGACCAACGACGAGATTCGCAAGTTCATCACCGAGAAAGTCGTCAAGCCGTCGCTCGGCGAATGGGCTAACGACGACATCACCTATCACATCAATCCCACCGGCCGGTTCGTGGTCGGCGGCCCCCACGGCGACTGCGGCCTCACCGGACGCAAGATCATCGTCGACACCTACGG
>JAGQOU010000051.1:0-14642 GCA_020427145.1 Planctomycetales bacterium | reverse complement strand
CAAGGACCCCACCAAGGTCGACCGCAGCGCCGCCTACATGGCTCGCTACGTGGCCAAAAACATCGTCGCGTCCGGACTGGCCGACCGCTGCGAGGTGCAACTCGCCTACGCGATCGGCGTCTCCGAGCCCGTGAGCGTGCATGTCGACACCGAGGGGACCGGCAAGATTGACGACGGGCAGATTCGCGAGCTCGTCCGCAAGACCTTCCCGCTGACGCCCGCGGGCATCATCAAGCACCTCGACCTGCGGCGTCCCATCTTCCGCAAGACGGCTGCCGGCGGGCATTTCGGCCGCAGCGAGCCGGAGTTTACCTGGGAAAAGACGGACATGGCCGCCAAGCTGGCCGAAGCCGCCGGCGCCGCCGCTTCCGCGTAGTCGCCACCCAGAAACGGCTCCAGCAATTCAATCGAGACGTGCAGCCGCGGGCGGAAGCCCGCGGCTGTTTTTTTACCCATGACGGCGGCTGAAATTGCGACGCCGTCGCCGCCGCGGGAAGATTGGTTTCTCGTCGACGCCGCTCCTGTGGTATCTTGCCACCCATGGTCCGATCGCGTCTCGCCGCCGTATCGCTGTTTCTGCCGACGCACAGTCGCCGCGATCGGGTGATTATGTCCGCGCTGTTGGCGGGGCTCGCCCTGCTGCTGGTGATCGGCTTCTTGCTGACGGAGCGCCGCCTGTTCGGCGACGCCACCGAGCCGTTGCCGCTGCTGCTGTTGGCGCCCACGGCGATTGCGTCGTTCGTGCTGGTGGAGGGCGGTCGCCGCATGTGGCGGCACATGTGGCACGTGGTCGACGCGCCCCGGCGCCAGTGGCGCGACGTGGCCCTGGGATGGACCGGCAGCGTGGCGCTCATCCTGATGGCGATCGGCTGTATCTTTCCGGGCTATCACACCACCGAGTGGCTGGTGTGGCTGCCATTGCTGTTCACCGATCAATTCCGCCGGCAGACGTTCTTCGAACGCGGTCGCGTCGATGAACTGGCGATGTCCGCTGCGGGGACTGCGCCGGTGCAAGCGCCGCAAGCCGACGAAGAGACCCCGCTGCAGCGTGACGAACAGCTGGTCGCTCCCGGTTCGCTTTCGACGGGCGACGATGAACCGCCAATCGCCGCGCTCAATGCCGATGTGCTGCAGCAACTTTTCCGCGTGCGCGACGAACAGGGCGTCGAAGCGGTGTACGGCTCCGTGGCCGCCGACTTCGCGCCGGGCCAGCGGCACGCCGTGCTGCACGTCGGCTTCTGCCCGCCGCTGGAGCGCACTCCGACGATCGAGGCGGAACCGTGCGCGGGCCCCGACGCACGAGTGAAGGTGCTGCAGAGTTTCGCCCACGGCGTGCGACTCGAAGTGCGTCTTAGCGAACCGGCGCGGCAGCCGTGTCGCGTCACGGTCGACCTGGCGGCACTGCCCGCGGCGAGCAAGCAAACAGCCTTCGCATAACCCGGTTCGCGTGGCAATCTCACCCGCGAGCGGCGGGCATAAGCCCGCTGTTCACCTGCACCCCGCCGCGACAGCATTCAGAGATTGCAAATACGCAAAAATTGACCAAACTCCGCCAACCAAGCGGTCTCGCGACCGCCGCCACCGTCGGCCGCCCCGGAGATTTGATCTCCGCCCCCTGCTCGCTCCTCGCCCCACTCGCGTTGTGAGCCTTTGCCGCTGCCGATATACTTTGCCCAATCTGACAGTTTTAGTGATTGGCAACCCTGTCGGCGGCGGTGACCGCTGGCGCCGAATTTCCCGTAACGACGGACCGGACACGTGGCGAGCAGCTTTCGCATCGGCTTGGGCGAGGATTCTCATCGCACGACCGACGGCGGACCGCTGCGGATTGGCGGCGTCGACGTGCCGCACAGCAAGCAGCTCGTGGGCCACAGCGACGCTGACGTGCTGCTGCACGCCGTGACCGACGCCGTGCTGGGCGCCGCGGGGCTGCCAGACATCGGCCATATGTTTCCCAACACGGAGGAAGGAAACCGCAATCGCGACTCCGCCGACATGCTGCGGCTGGCCTACGATCGCGTCGTCAACAACGGTTACCGCTTGGTGAACCTTGACTGCGTGGTCTCGGCCCAGGAGCCGAAGCTCGGCCCACACCGCGAGACAATCGCTCAGCGGATCGCCGACATCCTGGAGGTCGACGCCGTGGCGGTCAACGTCAAGGCGAAGACCGGTGAGGGACTCGGCGAGATCGGCCGCGGCGAACTGATTGCGGCGCGCTGCGTGGCCTTGATCGAGATGATCTGACGCGCCGCGCAGGCGTTCGCGTTGTCGGCACCGGCGAGCGGCGCCGTTGGACGGACCTAACGAAAAAGTCATTGCGAGGCCCCGCGGCGTTGCATCATCCGCTCGCACTAGGATCGCGTGGCCGCGATCGCTAACGGGTTGAATTCACTCCGCGTAGACAACCGACTCCCCCCTACCTACTACCGACTCTCAATATCATGCCCGCGACCGCTCCTCTGCACGAAACTATGCAGCTCTCCGACCCCCACCCGACGCTCACGATCTACAACACCCTGTCGAAGAAGAAGGAACCGTTCCGCACGGTCGAGCCGGGCAAGGTCGGCGTGTACCTGTGCGGGCCCACGGTGTACGACAAGGCCCACATCGGCCACATGGTCGGGCCGGTCATCTTCGACTGCATCAAGCGGTACCTCACGTACTCCGGGTACGAGGTGAACTGGGTCGTCAACATCACCGACGTCGACGACAAGCTCATCAACAAAGCCAACGAGCGCGGCATCACCATGCTCGAGGTGGCCGAGGAGAATATCGCCGACTACCACTTCAACCTCGCGGCGTTGGGCGTCGACCAGATCGACCACTTCCCCCGCGCCACCGAGTGCATGGACGAAATCATCGCGCTGACCGAATCGCTCGTGGAGCGCGGCTACGCCTACGCGGCCGACGGCGACGTGTTCTTCGACGTGACCAAGGACCGCGGGTACGGCAAACTTTCCAACCGCACCGTCGAGGGGACGCAGGGCGAGGGCGGCGGCGCGGCGGCCCGCAAACGCAACGCGGCCGATTTCGCCCTGTGGAAAAGCGCCAAACCGGGCGAGCCGTCGTGGGACAGCCCCTGGGGCAAGGGCCGCCCCGGGTGGCACATCGAGTGCTCGGCGATGAGCAAGAAGCTGCTGGGCGAAACGTTCGACATCCACGGCGGCGGTCTCGACCTGGTGTTTCCGCATCATGAGAACGAAATCGCCCAAAGCGAATGCTGCCACGACCGGCCGTTTGCCGTGTACTGGGCGCATAATGGGCTGCTGCGACGCGACGCGGCGGCGGGCAAGATCGGCGGCCGCGGCGAACGCGAAGCCGGCGCGGATGCTTCCGCCCCCGCCGAAGACGCCGACGGCGGCAAGATGAGCCGCAGCAAGGGCGCCGGCGGACTGGCCCAGCTCATCGAACGCCAAGGCGGCGAGCGAATTCGCTTCTTCCTGCTCCGCACGCACTACCGCAGCACGGTGCTGTTCAGCGAACCGGCCATCGAAGAGGCTGCCACGGGCCTGGAAACCTTCTACCGGCTGTTCAAGCGTTACAATCGCATCGGCGGCGGCGACTTTTACGCCTTCACGGCGCCAACCAGCCGCGGGGCGTCGTCGCTCACCGTGGGCAACGACCCGGCGCTCGACGCCGCCGACGCCTGCCGCACCAAGTTTCTCGCGGCGATGGACGACGACTTCAACACGGGCGGCGCCATTGCCGAATTGTTCGAGCTGGCCAAGATCGCCAACAAGTACTGCGACGATCACAAACTGGAGGGCGACGGCAGCGGCGACGCGGCCGCCATCGCCACGTTCGAGCTGCTGCTCAACACAATCAAGGAACTGTCGAACACCCTCGGCCTGTTCCTGCAGCCCCCGTCGCAAGCCGGCGGTTCCGCCGGCGACGAACTGCTCGGCCAGGCGATGGACGTCGTCATGAGCCTGCGGGCCGAAGCGCGGATTGCGAAGAACTTCGCGACCGCGGACGCCATTCGCGACGGACTGAAACCGCTGGGGATTGTGATCGAAGACCGCCCAACCGGCGCCGAGTGGACCGGCGGCGGCCCCGACGCGCTCGACGGCGTGATGCAGCTGCTCATCAAGATCCGCGCCGACGCCCGAGCCGCCAAGGACTTCGCCACCGGCGACGCGGTGCGCGACCAACTCAAGGAGATCGGCGTAACGCTGGAAGACCGCGCCGGCGGCACGGAATGGGTGCGGAGCTAGTTGGTTGGCGGTAGGAGGTAGTGGGTGGTTGGTTGCCGTCAGTCGTCGATGACGCCCTCGATGTCGTCGATTGCCGGCCCAGGCCCGGCAGGGCCGACATGTTGTAGCCGGCGGCGTGAGCCGCCGGTCCCCGGCAGCCTCAACTCGCGCGAGCCCCGCGAGGGGCGACATGATATCAACGCTCCTAGCGCCCCTGCCGGGGCTACGACATGGAGCGACACGACCAACCGGCGGCTCACGCCGCCGGCTACACCGTGCCGGCCCTCCGGGCCTCGCACACCAAGGCGCCGCATGAAACCACGGTTCTCACTCAAGCTGCTGCTGGGGCTGGCGACGTTCGTCACGCTGTGGCTAGGCTGGCGCGCCCAGTCGCCCCGCGTGGCCAAGGAGTTTGCAGGGGCCATCCAACTCGGCGACGAAGCGGCTGCGGACGCTATGGTTCGCGGTGAAGACGACTGCTTGGCTCGATTCCGCAAGGTCGATCGCTGGCTGGTGCGATCGATCGAGATCAGCGAGTTTCGACCGGCGCCCGGCTTGACCGCTTGGATGCTGAATCAACAGAACGCAGAGATGAAGCTCCACGTGCTCGACCGCGAAGGAGGCTACGGCGTCATCACCGTCGACGTCGCCGCCACGCCGCTGGGCGTCTCGCACAGCCAGGACGGTTCATGGGAGAGCGAAACGCCGCTGTTGATGCAGTGGCTGACCGCAATCACGGAGTAGCGAGCAACGAGTCACATGAAACCGCGATTCTCGCTCAAGCTGCTGATGATCGGCGTCACGACGATGGCGCTGGTTTGCTTCTGGCGAACACGACCCGCTGCCAATGCCAAGCAATTCGCCGCGATGATCGAAGCGGGCGACTTCGCTGGAGCCGACCAATTGCTGCAAGAGATTCAACAACCGCCTCGAACGAACGCCGTCCATGCACAGGTTCCCCAAACTTTCGTCGAGTGGCACGAAAAGTTGCCCTGGCTGACAGCGACTGTTGACGTCGATCAACAATCGCTCGGCAATTGGATCGCCGGTCGATGCACGGGCGTCATCAAGGTCAACGTGGACGGGTCGCAGGGAGCGGCGTCGCTCACTGCCACGGGCGGCGGCGTAACCATTGGTCCGTTTCGAGTGGTGGCAGTCGACCTCAGATCGACCACAACTGTTGCCCGCTAAACATTCTGCCGCCCTCATGCGTATCCTCGGAATCGATCCTGGCCTGAACATCACCGGTTACGGCGTTGTCGAACGCGCTGGCCGCGAGTTGCGGCTGGTTGAGGCGGGGGTCGTGCGCGGCACGGCCAAGGCGCCGCTGGCGGTGCGGGTTCAGGAGATTTACGACGGGGTGGCCGATGTCATCAAGTCGCTGGCGCCCGAGGCGCTGGCGCTGGAGAAGCTCTACACGCACTACGATCGACCGACCACCGCGCTGCTGATGGGACACGCCCGCGGGGTGATTGTATTGGCGGCCCAACAGGCGGGCATTCCCGTGCATGACTTCGCCGCGACCCAGGTAAAAAAGACGCTCACCGGCAACGGCCGGGCGCCCAAGGCGCAGATGCAGCAGGCGGTGCAGCGCGAATTGCGACTCGCCAAGCTCCCCGAGCCGGCCGACGTGGCCGATGCGCTGGCGATCGCGATGTGCCATGCGTGGAGCGCCGCGGGCGCGGGGCGCTAGGCGCGATTTTTTCTGGGATTGAGTCCGGGTTGACGGCCCGCGCCCGGAATGGTCCCATCACCGACACCTGTTCTGAATGCCCGCTAACTCACGACTCGCGCCCCGCAACTCGCGTCTCCCACTATGATCTCCAAAATCACCGGCAAGCCGGTTCACGTCGTCGGCGAAGAACTGACCCTCGCGGTCGGCGCCTTTGAGTACGAAGTGCTCATCCCCGAATTCGCGCGGCGGCATTTGCAGTCGCAGATTGGCCGCGAGGTGAGTCTGCACACCATCGAATACATCGAAGGCAACTCGCAGGGTGGCGGCCGGCTGACGCCGCGACTGGTGGGTTTTCTCAACGCAGCGGAGCGCGAGTTCTTCGAACTGTTCTGCCAGGTCGATGGCGTGGGGGTGAAGAAGGCCCTGCGGGCGATGGTCCGGCCGGTGCAGGAAGTGGCGGCGCTCATCGAGGATCAGGACGCCAAGGGGCTGGCCGGGTTGCCGGGCATCGGGCCGGCGACCGCGGAGCGGGTGGTGGCGAAGCTGCGGCGCAAGATGCCGAAGTTCGCCCTGCTAGTCGGCCGCGACCTGCCTGTCGCCGGCGCCGATCGCGACGTGGCGACCGAGACGTTCGAAGCGTTGCGGGCCCTGGGGCACAGCGAGAGCGACGCCAAGCGGCTCATCGAGGCGGTGCTCCAGCAAAAGAAGAAATTCAAGAACGTCGACGAATTTCTGCGGGCAGTCTACGAACAGCGGACCGGGAATTAGGCTTTGTCCCCAACCCATTTGGCGCGGCGGCCTGGGGGAGCGCGAGGCTCTGCCGAGCCCGGGAGAAGCATCCAAGCGCTCGCTCGCCGGAGCCTCGCACTCCCGCCTGGGGCTCGCGATTTCCTGCGGATGCCCGCGGACGACGGCGTGAATTCGCGCCAATTCGCGGGCTAATCTCCGCGGCGGTCGCTGCGTAGAATGGAGTGACCCGCCGGGAATCTCGTCCTCGTCACTCGCCTGCGTTTGGTTCATGATTCACGCCCTGGAACGGATGCTCGTCTTCCCGGCCCCGCCGCTGAACTGCGCGGACTGGGACCCGGCCGACTTGCCCCACGAGGACGTCGACTTCCGGGCCGAAGACGGCACGCGACTGCACGGGTGGTTTATCCCCTGCGACGAGCCGCGGGCGGCGGTGCTGTACAGCCACGGCAACGGCGAACATGTCGCCCGCCTGGCGCCGCGACTCAAGGAACTGCACGAGGCGACCGGCGTCGCGGTGTTCGCGTGGGACTACCGCGGCTACGGCCGCAGCGAAGGCAAGCCGACCTCGGAGCTAGCACTGACCGACGCCCGCGAGGCCCAGCTGTGGCTGGCCGATCGGATGGGAATCGCCCCCAAGGAGGTCGTATTGCTGGGCCGCTCGCTGGGGGGCGGCGTGTCGGTGGGGCTCGCGAGTCGGCACGCCGTCCGCGGGCTCGTCCTGGAGCGGACCTTTGCTCGGCTGAAGGACACCGCGGCGTATCACTTCCCGTGGTTGCCCGTGCGATGGCTCATGCGCAACGAATTTCCCTCGGTCGATTGGATTCGCTCGTACGACGGCCCGCTGCTGCAGGTACACGGCACCAACGACCGCGTGGTGCCGTATGAAATGGGTCGCGAGTTGTTCGAAGCGTGCCCCAGCGCCCACAAGCAGCTTTTCACCGTGGAAGGCGGCGACCACAACGGCCCGCAACCGATGGAGTACTACGATTTGCTGGGCGAGTGGCTCGACTCGCTGCCGGTCGATCGCGAGTTGGCAACGGAGTCGTAAGTTGTTTCGTTGGCGGGTAGAATCGGCTGTCTCGCCCCCCTGGCCGTCCGCTCCCCCAGCCGTTCATGCCTCGACACGAACCAACTGACGACAACGCCGCTCAGCCGACCTCGCCGCCGGTTCGTCGACGGGTCAAGCGCGTGCTGATCACGCTGGCTACGCTGTATGTCGCGGTGTGCCTGCTGATGATGGCGCTGGAGCGCTGGCTCGTCTATTTTCCGCCGGCGACGGCGCATTGGTCGCTCAGCCCTCACTCGGGCGACGAGGAGGCGTGGTTTGAGTCCTCCGACGGCACCCGCTTGAATGGCGTGCTGCTGCGGCAGCCGGGGTCGTCCCGGGCCATTCTCTATTGTCACGGCAACGGCGAGGACGTCCCGCACGCCCTTTCGAGGATGGATGAACTGCGCCGCCGACTCGATGCGAACGTGTTTGTCTTTGACTTCCGCGGCTACGGCGGCAGCGACGGTTCGCCGCAGGAGGCGGGGATCATCGAAGACGGCCTCGCGGCGCAGCGGTGGCTCGCCGAACGGCTCCAGTGCAAGCCTACCGATATTGTTGTGATGGGACGTTCGCTGGGCGGGGGGATCGCCGTCGCCGTGGCCGCCCAACAGGGAGCCCGGGGGCTGGTGCTGCAAAACACGTTCAACCGGCTCGACGAGGTCGCGGCCGGCCAGTACCCCTGGCTGCCGGTGCGGTGGTTGATCCGCAATCACTATCCGTCCAACGAGTGGATCGCCGGCTACACGGGCCCGCTGCTGCAGAGCCACGGCACAACCGACGAGATCGTCCCCTACGAATCGGGCCAAGCGCTGTTCGACGCCTGCCCCAGCGCCGACAAGCAGTTCTTCACGATCGACGGCGGCTATCACAACGAAGCCGAACCGGCCGAGTATGACGCGCTGCTGTCCGAATGGTTCGATCGCATCTACGCGGACAAGCCGGAAGCCGCACCGGCCGCCGGTGAAGAGCGGGCGCCGATCACACCGTAACCAGCCGCTCGGGCAGTTCGCGCAGCACCATGTAAACCATGATCGACTCGGCGAACACGGCGCCAGCGAGCATGTCGGCCGCGGGCTGCCAGCCGACGACGGCGCACAGGTAGATGAAGGTCGCCGCGGTCACGGTGCAGACGCAGGCCAGGAAGTTAGCGCTGTAGCTCACCGCGGGGCGGAGATCGCGTTGCAGGGGGCGCAGTTCAACAAAGAACTGCCGCACTAACAGGACGAAGATAATCCACGACGCGGCCGATACGTCCTTGAGCGCGGGGATCGAGATGAACGCGTCGTACAATCCATGCACGATCACAACTGTGCCAAACGCGGCCAACGCCATCGGTCCCCACTCGCGCGGCCAGCGGCAACCGCGGTAGAGGGCCAAGCCCGCCAACCCGGTGAGCGACATGTGAATCGGCGCCGGGTTCAACAGCCGCCCGACGGTCCCGGCCCCCCCCGTTGACCAGATGTAGCCGATGTTCTCCTCGATGGCGAATCCCAGGCCAACGGCCCCGGCGGTCGCCAACGCGGCCAGTTCGTCGCGCTGCTTGACCAGCCACGGCAGCAGCGGCACGAAACAGAGCAACTTGGCCGTCTCTTCGCGCAAACCGACGCCGAGGATGAAGTACCGCAACCCGCCTACGAGTTGGCTGGATTCCACGATTCCCCAATCATGCTCCTGCCACAGGATAAAGAACAGAGTCAGCGGTCCGCTGAGTAAACCGACGAGCAATCCGGCAATTGGGGCGACAAACCGCACATCACTCCCGGCGCGCGGCTGAGCTGACTGCAGCAGCAGCGCCATCCACGCCAAACCGGTCAACACGGCAAGAATCATCGGCCCAATGTGCCGCCACTGCTCGCCCGTGGCGACGATCACGTATTTGGCAACCAATCGCCATTGTCCCGCTTCGGCCGCGTCGTCGGCTTTTTCATAGCTTGGTGCGAAGGGCGGCGGCTGCAAGTCCTCCGGGATCTTGCGCGGTTCGTCTTCCGATTCGCCCACGACGGGATCATCGCCAAACCACTCCTTCAGCGGGGTGTCGCCCGTGAGATGATCGACCGCGACGCCGATCATCACCCCCGCGGCAAGGATGGCGATGACCATCCGCCACAAGAAGGCGGGATCGCGGGTCTTCACTTGCAGGTCGTGGCGGGGCGTCATGCGTCCCAATGTCGCGTGCGACGCCGCTCTTGCCAAGCGCAAGCGACCCCTGCCCCACGGCGAGCGGGAGGCGTGAGCCTCCTGTTTCCTTCAGCGGGGCGGCGATCTCGCGTTGCGTGCGGTGAACAGCGGGCTTATGCCCGCCGCTCGCCGGGGGAGCGGCCGATTCACGGTTTCCGGCGGCTGGACCGATTTGGTATAGTGCGCAGCGGCATACAGGCGTTCACTCCCGCGGCGACGCGTCGCACTGGCACCTCACGGACGGACTGACTTTCGATGGCCCGCGAACCGCTGCTCAATGGCGACGAAGATCAGGCGCCGCCGCCTCCAGCCGAGCAATTCGCCTCGCTGACCCGCGAGGAAGACGCCGCCTTGCGCCCCCAGCGCATGGAAGACATGATCGGCCAACGGGCCGTGTACGAGCGGCTGAAGATCGCCGTGGACGCCGCGCGAATTCGCCAAGAGCCGCTGGGCCACGTCTTGCTCGACGGCCCGCCCGGGCTCGGCAAGACCACGTTCGCCACCTGCATCCCCCGGGCGCTGAATGTGCCGTTGCAGATCGCCAGCGGCGCGGCTCTCGCCGCGCCCAAGGACCTGCTCCCCTACCTCACCAACGCCGAGGAAGGGTCGGTGCTGTTCATCGACGAGATTCATCGCCTGCCCAAAGCGGTCGAGGAATTCATGTACCCGGCCATGGAGGACTTTCGGGTCGACATCACTCTCGGCGAGGGGGTCAACGCCCGCACGGTCAACATGGCCCTGCGGCCGTTCACCGTCATCGGGGCAACCACCCGCACGGGTCTGCTGTCGGCGCCGCTGCGGGATCGGTTTCAAGTGCGCGAGCACCTGGAGTTCTACTCCCACGACGAATTGCGACAGATTGTCGAGCGGAACGCCAAGAAGCTTAAGGTCGAGATCGACCGCGAGTCGTCGCTCAAGATCGCCGCGTGCAGTCGCGGCACGCCGCGGATCGCCAACAACCGACTGCGATGGGTCCGCGACTATGCGACCACCAAGGCCGACGGCGCGATCACGCTGCCGGTTGCCGACGCGGCCCTCACCATGCTCAGCGTCGACCAGCAGGGGCTCGACGGCCAAGACCGCAAGTATCTGGAAACCATCTTGCGCGTGTTCCACGGCGGGCCGGTGGGGGTCGAGGCGATCGCCCACACGCTCAACACAGCCGTCGACACGCTGACCGACGAGGTCGAGCCGTTTCTATTGCGGGCCGAGTTGGTCATACGAAGCCCGCGCGGGCGGAAGCTGACCGCGAAGGGGTTTGAGCACCTGGGTGTGACGCCGCCGGAGGGCGAGGATTCGGGGCCGCTGTTCGATTGATTCCGTTCGATTCCCCTCTCCCTTACGGAGAGAGGTTAGCAGATGGGGTGGCAGCGGAGCATGCGTGGCAACTCGCATCGCTCTCATCGGCCAACAGTTCTACCACCGCGCGATGCTATCTGTCTCAGTGGCGCCTCACCCCTCCCCCAGCCCCTCCCCGTCAAGGGGAGGGGAGCAGAACGGTTGAACCGCGGCGGGTTGTTCAACACTCGGAATGCGTTGACCACGAGAATCCCTGTACCACAGCCACGCAAACAGTGGCGCCAGCGCCAGGCACGCCCACTGGTACCCGGTGAGGCCCGCCCACAGCCGCGCCTCGGGGCGGATGAACTCGGTGGCAAAGCGGTACGCAAAGTACGCCAGGAAGTAGAGCTTGATCAGCTGGCCGCGAAATCGGCCTTCGCGCTGCAGCTGCCATAGCACGATCGCCGCGGACAGATGAAACGCGGCTTCGTACAGCTGGGTAGGGTGCCGCGGCAGCGAATCGCCGGCCGTGGGAAACGCGACGCCCCAGGGCAGATCGGTGGGCGTGCCGAAGCAACAACCGCCGACGAAGCAGGCGAGCCGACCCACGCCGATCGCCGCCGCCACAGGCACGGCAAACGAGTCGCCCGTCTTGACCGTCACGCCGAGGGACCACTTGGCGACTTCGACGCCGACGTAGCCGCCGACCAGCCCGCACAGAATCGTCTTGCCGTCGGCGAACCACGCGGCCCCCGACAGAAATGCGTCCCAGTCGGCAAACACAAACGGCAGCTTGGCGCCGATCATGGCTCCGCAGAACGCGCCCAGCGCAATCCCCCACCGCTGCAGCGGCGGCATCGCCAGCGGCGCCTGCGTCAGCCGGCTGAGCGCCGCCCCCGTAGCCACCGCGGCGATCATGATAAGCGAGTAAGCGGGGTTCATGGCACAGCTTGATCGGATTCTTTACCACAGAGAACACGGAGAGCGCTGAGTTCGACTTCGCCGATTATCCGCTGGTCGTGACGGATGGTCGCTGTACGTTGCCCGACGAATCGCGCACTTCCGCTGAATCATTTCTCCGTGTCCCCTGTGCTCTCTGCGGTGAACCTGCCGCTGGGCGGTTCAACTCTGGCAGCGGCACGCGGCCGTCGCGGTAGAGCAGGTTGTAGGCGGAGAACGGAATTACGTGCCCGCTGGGCAGGACGAAGTGGACGCAAGATTTCATCAGCTGACGAACATCGAAGTTGTAGGCGTCCATGAAGCTCGTCGTGGTGATGCGGAACACGTCCTCGGGGGCGAGATTCTCAGCCACGGCGCGCGACAGGAACTCCGTGGCAAGTTGCTCGTCGACGTCCTGACCCTCGATGCCATGGCCATCAAACTCCGTCGCCGCGATCCCGTTGGCCCCATTGGGTCGCCGGCCCACGGTCGGCGGACTCGCGGTTGGCTTAACATCGAGGCCAAACGTACCGCAGCCGCAATCGCCGCCGCCGCATGCCAGCCGTGACAGGTAGGTGTCGATCAGCGCCTTGGCCCGCGGGCGATTGAACGTAATGCGGCCCGAGAGCAGATCAAGGTGCTCCTCCAGATTCACGAACCGTGCCAGCGGCAGCAATCGACCGCCCGTGCGGTAGGCGTACGCCAGCGTGTGCCCGTTGGGGTGAGCGCACGGCAGCGGGGTGAAATCACTCTCCTGCCAGGCGTTCACGCCGTCACCGGCGGTTTGGGCGGCGACTCGCTGAATCACTTCGGGAAACGTCGAGCGCTGCTCGATTTGCTGCGGCAACACGTGCCGGCCGACGTAGCAGGCTGGCTGAAAGCTGACGCCCGTGATCCACGGCCGCTCGGTGGCGAACCGGACGATGTCGCCCAGCTCGCCGTCGTTCACGCCGGCCTGCACAGTGCAAACCAGAATCGTGCGCAGCCCCGCCTCGCCCAGCCGCTCGACGGCCCGCAGCTTGGTTCGAGTGAGCGACTCGCCCCGCAGCGTCCGGCAACCGTCGTCGGCGAAGCCGTCGAATTGCAGGTAAACCTCGGTGCGGATGCGGCGCTCGGCCAGTGCATCGACCAGCGCCCGATCGTTCGCCAACCGCACGCCGTTGGTGTTGATCATCACGATGTCGATCGGCCGCTCGGTGGCGTACCGCCACACGTCGAGAAACCGCGGATGGATCGTCGGCTCGCCGCCCGAGAGTTGCAGGATCTCCGGTTGCCCCTCGACCTCGACCAGCCGGTCGATTGCCCGCTGGCAATCCTCGTAGGACAGGTGCTCGCCCCCCGGGCCGCTGCTGGCGAAGCACATGGGGCACTCGAGATTGCACGCCGAGTTGATCTCGACGATGCCGATGCAGGTGTGCTGCTCGTGCTCGGTGCAGACGCCGCAGTCGTAGGGGCACCCCCGCAGCGGCTCCACGGCAAACTCCACCGGCACCTTGCCCGGCAAACTGTACTCCAGCCGGTCCCACCACCGGGCGTCACTGCACACGAAATCCTCGCGCGGCCCGTGCTCGCGGCAGCGTTTCTGAAAATAGACTCGGCCGTCGCGTACGACGATCTTCGCCGGAATCAGCTCCAGGCACTCGGGGCACAGCGACTGAGTGACCCCAAGGAACGTGTGGTCGCGGTAGATGGGATTCATTGATTGATTGGTCCTTGGACTTCCACGTCGCGGCGGTAGCGCGCCGCGACCCATTTGCTGAATTGCCGGATCAACCACACGGACACGACCAGCGAGACTGCTCCGGAGAACAGCATGAAGATTGGCCACATCCGCTCGCTGCCGGTCGCCGCCGCCAACCCCAGACACACGCCGCAAAAACTGCCGACCGCGGCGACGCACACCACCGCCAGGATGACATTGACTACGACGAAGGAGCCGCCGATCAGCGCGACCTTTTCACCCAACGACACCTCGCTGCCCGCTTCCTTGCGCCTCCGCACGACGATCGCGGTGCGCACCAGCACCGGCGCCAGGAGAATGCAAAACGACACGCCCAGCCCCGGCTCCGCGGCAATCAGCGCGGCCACAATCGCCACCAACGTCATCACCAACAGCAGCGTACTGATCGAAAACGAAAAGCCCGCGTGCTCGTGCGGCGCCACCGCATACGGCAGCCCGAACGGATCGAGCGGTTGTGCGGCGGCCGCGGCGGGTTCGCCGAGCGGCGCTTCGCACAGCCAGCAGTTCTCGGCGCCCGGCCTGGGGGCGGCGCCGCAGTGCGGGCAAACTCGCGGAGCGACGGGTTCGTCAGAGGCGGGGCGGGCGTCCATCGAATCTCGCCATGAAGTTGAGAGAAGGTCAGATCATTGTGGCGCATGTCACGAAGAAGGCAATCGCCAGGGCCAACGCCACGAGAGCCAAGAACAGAATCAAGCCCAGCATGCAGCCAGCGCCGCCGGCAATTTCTCCGAAGATACAACTCGACTCAGTCGGCAGGTCAGGCATCGGATCGCCCGTCTCGATGTCGCCGCCGCACGCAACGCAACGACGTGCAATGGCTTGCACCTTGGCGCCGCA
>JAGQOU010000050.1 GCA_020427145.1 Planctomycetales bacterium | reverse complement strand
TCACCGTCTCGGGCGTGTCGATGCCCTGCAGCCGCGCGCGCGTGTGATCGGGCTCCAGCAACAACGTGTCGCCGTCCACGACGCGTTCCACCTCGAACCAATCCGATGCGCCGTCCGCCGGAACCGTGCCGACGGCGGGCCCGGCGTCGCCGCGCTGCCGCCGCTGGCCCGCTTCGTCATGCTGATCCAGCCACACCTTCAGCAGCGCCAAACCCACCACGATGACAACCGCCAGAATCTGCTGCGTGCGCGAACGTTTGTATGCAGCCATCGGCGCCGTGCTGGGTGGGTGACTGAAGGAACTGACTGGTTGGCAACGCGGGGAGCAGCCTCGACGCGGGCTCTCGGCCAGCGCACCGGTCGCCTGCTTCACCACGCGCGTAAGCGACGCACAAGAATGGACCGGCAAGGGGCCGCAGCCGTTTAGTTCTGGCTGAACCCCAAATGCTCGGTCGTCACGCGACCCAGCGGATTCTTGACGTAGCGGCGACGACACTCGCTGCACAGATCGAATCGCTGCTGATGATACACTTCGTCGCCGAGCGCGGCGTCGTCCTCGTCGTCGAGGCGTTCCAGCAAGTCCTGGATCTCCTGCAAGTGATCGCGGTCGTCTTCGAGCTCCTCGTCGCACGGATCGAGAGCGGCGTAGACTTCCACGCGGACCACGTGCCGCATTTCGTTGGTCGAATCGATCGAACGTCCGCAGCCGTCGCAGGTGTAGTGAATCATCAGCGTGGTCCCTTGGGGTGCGATGCGAAGGCCGGCGCGACGCAACGCGCGGGCCGCCGTGCCCGGTGACTTGGTTCCATCCTAACGATCCGCAACCGCCGCTCGCAAGAGAAACCTCGCGCTTCGCCGCAGGCCGTCGCACAGGTCGGCGACAGCAAATCGTGTGCCCCGGCAGCCCTCGCCGGGACCGGGGGCGCGAACCCCGCCCCGGCGGTCTTGTCTGTCCTGCAGCCCGCGATTCGCCGGCACGATCGCCCCGCCAAGTCAAACTGGCTTGTTGCGCGATCGCCGCTTAGAATGAAGCAGTGCCCGAGTTGGCGTCCTTTGCGTCGCTGCGCTCGGCGTACATCTTCATTGTTTCGCAACACGCCGCCGCTACCTTGGTACGCGACGCAACTGACCCGTAGAGAAAGCCCGCCGACCGCCGATCGACGCCGCCACCGACACGCTCCCCACCGAACGAGGACGACCGCGAATGTCGACAGCCGAACCAAGCAGTGCGCTGAGCTCCAGCGTGCTGGTGCTCAACCGCCAATACATGGCCGTGCACGTGGTCAACGTGCGCCGTGCGTTCTGCCTGCTGATCAATCGCTTGGCAGAGGTGATCCACATTGAGGACGGTCAGTACTCCAACTACGACTTCCAGTCGTGGCGCGAAATCAGCGAACTGCGCGCGGCGCTCAAGGACCGCGCCCCCGACGACGATTGGATTCGCAGCGTCAACTTCGACATTTGCGTGCCGCGCGTCATGCGGCTGTTGCACTACGATCGCATTCCCAAGCAACGGGTGCGACTGAACCGGCGCAACATCTTTGCCCGCGACGCCAACCAGTGCCAATACTGCGGCCTGCATTTCCCGACCAGCGAGCTGAGCCTCGACCACATCATGCCGACCTGCCGCGGCGGCGAGGCGAGTTGGGAGAACCTGGTCTGCGCGTGCGTCAAATGCAACGTCCGCAAGGGAGGCCGCACTCCCAAGGAGGCGCACATGAAACTGATTCGCCCGCCGGTGAAGCCCAAGCGCAGTCCGCTCCTGGCGGTGAAACTCGGCAACCCGAAGTACGCCAGTTGGAAGACGTTCCTCGACGCCGCGTACTGGTCGGTGGATCTACGCTGATCGATGAAGGGGCAGCCCGGGTTCTCGAACCCGGGCCGCCGCGCGATAGTCAATTATGGCGCCAATGGCTCAGTTCCGTTGTAAATCGCCAGCGCAACGAGGGCGATGAGGACCAGCAAAACGAGTAGACCGCAGCCGGAGCAACCGCAACCGCCGCCATTCCTATTGACCACCTTAACAACTGTGGTCTGCACTATTTGCGGCGCAATTGATATGGGTTGCGTTGGCTGCTGTTGACGGCCAGGGAGTGGTTCTTTGCGAGGCTGCGATACGGGTGGGCGGTTCGCGTTCGCCTGGATTCTGGCCAGCTTGATTTCATGCTTCCGCTGGGCTCTGACAGACAGCGTGCGAATGAACGCGTTCCACGTTGCCAGCGTGCCCCCCGTCACCTTGCTGCCAATCGTCTGGCCTACGCGAATTGTGAGAGCAGTCTTCTTCGGCAGCTCTGGTTGCGATGCGGGGGGAACGGGAAGTCGCTCACCTTGGGGGACAATAGACGTGGCCTGCGGCTCGGACGACGGGGCAGGTTGCTGTCTCGCAAATAACTTGGTCCTACCCGCCTCAGTCCAAGGCCCTGCAGGATCCTTCGCAAGTTGATCTGAAGGGAGCAGCTTGCCCGACGCAACAGTTTCTTTCAGTTTATCGACCTCAATAGGTCCGATAACTTTCTCGCCACGCCTGACATACCAACCAGCCATACTTCATTCCCTGCAACGGTTGCCGCAGAACATTCGGGGTGCCGGTTGATTGTAGTCAAGCCTTACGCCAAATGCCGTAGCATTCTCGGCATATGCAAGCGAACCTCCCAGCCGGCAGTCCAGACCTACGTGGTGTCATACTACCGGTTACAATCCTCCCAAATCATCACGTCATTTCAAACTTGTCACCGTGGGATCCCCGCGCTCAAGGTGTAGCAAAAAGATGACTACTGGCGGTTCAGCCAAAATGGGCGTCGACCAGACGGTCGATCAATCGTGGACGCCGACCATTCTAACGCGCCTCCCGCCTCCATAGGCGGCGGGAGACTTCGTTGCGAGTCGATCACGGCCAGTGACGCCGGGCTTCGTTTTGACGCCTCTTGCGGCTGCGCCGCCCGGGTTCGAGAACCCGGGCTACCCTGTTAGTGGGCCCGTAGAATCCCCTTTGTTCCCGCCGGGATTTTACTGGAAAATGGGCCAGCGCATCGTGTAGAACTAAAACGCTAGGCGGTGTTCGCAGGCGGCATGCGGCGGCGGCGCGGCGCGCCCCCCGGGGGAGACCGCGGTCGAGTGCGGCGACGACTTTTGCTCGGGGGCGGGGAGTTCTGCTGGCGAAAAGACGGCTTCCGACCACCGGGCGCGGGACGTAAGCCTTTGGCCAGCAAGGAGTAAGCACCCCGCGCGACGCACCGCCGCGCGGAGTTTTGCTTTGCCAACAAAAAACTTTTGCACGTAGCAAACAAGGGGCTTCCACCCCAACGACCGGGTCGCCAAGGTTTTTGACCACCTCGGCGACCCGCTGCCGACAACCGACATTACCCCATGTGCTTGGCCACCGCGGCGCCGAACTCGCTGCATTTGACCAGCGTGGCGCCGTCCATTTGGCGTTCGAAGTCGTACGTCACCGTTTTCGCGCCAATCGCGCCATTGATGCCTTTGATAATCAGGTCGGCCGCCTCGGTCCAACCGAGGTGCCGCAGCATCATTTCGCCGCTGAGGATCAGGCTGCCCGGGTTCACCTTGTCCTGGTTGGCGTACTTGGGCGCCGTGCCGTGCGTCGCCTCGAAGATGGCGTGGCCCGTGTCGTAGTTGATGTTCCCCCCCGGCGCGATGCCGATGCCCCCCACGCACGCGGCCAGCGCGTCGCTGATGTAGTCGCCGTTAAGATTGAGCGTGGCGACCACGCTGTAGTCGGCGGGGCGCGTGAGGATCTGCTGCAGGAAGGCGTCGGCAATG
>JAGQOU010000049.1 GCA_020427145.1 Planctomycetales bacterium | reverse complement strand
GCTTATCGCAGCTGTCCACGTCCTTCTTCGCCTCTGACTGCCTAGGCATTCACCATACGCCCTTCGTAGCTTAGCCTTGTCCCCAAGGCACGCATCGAGAAACACGGCTCGAGTGTTGCCACTCTCGCCGAGCTCTTTCTTCGTGTTCGGTCACGCGCAGGACTCGACTTGCGAGGCCTGAGCGTTCCCGCTTTGCTTGTGAAAGACGGGCACGATGCCGTGCGCCCACTTGCGTGGTGCGTCGGTGACCGTGCAAAGAACCAGCCCTCCCATTGACTCCACCTCGAGAGGTGAAGCTATGGCCCTGGGGGCGTGTTCTTCTATTCAGTTGTCAATGAACGAGGGTGACGGCTTCCGTCACCTCGAAATCTTTTGGCGCGCTTTCGCGCGGTGGAGCCGATCGGGATCGAACCGACGACCTCCGGCTTGCAAAGCCAGCGCTCTCCCAATTGAGCTACGGCCCCGTGGGCAGAGCGACGGAGGCCAGAGAGGGAGGCCAGGGCGCTCATGCGCCCCGGCATCCGAACTCTGACTTCTCATCTCTGCCGAGAGTGGGCGCGCCAAGACTCGAACTTGGGACCTCAGCCTTATCAGGGCTGCGCTCTAACCAACTGAGCTACGCGCCCGCGGATCGCGGGTTTCGACGGCGGGTCGGGCCGGCCGGCAGTCGCGACTGCTAGCAGCTTTGTTGCCATCGAAGCCCCATATTCTAGGTTGCACCGCGGCGGTGTCAAAGGGGCCCCGCGGCTCTCCAGGGGGCGAATCTGCCGGGAATCGGGGCGTGCCGCCGGGCGGTCGGGAAACGCTCTGGCCCTGGCGGGCCGGCGGCGTCTATAACCCACCAAATCGTTACTTTCTGCGACTTGCAGCATGCTGGTGGCTCATTATGACACGAATTCTCTCCTCTGCGTTTGCCGTCATCCTCCTGCTCCCCACGGGGCGGGCCCTGGGCGCTCCCTCGGTGGAAGACGCGCTGAAGCTCAAGCCGGTTCAGACCGGCATCCAATTCGATCAGCCCGGCGGCGACGAGGTGGCTCGGTCGTCGATTAAGGCCGAGAAAATCGATGGCGCCACGGCGTGGGTCGTCCGCGGCCCCGACGGGCTCACGCTGCGGGAATTCGCCGACAGCAACAACGACAACGTGGTCGATCGCTGGAGCTATTTCCGCGATGGCATCGAGGTCTACCGCGACGTTGACAGCGACTTCGACGGCAAAGCCGATCGGTTTTGCTGGCTGCAGACGGCTGGCTCGCGGGTGGGGATCGACAAGAACAAGGACGGCAAGCTCGACGTGTGGCAGCGATTGAGCCCCGAGGAGGCGGCCGAGGAAGCCGTGCTGGCGCTGCGCAGCGACGACGAGGCCCGATTCTCTCGACTGGCGCTGACCAAGGCCGACATCAAGTCCCTGAAAATCGCCGACAGCGTGGCCCAGCGGCTTGAGGAGCGGATTGAAGCCGTCCAGGACAATTTCGCCAAACTGGCCAAGAGCGGCAAAGTGGCGAAAGACGCGGAGTTCACCGACTTCGGCGGCTTGCGGCCTGGCGCCGTGCCGGCCGGCAGTCGCGGCGCCGACGACGATCTCATCGTGTATGAAAACGCCTGGGCGATGGTCCGCAACGGCGACGACCACCAGCAAATGCAGCTGGGGACGATGGTTCGCGTGGGTGACGTGTGGAAACTGATCGACGCCCCGTCGGTGGGGGCGCCCAGCGAGTTGGCGGCCGGATTCTTCTTTGACAACGCCGGAGGAAGTCCGGCGATGGCGGCCGACCAATCGTTCGACCCGCCCAGCGAAGCGATGCAGGAACTGCTCGCCAAGATTGAGGACCTGGACACTAAGTTGATGACGGCGAAGCCGGACGAGCAAGCGCCGCTGAACGCCGAGCGAGCTTCGCTGCTGGAAAAGCTGGCCGACGCGGCGGGTACGCCGGCCGAACGCGAACAATGGTACAAGCAGCTAGCTGACACGATCAGTGCTGCCGTGCAGATGGGCGCGTTCGAAAAGGGCGTCGAGCGGCTGGCAGCGTTGGAGAAGAAACTCGCAGCGGCCAACGCCAGCGCCGACGTGCTAACGCACATCGAGTTCCGTCGCATGCAGGCCGCCTACGGGGCCGCATTGGCGGATCCCAAAGCTGACTACGCGAAGGTCCAGGCCGAGTGGCTGAAGCAGCTGGAAGAATTTGTCGGCCAACACAAACAAAGCGAGCACGTGGCTGAGGCGCTGCTGCAACTGGCTATGGCCAGCGAATTTGCGGGCGAGGCCGAGGCGGCCCAGCAGTGGTACAAGCGGATCGTCGCCGAGTATCCCAAGAACGCTTCCTCGCGAAAGGCCGCGGGCGCCTTGGAGCGGCTGACTAGCGTCGGACGGTCGCTCGCCATTAGCGGCCCGGGCATCGACGGCGGCAAGATCGATCTCTCGCAATACCGCGGCAAGGCGGTGCTGGTGCATTTCTGGTCGACGACGCTGCCAACCGCCGACTCCGATCATGAAGCGATCAGCGACATGCTGGCCAAGTACGGCGGGCAGAAATTCGACGTGATTGGCATCAACCTCGACGGCTCGCGCGCCGAGGTGCAGGCCTATCTCAAGGACCACCGCTTGCCTTGGAAGCAGCTGTTCGAACCGGGCGGATTCGATAGCCGATTGGCCAACGACCTGGGAGTCATTACCCTGCCGCTGATGATTCTGGTCGACGGCAAAGGCCAGGTGGTCAACAACAATTTGCAGGCCGCCGAACTGCCCGCGGAACTCAAGAAGGTGCTGTCGCCCGGCAAATGAACGCATCTGTCGCTGAGTGACTCGGGGGCGGAGAAGGATTCCTGCCGCGGTCGCCCAGACTGAACGTCGCCGATCCACGGCGCCGCCTACACACGCTCTCCCGCAACACCGCTGAGCGGCGCGCATGGATGCTCGCCGAATTATGCAATGGATTATGCATGCAGCTTGCAGTGCGCTTGGTTCGCGCTGCATCTTGTCGGATTGTCGCTCGCGATCCTGGTGCGCGCGATGCATCGCCGTCGCGGCGAAGACATCGTGCAAGCCGCGTTTCTTGCGACGCTGTCGGTGATGGCGCTGGGGACGCTCGCGGGACGTCACTTCTGCTGGCCCCTGTGGGGGCTCTCGGCGGGCACGTTGGCTGTGATGATCGTCGCCGCGGTGGTCGATCCCGGCCCCGGCGCGGAAGAGTTCAACTGAGCCTGGCCCGGCCCGGCCGCAGAACCGCAAGAGCCGTGGGCGTTGCCCGCTGGCGGTTGGCGTGAGGGGCGGCGTTCATCTGACGGGATCCGTCGATGCTTCTGCAGGGTTTCTGCAGGCGCCCAGATCTCGCGCGTTGCTCGAACCGCCGGACTGCCTATCTCGCGCAGCTTCTCTGCATGCGGTCCTACGATCCGAATCGTCGGCAAAATCGGAAAAAAGCTCCCCTCCCGCACGACCGGTTGCCGAAACTCCTACACAGATCAACGTTCGTCGCCGCGGAAGTTTTGCCGCGCGCTGCGAAGGTGCGGCGCCTTGGTTTGTTTTTCTGAAGCGCCCGACGATCGACCGGACACTCAAGGACCGGCTTGTCAGCCCAGCGAAGTCGCCCGTCTTCGGCGCCCCCGTGGCGTCGGCGCCGGCGTCGGACGAAACCCAGGAGGGGTATCATGCGAAAAGTGTTGTTCAGCCTCGCGATCGCGACGATCGCCTTGGCGCCGATGGCCCGAGCCTCGGCCGACGAGGCCGCGGACCGAGCCGCTGCCCAGCAGATTGCCGCCAATCTCAAAGAGAGCGGCAAAATGAAGGACTACCGCGTTGGCGTCAAATACCAAGACGGCGTCGCGTGGCTCATGGGAACCGTGACCAACGCGGAACAGAAACGATTGGCCGAACAGATTGCCGGCCGCAGCGCGGGCGTCGACCAGGTGGTCAACCGACTTGAGGTGGCCGGCGGCGAACTCGCCCAGGCAGAGCCCGCCGAGTCGACGATGAGCGGCCAGATCCAGCAGACGAGCATGCAGCAGGCGCGCATGCCGCAGCCGAACATGCGGCAAGCGCCGGTCCAGCAGTACGGCGGAGCGCCGGTGCCCTACGCCCCGGCGGGCGGCGTGCAGCCGGCTGGTTACGGCCAGTATGCGGGCCCGGCCCCCGGCGGCATGGCCCCCATGCCAATGGGCCACATGCCGATGCAACAGGGCGGTCGCGCTGTCAGCTACGACAATCCGCAAATGCCCAACTACGCCTGGCCTAGCTACGCTGCCCAGTCGAACTACGCCGCGCTGACTTATCCGCAGCAGTACTCGGCCTCGGCTTGGCCGTACATCGGCCCGTTCTACCCCTATCCGCAGGTTCCGCTGGGATGGCGGAAGGTCACGCTGGAGTGGGACGACGGCTGGTGGCAGCTCGACTTCAAGGACTGCAAGGACTGCCACTAGGCGCCTTGCAAGCATGAAAGCATGAGACCTCGCGCCTCCTGTCGACCACGCGTCGGCAGGAGGCGTTTTTCATTGGCGGACGGTGCAACGACGAGCGACGCCGCGGTGCGAGCGACGCTAGCCCGCAGCGCAAGCTGCGGGTTGGCGCCGGCGGACGGCGTGCCATCACGCCCCCGGCTTGCGCTGGGGGCTAGCTGTATGTATTGAAGCAGCGCGAACTGAGGCCGTTGCTACGCGAAGTTTGGGCGTGCTGGCGCCCTCGGCAGCTTTGCTCGCGAGCGCCGGCTTCGGAAAACTTGGAATAATCGGATTTACCCGCAAGTTTTGCCCAGCTTCGCTCGATAACAGTCTCTGGAGAGAAAGCTCGCGACCGATCGCGGGTTAGCCAGCCGCCGCCTCGGCGGCCGACGCGGCGGATAAGGAATTCCGCCGTCGCCAACGAAACACTTCCCGTGAAGGGCTCGCAGGATGCCTCGTAGAACTGCCCCCCTCGTGCTTGTCGCCGCAATCGTCGTTGGACTCGCCTCCAGCACGGGCTGCACCACACTGGGCCCCAGCCTCGGTATCTGGGCATTCCCCATTCCCGTGCCGGCCTACAAGCAGAAACTCAAAGAAGACGAGTTCTGGAACCACGAACGCTACGAGCGAGCTCCCATCTTGGGACCGCTGACCTCGGGCGCTGAGGTGGTTGCACTCGATCCCCCCAGCGATGACGAAGTGATGCGGGCCATGGAGCGGGTCGAACCCGTGCAGGGCGGCATTCCCTTCCTGTGGGAACGCAACCGCAACAACGTGCGGATCGTCAAGGAGAAGATCGCCGACTATATCGATCCGCCCCGCGTCTACCCGCTGATCGGCCCGGCCCAGCAGCATCACGCTCACTACAAGTGCACCGTGTACTACGAAGACGTCCGGCACATCGGTTGGCCCGTGCCGCACACGCTGAAAAACGAGGACGCCCGCGAGGTGATCTACATCGACCACAACCACCTCCACATGGTGGGCAACGTCGACCAGGCTTGCGTGCCCCTCTAGGACGCACGTCTTGCGAGCCGCGTGCATCGCTCGTCGGCCGGTTCGGCTGGCCAGTGTGCCGAACAACTCAATGCCAACGATCGGCTTGCCGGGGCTTCAGCAACGAAGCTTCGGCAAGCCTTTTTGTTGATCGCCGCCGCATCGAACTTGCCCTGGACATGACGAACCGCCGCCTGCCACTTGCCGCGACCCTCGCCGCCGCCTGCTCGCTCGGGTGGTGCGCCGTTGTCGTGGCGCGCGCGAGCGACGCGAGCCCGAACGTCGCAACGGCCCCGGCGGGGCTGACCGAGGCCCGGCGACTTGCGGATGCGGGCAATCTCGACGGGGCCCTCGCAGTTCTCCGTCGTACGATGTCGTCGCCGCAAAGGGACGTGCGGCGCGCCGCCATGCTCGACGCCGCTCGCTTGCATGCGCAACTGGGGCAAGCGGCCGACGCCGAACAGCTGTACCGCGAGCTGCTCCAGGGGGATCCTGCCGCTGACCCCGACCCGCAACTTGTGCGCACCTTGCACTTTGAACTCGGCTCGCTGTATCGGCTCCATGAGAACTGGGACGGCGCGTGCGAACACTATCGACTGGCGGCAGTCGAGACGCCGTCGGCGCCGGCGTCGGACTCAACCTACGAGGCCTCGTATTGGCTCGCGTTCGTCGACCACCGCGCTGGCCGCATCGCCGCAGGGCGAAAGCGCCTGCAACAATTGCTGCCCCGATTGTCGGACGCAAACGGCGACCTAGCCAGTCTGCGTCGGCGCGAGTTGCAGCAATACGCCCTGTATCTCTCCGGCCAACTCGCGATCGCCGACAGCGATTGGTCAGCCGCCGCGGAGGCGCTTGACGAGTTGCGCGCCGCGCGGCCCGGCGATCCGCTGCTGGCGCAAGCCGAGTTTTGGCGCGCCGAGATTGCCTACCGCGACGGCGACGACGCGCTCGCCCGCGAGTTGTTCGCCCAGGTCGCACTCCGCACCGCCGGGCTAGACGAGCCGTGGACCGCGTTGGCTCCGCTGCGACTCGCGCAGCTTGAAGCGGCGCGCCAGCGGTGGGACGAAACCAAGTTGGCGCTCGACTGGCTGCAGTGGCGCTGGCCGGAGTTTCCGCTGGCTTACGAAGTCGACTATTTGCGCGGGCGCACGCACGCGGGGCTGGGAGAGTTTCCCGCGGCGCGAGCGGCATATCGGCGCGTCGTGGCGAACTCGGCCGCCGCGGGCACCGAAACCGCGGCAATGGCCCAGTGGATGATTGGCGAAACCTACTTTCACCAACGCGTGTACGCCGAAGCCCGGGCCGCCTACCAGCGAGTGATCGACGAGCACGCCCAGCCCGAGTGGCAGGCCCGGGCCGCCCTGCAACTGGGCAAGTGCTTTGAATTGGACGGCCGGTGGCAGGATGCCGCTGCGGTCTACATTGCCGCCGCCGAGCGCTTTGCGGACACCGCGTCGGGCTCCACGCTCGCGGCGCGGCGTCAGTTCGTCGACCGCCAAATTGCGGCGTTGCGGTAGCCTGTTCCCTTTTGCGAGAGTTCCTGTGAACAACAGACGACGACTGCCCATCAGCACGCTGGTTTGCGCGGCGACGCTCACGCTGCCGGCGGCGCTCGCGCACGCGCAAGAGGCGCCAGCTGACGCGGCGGCGATTCCCTCAACGAGTCTGTGGGACGTCGTCGCCGGCGGCGGCCCGTGCGTGATTCCCATCGTGATCTGTTCGTTCGTCCTGGTGTTGGCCGTGCTGGAGAGAGCCTACAGCCTGCGCCGCGGGCGGATCGCTCCGACGTTGTTTATCGAGCGGTTTATTCTGCAAGTGAGCGAGGGGGCCGTTGATCGTCACGACGCCACGCTGCTGTGCCAGGACAACGGCAGTCTCGTGGCGAGCGTCTTTGAATCTGCCGTGCGAAAGTGGGGCAAACCCGCCGTGGAAGTCGAGCAAGCCGTGCTCGACGAAGGCGAACGCGCCGCCAATCAGATGCGGCGGTTTTTGCGCGTGATCAACGGCGTGGCCACCGTTTGCCCCTTGTTTGGATTGCTGGGCACCGTGTGGGGCATGATCGAGGCGTTCAACGCCATCGCCTCCAGCGGAGCCATGGGACGCCCCGAGATGCTCGCCGGCGGAATCAGCGGCGCCCTGCTCTCCACAGCCGCCGGCCTGTTGGTGGCGATTCCCGCGCTGATTCTGTACCTGTTCTTCGTCGGCCGCGTCGACGCCTTGGTGATGGAGATCGACCGCGCGGGACAGGAATTGGTGAACCTCATCTCCGCCGAAGCGCTCGAAGACCGCCGCAACCGCAAACCCAAGAAGGCCGCATAGGGCGTCTATTGAACAAGGAGACTGGCTCGCGCTGGTTCGCCGGAGCGGTCTGCGGATTTGAGCATTGCGAGCGCGCCCGTCCCCATTTTTTTACCTTCCCGTCGCGATATTCCCGTAAATCATGCCTCTGAAACTTCAACACGACGAAGTTCCCAGCCTGAACCTCACGCCGATGATCGACGTGGTGTTTCAGCTGATCGTGTTTTTCATGGTGGCGACGAAATTCACGGAACTGGAACGCGACATCGAGCTGAATCTGCCCGAGGTGCCGCAGGCGGCCGCGATGACTGCCGCGCCGCAAGCGCGCGAGCTGGTTGTGCTCGCCGACGGCCGCTATCTGTTCGACGGGCAGGAGTCGCCGCTCAACGAATTGACGACACGGATCGCCGCGGCCAAAGCGAACTTTCCGGGCGTGGAAGTGGTGGTTCGCGGCGATGCGGCTTGCGCGTTTCAACACGTGGCCGCCGCAATGGCTGCCTGCCAAGAAGCGGGCATCGCCGATCTGAGCGTCAGCGTGCGCATTGCCGCCGAGAACGTAACAAGGCGGTGACCTCCATGGCCCTACAAAGCGCAGCAGCGCGGTGGCTTGTGGCCTGGTTGCCGCTGGGGTGGAACCGCTGGCTGCTGGTCTGGCTGGCACTGGCGTCAATCACCGTGGCGCTGCTTGTGCTGCTGCGCACCCGCTGGCGGTCGGTCAGCAGTTGGAAGAAATGCGCGCTGCTTTCGCTGTGGTTGCACGTGCTGCTGGCTGCGCTGGCCACCTCGGTGCATCTGTTTTCCGGCGCCCCCGGCAGCGGGCCGGACAAGACGATTCGCGTGGCGATGCTGCCGGCTGAGTTGCCCGCCGAGGTTCAACCGCAATCAACGGACGAGCAGAAGCTGCCCGAATGGGAACGCCCGGTCGATCCGCCGCGCATGGAGCCGCCGGAACTGCTGTTACCCGAGCCGCCGTTGGAGTCTCCCGTCGAAGCCAAGGAGGAGCCGGCTCCCGATGTCGCCTACGACGAGACCTCGCCCGCCGATCCGGCGCCTGAACCGAAAACGCAAGAGACGCCCGCCGAGCCCAAGCCGCTGCCCGAGCCGTCAGCGCCGCCGCTCATTCCCGAGCCGGCCGACGAAGCTCCTCGCGAGCAGGTTGTGGCGGAGCAACCCGCCGACGCGGCTCCGCCCGAGGAGCAATCCCAGACGCCCAACCAGGACCGCGTCGCCGACGCGGCGCCCGTCACCGAGCAGGCACTCCCACCGCAATCACAACCGCCCCGCCCCGTCCCGCCGCCCAAGTACGCGGCTCGCTTCAGCGAGCGCCGCGCCGAGATTGTCGCCCGTCGCGGCGGCAATGCGCAAACAGAACAGTCCGTACGCTCGGCGCTTGCGTGGTTGGCAGCGGCGCAGTCGCCCGACGGGGGCTGGCGTGCCGCACAATTCGGCGCCGGGCAAGAACGCGCCGCCGTCCTGGGACAAGACCGGGCCGGCGTCGGCGCCAAGGCCGACACGGCGATGACGGGTTTGGCGCTGCTGGCGTTTCTCGGCAGCGGCAACACGCACTTGCAGGGACCCTATGCCGAACACGTGGCCCGCGGACTGGAATTCCTCGCCGTGCGTCAAGCCGCCGACGGTTCGCTCGCCGGCGACGCGGATCGCTTTTCGCGCATGTACTGCCACTCAATGGCGGCGCTCGCGGTGTGCGAGTCGTATGCGGTCACCGCGGACCCGCGTCTGCGACAAATTGCCGCGGGCGCCTTGACCTATTCCATCGCCGCGCAGCATCCCAGCGACGGCGGCTGGCGCTACTGGCCTGGGCTGCCGGGCGACACGAGTCAACTCGGGTGGCAACTGATGGCTCTCGGCAGCGGCGAACTGGCGGGACTCGACGTGCCGCCCGTCACGTGGACCCGCGCCGAGCGATTCCTGCGCAGCGTCACCCGCGGCTCGGCGGGAGGCCTGGCCTGCTACCGCCCCGACAGTCGGCCGACGACTTCGATGACCGCCGAAGGCCTGTTCTGCCGGCAGTTGCTTGCCGATCGGCTGGGGGCGACCGTCGACGATCCCGCGTATGGCGAGGCAGCGTCCACGGTGCTCCGCGAACTGCCCGGCGGCGGCCAGGTCAATCTTTACTACTGGTACTACGCCACCTTGGCGCTGTGCCGCGAGCAAGACCGTTCGCCGGCGGCCCGGGCTGCCTGGCAGCGGTGGAACGACGCCCTGGTCCGCACGCTGCTGGACAAGCAACGCCCCGACGGCAGCTGGCCCGTGGACACCGTCTGGGGGCGCTGCGGCGGCCAAGTTTACACCACCTCGCTCGCCGCGCTCTGCCTGGAAGTCTACTACCGCTACGCGCCGGAAGAGCCCGAGACCGAGATCGCCGGCCGCCGCCGTTGGTATGCCGCGCCGCGCCGCTAATATTACTCCGTTAACTGATCTTGGC
>JAGQOU010000564.1 GCA_020427145.1 Planctomycetales bacterium | reverse complement strand
GCCCTGATCGAAGGCTTCACGTTCTTCGCGCTGGTCGTCTGCAACGGTCAGAACCCCTGGCCGGCCCTGTAGTTTGACGTTTGCCCCGGGCCGGCGGCGACCTTCCGCCGCCGGCATGTCGCTGGCATGTTCTCGTTCGGACTTTCATGATGAGTTACGTTGCACGAGCCCTGTTTGTGCTGGGCATCGCCCTGGCGACCGGGCCGGGGATCGCCTCGGCGCAGCACGACGGCGAGGGCGTTAACGACCCGTTGGTTGAGGTCGCGCAAGAGTTGACCGAAATCGACGATCGCGAGGCGCATGACGCCGTTCACAGCGGCCATGACTTGGGTCACGGCAACGCTGGCCCTATGCAGAGCCAGATGTACGAATTCCGCACCGATCTGGCGATCTACACGCTGATCGTGTTCGGCGTGCTGTTGGCGATTCTCGCCACCGGCGCGTGGCCGAAGATTAGTGCGGCGCTGCTCGATCGTGAACTGCGAATCGAGAAGAACCTAGCCGACGCCGAGGCCAAGCACGAGGAAGCCAAACGTTTGCTGGCCGAGCACGAAGCGCGGCTGGCGAGTTCGGCCGACCAGGTGCGCGAGATGCTCGAGGAAGCCCGCCGCGATGCGGAGGGAACCAAAGAAGCGATCGTCGCCGAGGCCCGGACCGCGGCCGACCAGGAACGCGTGCGGGCGCTGCGCGACATCGAAATCGCCCGGGACGAGGCGTTGCAGACATTGGCGCAACGCAGCGGCAATTTGGCGGTCGACCTGGCCGGCAAGGTGCTGGGACAGGCGATTACGCCCGATCGGCATGCCGCACTGATTCGCGAAGGTTTGGCTCAACTGGGTCAGGCCGGCTCCAACGCCAACTGACTCCCGGCCGTTTTCCGTCACGCAATTTGAGTTCGTCATCTTATGGCCCACACGCAGAGCAAGCACGACACGGTGTTCGACGTCGACCTGGAGCGTCTGGCGGGCATTTATGCGCAGGCTGCGCTGGATGCCGCTGGCGACGGGGCGGGGCAGGGCGCCTTGATCGAAGAGCTGACGAGTCTGCGCGACGACGTGCTCAACTCGCATCCGCAGTTGGAAGAGTTGTTTCGCTCGGAACTCGTCTCGCAGGACGAAAAGCTGGCGATGATCGACGAGGTGTTCGGCGGTCGCGCGTCGGCCACGCTGATTAACATGTTGAAAGTGATGGCCAAGCATGGTCGCTTGGGCATCGTACGGCATGTCGCGAAATCGGCGATCGCGCTGTGGCAGGAACGTTCCGACCGCAAACACGTGCTGCTGGAAACGGCCGAGCCGGTGGACGCCGCCATGGAGACCGAAATCCTCGGCGCCCTGCGCGGCATGCTGGGGGTCGAGCCCGACGTCACCCGCCGCGTCAATCCGGAATTGCTCGCCGGTTTCGTCGTGCGCGTGGGGGATCGCGTCTACGACGCTTCCGCCCGCACGCGATTGGAACGAGCGAGGCAAGGCATGATCGAACGGGCCGCGGAAGCGATTCACACCCGCCCCGATTCGTTCATCACCAACTAGAACAACGACCACTACTTGGCCGCCGTTGCGACCACGCCTGAGCGTGCCGCCCGTCGAGCCCTCAATAAAACAAGCACAGCCGGAGAGCTTCGATGAAGTTCAACAGCGACGAAATCGCCTCAGTCATTCAAAAAGAGATTGAGCAATACGCCGCACAAATCGACGTCCGCGACGTCGGCCGCGTCCTGGAAGTGGGCGACGGCATCGC
>JAGQOU010000048.1 GCA_020427145.1 Planctomycetales bacterium | reverse complement strand
CGAGCCAGAGGTTTGAAATCGGCGCCGGCTCGGCAGAGCCTCGCCCTTCCGCTACGCAACTGGCAGTTGCATTGGCCCGGGAAATTGTCGAGAGTTTTCTTGGGAAAACTCTTCGCGGCCGGCGTCTTCTCCATGACGACCGCGCTGTCGGGCCTTCGCATGCAACTGATCACACCCGCAGAACTGTCGCAGCTGCTTGCCGCTCACGGGGCGGCGCTCGCGCTGTTCGCGCGACAGCGGTGCAGTTCGCCGGAGGACGTGGTTCAGGAAGCATTCGTCGCGTTAGCTCGGCAAAGCCCGCCGCCGGACGACCCTGTGGCGTGGCTGTATCGCACGGTCCGCAACGGCGCCGCATCGGCGGCTCGCGCGGCGGGACGGCGACGGCGGCGCGAAACAGAGGCCGGTGCGCTTCGTTCCAATTGGTTCGAACCCGCGGACGAGAACGTCCTGGACGCGCAGTTGGCGACGGCGGCACTGGCTGCGTTGCCTCTGGAGGAACGCGAAACGGTGGTGCTGCGACTTTGGAGCGGGCTGACGTTCGCTCAGATTGCCGAACTCGCCAATTCGTCGACCAGCACAGTCCACCGTCGCTATGAAACGGCCCTCGCCGCCCTGCGCGGGCGACTGCAGGCCGACAAGTCAAACTGATTGCACGTTTCCGATTTTCTCATTCAAGCGTTGGCCAGTGAGCGACGATGAACGCCTCCGAACAATCGCCCGACCCGCATCTGGAAGCCCTGCTGAGCGGCTTGGCGCCCCGCAAATCCCTCGACAGCGCGGAGGTGCTCTACGCCGCCGGCCGTGCGGCGGCGGCCGCCGAGTTGGCCGCAAGCGGCGCGTTGCGCTTGCGACGTTGGCAAGCGGCTGCGGCCGTGTCGACGATGTTGGCCGCGTCGCTGGCGGCGGTGCTCGCGTGGCCGGCGAACGATATTTCTCCGTCGTCGCCGACGCCCGCGTTGGCCAAAACTTCGTCAGGCGCCACAACGGCGGTCGCGGCCGTCGACTTGCCCGATGCGGACGTCGAGTATGACGTTTCGCGGTGGCGTCACGCATTGCGCGCCACCGACGCCCGCGTCTTGCAGGCGGGGATGACGCCCTTAGAGTTGCGTCAAGTGCTGCTCCGCGACGAGTTGTCAGCCGGCGGCGTTGGCCGGCCGGCGTATCGTCCCGTCGAGCCGTTCACCCCGCGTTCGTTTGACCGCGCGATTGACGTCAGCGAACTGCACGAACGGTCGCCCACGTGAATTCGCTGTCCCCTCCGATGACTTTCTCCGGACCACATTCTTCGCTCACTGCGAGTCAGACCATGCCGCTTACTATTCGCTCACTGGTCACGGCGTCGTTGATCGTCGCGTTCGCCCCCGCGCTGGTGCTTGCCGAGGGCGACGACCCGCCGCCGGTGCAAGTCACGCTGTCGCCGATGCCGGCAAGCGACCCGCCGCTCAAGTATCGGCTGTGGCCCGATTTCGTCGATCGCATCCACGGCAACGCCGCGGTCTATTACGGCAAGGTCAGATCGTCGCAGGATTCGCTGTTTGGCGATCGCGAACTGTGGGACAAGATCGACCACTCCGACACGCAGCCGCTGCAATCGTTGCGCGAGGACGACGACCAACTCCTCGCCAGGCTGACGTTCCAATCGCCCCCGCTGTACTACTTGCGGCAGGGCGCCCTCTGCACGAACTGCGACTGGCAACTTCCCGTGGATCGCGAGCCGTATTTCACGATTTTGCTGCCGGAGATGCAAGACAGCCGTCAGTTCTGCCGCCTGTTGTGCGCCGTGGCTCGCAACGATGTTGCCCATGGTCGCATTGACGAAGCGATCATAGCTCTGCAGACGAATTACGCCCTGGCGCGCAACGTGGGGGGTTCCGAGCCGCTCGTCGGCGGGTTGGTGGGGCTGGCAATTGCGGGCGTCGGCGACCAACAAGTCCTGACGCTCATCCAACAGCCCGAGGCGCCGAACTTGTACTGGGCGCTGTGCGAGTTGCCGCGGCCGCTGGTCGATATCTCGCTGGCAATCCGCGCCGAAACGTCGTCCGTGGAACTCATGTTTCCTGATTTGCGGAACTGTCTCAGCGAATCGATGACGACGGAGCAGGCGCGGCAGTTGTTTTTCAAGGTTTGGCGCGGGTTGGTCGCGGTCCTCGACGACGCGCCGGACGAGGACGCGCTGGCCGTGCTGGCAAGCGTGCCGGCGTATACGGCAGCAAAGGCGCGGCTCGTCGAACAGGGTTTCACGACCGAACGCGTCGAATCGATGCCGGCGCCGCAAGTGTTGCTGGCCGACGCGTATCTCATCTACCGGCGCTCGTCCGACCTCTGCGTCGCGGCCTTTGAACTGCCGTTTGCCGACAGCATCCGGGTCAGTCGGCAGGCGGACAGCGCAATGGCGCAGGCCGCGCCGAAGGCGCCCCTGCCGACGCTGCTGCGGGCGATACGGCCCTCGATGGAAGGCGCACGAATTGCCCAAGTCCGGCTCGAACGAGAATTGGCCGTCCTGCGTTTGCTGGAGGCATTGCGAATGCACGCCGCGGCCAACGACGGTCGCCTGCCGGAGACGTTGGCGGAGATAAGCGTTGTCCCGGTTCCTGTTGACCCGGTGACCGCCCGCCCCTTTGAGTGGAGCCTTCGCGACGGCGTCGCCGAATTGTCGGGACCCAAATTAAAAAACCATTCGTGCCAGTATGAGATTCGCATGAGAGCGACGCCGTAGCAGGCATTTGAAGAAGGGCTTGGCTCGCGGCGCGTGCCAGATCGCTCCGCGACATCGAACACTTTCGTTTCACCCACCGGCCCCATGGCCCGAGGCATATCATGTTACGAACGAAGACTTTCCTGCTGGCGTGGGTCGCGACATTTGTGGCCGCCCAGGGCGTCGCAACGGCGCAGTCGGTTGACATCGCCGAAGGGGTCGCGCCGTGGATTGACGGCGAGAGCTTGGTCGTTGCGACGGTCCGTCTGGACGGTTGGCAATTGGATCGCCTGGCTGCGATCGGCGGGGAATTCGCGCCCGATCTCAAAACGCATATCGACCTGACGGCTCGCGACGTCGAGCGCGTGCGCGACGAACTGGTCGCGGCCGGATTTCGCCAAGCGGCGATCGTCGTCAGCATGCACGACATGTTCAGCGAGGAGCCCATCGCCGTGCTGGTGAAGACGCCGCACAGCGACGTCAAACGCCTGCGCAATCTGCTGGCCCAGGCGAAACCGCTGATGGCCCGCGACTTCGATCGGGTCGTGGTCGTGGGGCGTCCGGAGGTGCTCGACCGCCTGGCGGCCGGGAAACCAACGCCCCGCCCTGCGCTGACCGAGGCGCTGTCCGCCGCGGGCGACGCCCCTTTGAAGGTCTGCCTGTTGCCAACGGACGATCAGCGGCGGGTGGTCGACGAGTTGATGCCAACGCTGCCGCCGTACCTGGGGAACGAACCCAGCACGGCGCTCACGCGCGGCGTGCTATGGCTGGCGGTGGGCGTCGATGGTCCGCCGCAGGCGGCCCTGCGGGTGACGGTTCAATCGGCCGACGAGGCGTCGGCCGCCTCGCTGCTACGCGTCTGGAACGCAGGAGTGAAATCGCTCCTGTCGCGCAACGACGGGCCGGAGGGGACGGCAGTCCTGCAGTCGCTGCTGGCGCTAATCGCGCCGCAGCAACAGGGATCGCAATTGACGTTCTCCCTGGGCGGGGATCGCGACGCCAACGAAGTCATTCAGGCCGTCACGCCGCCGATCCAGGCCATGCGCAACGAGGTCTTGCGACGGAATTCCATGAACAATCTCAAAATGCTGATGCTGGGGCTGCTGAACTTCGAATCCGCCAACAAACGCCTGCCGGCCACGGCAACCTTTGATGCCACGGGCCAACCACTGTTGAGTTGGCGCGTGCATATCCTGCCCTACTTGGAGGAAGGCGAGTTGTACCGCAAGTTCCATCTCGACGAGCCGTGGGACAGCCCGCACAACAAAGCTTTGCTGGCCGAGATGCCGGACGTCTTTCGCTGCCCTGCGTCGCACCACCGGGCCGCCAGCGGACTGGCGACCTACCGCGAGGTGGTCGGCGAGAACACCGTCTGGCCCGAACGCGTCGGCGTTTTATTGAGGGATATTAGCGACGGCATGTCGCAGACTATCGCGCTGGTCGAGGTCGACGATGAGCATGCCGTGCCGTGGACCAAACCGGGCGGGCTGGAGTTTGATCCCCAGGGGCCGCCGGAAGGAATTGGCGGGCAGTTCCCCGGCGGCTTCAACGCGGCGTTTTGCGACGGTCACGTGCGATTCATGGCCGTACCCGCCGAAGCGGACACGATCGTGCCGCTACTCACGCGCAACGGTGAAGAAGTCATCGAATTACCATAGCGGTCGTTCGGCCAGTGCGAGGCTCCGCGGAAACTGCGCAGTTGTCGACGCGCAGGCTCGGCAGAGCCTCGCACTCCCGGCGGAGGTCATGTTTCGAAGTCTTGCCCGACTTCACTCGCCAAAATGGTCGGCGTAGTCGGCGATCGCCGCTTGCACGACCTTCTCGGCCTCCTCGCGTCCCAGCGCCGCGGCGATGTCGACCTTGGAGTCTTCGGGAGTGAGCATCTTGTAGGTGCTGAAGTAGTGCCGCAATCGGTCGACCAACACCTTGGGCAGGTCGGCGACGTCCTGCACCTCGTGCCACATGTTGTCGTTTTCCAGCACGGCGACGATCTTGTGGTCCGCCTCGTCGTTGTCGAGCATCGGCAGCACGCCCACGACGCGGGCCTTGAGAATGATCTCGCTGTTTTGGATCGGCCGCTCGCTGATGACGCAAATGTCCAGCGGGTCGCCATCGCCCTTGGTGGCGCCCGGCAGGAGGGCCTTCACGCGATTGCCGCAGTAGGTGCGCGGCACGAACCCGTACAACGTCGGGCAAAACGACGACGTGCGGTTCGGCCGGTCGACCCGCAGGTAGCCGGTTTGCTTGTCGAGTTCGTACTTGATGCGGTCAAACGGCGTGAGCTCGATGTAGGCGTGTACGATCGACGGCGGCTGTGGGCCAATCTCCAAACCGTGCCAGGGGTGGGGACGCCAACGATAGAACGGAGAGGGAAAACCCATAATGCAAGGCAGGAAGACAGGGGCGGGGAGGTAAGGGAAGGCGGGACGCGATGCGGCGGGGCGGAGAGTCGTCGGCAACGACGACCGGTCGAGAGTCTATCGGGAGGGCGAGGCTCTGCCGAGCCTGCGCGTCTGGAGCTCAGCAAAACGCCTCGCCCTCCCGATCGATTTCACAGCGGCTCAGTTGGGGCCGCCGCTGTCGCCTTCGTTGACGTAGGTTTCGAGGAATCGGGTGAGCTTCTGGAAGTCGCTGTCGCGTTCGATGTAGCGGACCACCGTGACGAGCGTTTCGGGATCAACCAACTCCTCGAACGGCACGTACTCCAGATTGAGCTGTCCGCTGACGCTGACCATGATGCCGTTGAGTCGCTTTTCGACCAAGGCGCGATAGGCGCCCACGCCCAGCTGGCTGCCCAGCATCACGTCGAATGCGTGCGGCTTGGCGCAGCGGGCCTCGTATCCCAACTGCACCGGGGTGACTTTGCGCTTCTTGCCGGTCTGCCGTTTGTATTCCTTGGAAATCAGGTCGGCGAAGACGTCGTGCAAATTGACCGCCGAGATGTTGATGTGCCCGTGGTCGTCGCGGCTGACGCCTTCCAGGTAGCTGGACGGCAAGAACTCGGCGAGCCCCTCGGCAATGACGATCACGCCGTATTCTTTGCCCTCGCGCTCGCGGGCCGTGATCGTGGCGACGATGCGCGTGACCACTTCCTCGACTTTCATGATCGTGCGGGTCGTCTTCTCGCCCGTTTCAGGGTCGATCGCCTCTTCCGTGCTGCGGTACTTGCCGACGATGTCTTCGACGCTGACCACCAAGCTCGCTTCGCCGGCGATCGCCACGCCGTACGCGAGCCAACCGGCGCTGCGGCCCATGCTCTCGGCCAAAAAGTAACTGCGATTCGCCTCGGCGTCGGCTAGCAAGTTGCGCACCTCGCCGGCCAGGAAGTCGACCGCCGTAAAGTAGCCGAACGTGAAATCGATGCCGCGGTAGTCGTTGTCGATCGTCTTGGGCAGATGCACCACGGGGATGCGATGGGCGTCCAGCGGCAGGCTGTCCTGATACATCTTGAACTTGTTCGCCGTCTTCAGCGTGTCGTCGCCGCCGATCGAGACCAGCAGGTCGACGCCGATCGAACGCAGCGCTTCGTACACCGTCTTGAGCGGCGCCACGCGCTCTTCGTCTTTGAGGTGCGAGGGGTGCGAGACGTTCTTGCCGGGGTTGGCCCGGGCGGTGCCGATCATAATCCCCTGCGAGTTGCGCGTACGGCGCAACCAACGGTGATCGAGCATCACATAGTCTTGCCCGTCGACCAGCGGTCGGCTGGGCGAGTATTCCATGAGATTCGAGTAGCCGTGCTTTACGCCGACCACTTCGATCTCGTTTCGCAAGAAGGAAACGGCCGCCGCCGAGATGACGGCGTTGGCGGCTGGGGCCGGCCCGCCAGCGAACAGGATCGCGGCGCGCCGAAAATTGTGCGGCATGCGTTGGGGACGGGACAACGTGTTGTCGGCCATAGCAGTCAATCTCGCAAAATTACGGCAAGAAACGGGCGGGCGGGTCAGTCGGGCCGCGGCGGCAATCACGCTGGCGGCCGAATTCAGGCAGGTTCGCCCGGCGGCCCCAGGCGAGCCGCCATTCTAAACCCCCGGGGGCAAGCTGAGAATGCCCCGGCGAATAGCCCGCAGGTCGGGCTTTCTAGCCAGACTCGCTCGCCAAGCCCCCAAAAAGAACGCGTCCCAAGCCGAGAAGCCTGAACGCGGGAAGTCGCAAACTGCCGCCAAGAGACCGCGCAACTGCCGCTGCGAGGACTGCCGAGTTACGTGGCCATGAACGTTCGCTCGACGAACGTCGTGTCGATCCGCCCCTCGGCGAAGGCGCTGTGGCTGAGGATCTCGACGTGCAGCGGGATCACCGTCTTGATGCCGTCGACGCGCATCTCGGACAGCGCTCGCAGCATCGTGGCGATCGCCTCGCGGCGGGTCGGCTGGTGGACGATCAGCTTGCCAATCATCGAATCGTAGTACGGCGGCACGACGTAGCCGCTGTGGGCGTGCGAGTCGAACCGCACGCCAAACCCGCCGGGGGCGATCAGCCGCTCAATCCGTCCCGGCGACGGCTGGAAGTTGCGTTTCGGGTCCTCAGCGTTGATGCGGCACTCGATGGCGTGCCCTTTCTGCACGACGTCGTCCTGCGTGAACGGGAGCTTCTCGCCGCTGGCGACCAGAATCTGCTGCTTGATCAGATCGATCCCGGTGACCATCTCGGTCACCGGGTGCTCGACCTGGATCCGAGCGTTCACTTCGATGAAGTAATACTTGCCGTCCTTGTCGACGATGAACTCGACCGTGGCGGCGTTGGTGTAGTTGGCCTCCAAGATCAGCCGCCGAGCCGCCTCGCACATTTCCGCGCGGGTCTCGGGCGTGATGCTCGTGCTGGGGCTCTCTTCGATGAGCTTTTGGTGACGCCGCTGCACCGAGCAATCGCGTTCCCACAGATGCACCGCGTTGCCATGGTGATCGGCGATCACCTGTACTTCGACATGCCGCGGTTGCTCGACGTATTTTTCCAGATACACGGCGCCATTGCCGAACGCGGCCTGCGCCTCGGCCTGGGCCTGCTGCAGCGCGCTCTTCAGGGCGAGGTCGTTCGAGGCGACGCGCATCCCCCGCCCGCCGCCGCCGGCCACCGCCTTGATGAGCACGGGAAACCCGACTTCGTGGGCGAACTTCAGCGCCTGCTCGGGGCTCTCAATCAGTCCGTCGCTGCCGGGGACGACGGGCACCTTGGCCCGTTTCGCGAGGTCGCGGGCGGCGTTCTTGTCACCCAGCTGCGCCATCGCCTCGGGCATCGGGCCGATGAAGTCGATGTTGCAGCTGCGACACACCTCGTTGAAGTGGGCGTTTTCGGCAAGAAACCCGTAGCCCGGGTGGATCGCCTGCACGTTACCCACCTCGGCGGCGCTGATCACGTTGGCAATCCGCAAGTAGCTGTCGGCCGCCTTGGCGGGACCGACGCAGTACGCCTCGTCGGCCAGATCGAGATACGCGGAACCACGGTCGGCCTCACTGAAGATGGCGACCGTCTCGATGCCCAGTTCGCGACAGGCGCGAATAATCCGCAGGGCGATTTCACCGCGATTGGCAATCAGAATGCGTTGATACATGGCAAATGGGCCCGCGAATAACGCGCAGGGGCGCGAATGTCAGGAAGGCGTCTGCGGCGAGACAATCAGCTCGATCGCGTCTCGTGGAGGTGCGGTCGTGGCGGCGGAACCTGAGTCAGAAAGTTGCCCCAAAGATTCGCGATTATTCGCGCGATTCGCGGGCGGTTGACTTCGCAGGCATGCGCTGCGAATCACTTCTCGACTTGGTACAGCTTCTGTCCGAACTCGACCGGGTCGCCGTTTTCGACCAGCACTTTGACGATCTTGCCGCTGCACTCGGCGGGGATCTCGTTGAAGACCTTCATCGCTTCGATGATGCACACGACCGTCTCCGGACCAACCTGGTCGCCCACCTTCACAAACGGCGGCGACTCGGGGTTGGCTGCCGTGTAGAACGTGCCGACCATCGGGCTGGTGACGAACGTGGCGTTCGCGGGGACAGCGGCCTCGGCGGACGGCGCGGCGGCGGCTGACGGAGCCGCGGCGGGCGCCGGCGCCGCAGCAGGCAGCGGTGCGGCAGCGGCGGCGAACGTGGCGATCGCGTCCTGCTTCTTACGCAGGTGGATCCGCTGGTCGCCTTGGCGCAGATCGACCTCGGCCATGTCGCACTCGTTCATCAGCTCGACAAGCTGCCGCACGCGGTCGACCTCGAACACGTTGCTGGAAGGTGGGGTCTTTTCGGGCATAGATTGGCGCCTTGTGGTTCGTTGCGTGCGTCGATGGCGGAGTTGCGAGCCGTGGCCAAAGGGGAAGGTGGAATGCGGAATGGGGTCATGCTAAGTCCGACGCCGACGAAGACGGCAAACTCGTTTGCACCCCATTCCCCACTCCCCCTTCCGCATTCGCTCTTAGCCCGCCACGCTCTCGTCAAGTTCTTTCGGAACGCTGCTCAGCACCTCGTGGCCGTCGCGGGTCACGAGAATATCGTCTTCGATGCGGATGCCGCCCCATTCGGGGAAATAAATGCCGGGTTCCACGGTCACGATCATACCCGGCTTGAGCTCGGTTTTCTGCCCCTTGGCCAGCCGCGGGGCCTCGTGAATTTCCAGACCCGTGCCGTGGCCCAGTCCGTGGCCGAACGCCTTGCCGTGGCCGGCTTTTTCGATCACCGAGCGGGCCGCGGCGTCGACCGCCTCGCAGGTGGCGCCCGGCTTGATCGCCGCGATCCCCGCCAGCTGGGCCTTCAGCACGATGTTGTAAAGCTTGCGGAGTTTGGGGGAGATTTTCCCCGTGGCCAGCACGCGGGTCAGATCGCTCATGTAGAGCCCCTCGTTGGCCCCCCAGTCGATCAGCACGAAATCCGCCTCGCCAATCTTGCGGTCGGTCGCCATGCCGTGCGGCAGCGCCGCACGGTAGCCGACGCCCACGATCGGCGTGAACGACAACCCCTTGCCGCCGAACCGCCGCACCTGGTACTCCAAGTCCGCGGCGATCTGGTTCTCGGTCGTCTCGGGCGTGATCCCGGCGCGAACCACCTCGAACGCACGCCGCGCCTGATCGCAGGCCACGCGGGTGCGATTGATCTCGTCCTTGTCTTTGATCATCCGCAACTCTTCGACCCACCCGCTGGTCGCGGCCAGTTCGACCTTCGGCAGCGCGTCGGCCACCGCGTCGCGCAGGCCGACGGTCATCGAGTCGGCCTCGAAGCCCATGCGGCGGGCGCCCGCCTTCTCGACCGTCTTGACGACAAAGTCGAGCATCTTCGTGCCGGGCCCGCGGATGCACAGTTCCACGTCGGGGCACTCGTCATGCAACTGCGTGTCGTACCGCAGGTCGCTGATGATGATCGCGTCGGTCGGCGTGACCAGCAGATAGCTGTCGTCGCCGGTGAAGCCCGTCAGGTAGGTGACGTTCAGAAAGTTGGTCACCAACAGGGCGTCGAGCCCCTCTCTCTTGAGTTGCTTACGCAGTTTGTCGCGACGGCCGGCGTGGTTCATGGCGAAGGGGTATGGGGGAAGGCGGAAAGGCGGAATGACGATGGGTTTCGCGGTGGCGGCCACGCCGCCTGATCTCGCGCGGGTCTGCCCCGGGGCAAACGCTCGGCGGGGCGACCGGCGGGGAAAATCGGGCCCCCCAGTATCAATGCCCGCCCCGCCGCTGGCAAGGTGGGGGGAGTTTGTCGCCGCGAGCCGTTGTGATAGCCTGCTGAACCGCGGTTTGCCTGGAAATCGCCCCAACGAGCGGGGGGCGTCAGCCCCCTGTTGCTCGGCCGCTCGCCAAGTCCGGCTCTCCGCTCGATCAATCAAAACAGGGGGCTCACGCCCCCCGCTCGCCGTCGAAACATTGAGATTCACTATGCCCGAACTGTTCCGCGTCACGCGCGAAATTGAATTCTGCTACGGCCACCGCCTGCTGAACTACGCCGGCAAGTGCCGCTACCTGCACGGCCACAACGGCAAGGCGGTGATCACCATCGAGGGCGACTCGCTGGACGACCGGGGGATGGTCGTCGACTTTTCGGACATCAAGGGAGCGGTGAGCACCTGGATCGACGAGAACCTCGACCACCGCATGCTGCTGTGCCGCGAGGACCCCGTGGTCGGCTACCTGCAGGACCAGGGCGAGCCGCTGTACCTGCTCGACGAGAACCCCACGGCCGAGAACATCGCCAAGCTGATTTTCACCGAAAGCAACAAGCTGGCGCTGCCTGCGCCGATCGTCGAAGTGCTGCTGTGGGAGACCCCCAAGTGCTACGCGACGTACCGCGCGTAAGAGTCCGACAGGCAACGCACTATCTGTTCCCCCCTCACAAGACCTTGCACATGAGGCGCCCCAGCCCTGGGCGCGAGCCCAGGGGGAAGGCTGACTGTGCAGTACGACAACGGGACTGGGGTGGAGTTCAAGACGCTGCGACGGGGCTCTCGCGACGCCGCCGATCGCCGCTGCAACGGCTGGTGCGAGGTGTTACACTACAGAATCCGCCGCCTGCCGCTGTTGCCGCTCTGTTTTTGGCGTGAAGAACCCTTATGCGAATTGCACACCTCGCTCGCTTGCCGCTGTTTGTGCGCGCGCTGACCGTCACCTTTCTCGGCGCCGCCGTGCTGTGGACTGTCAGCGCTGCTGAGGAACCGGCGCCGCCGTCGGCGGAGGAGGAAGCGCCGGCCGAGGATTGTCCCGTCTCGCCGGAGGCGGCGCGAGCGGCCGCCGCGTTGGAGGCGATCGAAGCGGCCCTGGCCCAGCCGCCGGTCGCCTACCCCTTGCCCCGCCCCAGCGCGATGGCGGTGCGCGACTTTGAAAAGATCCTGTTCCGCTTTCTGCTGCAGCGTCGCTACGTCGACCTCGGCTGGAAACGCGACAAGGGCGTCCGCGACACGGGCCCCTTCATCGACAATCGCTACTACGGCACCCATCCCGCGGTGCGCGTCTACTACTCGCCGGGCGTGATCGCGTGGCTGGAGAACGGTCGCCAGGGCGCCATCCCCGATGGCGAAATGATCGTCAAGGAGCAGTACCCCGAGCCGGCCGCCCGACACGACGGCAAGAGCGAAGACGAACTGCGGGCGTCGCTGAAATCGTGGACCGTGATGATCAAGGACTCGACCGGTTCGCACGACGGTTGGTTCTGGAGCGAAGCGCCCGCCACCGGCGAAACGATCGACAACCACAAGACCTACGGCGAAGCGTGGTCGGGCTTCGGGCTGTACTGCATTCGCTGCCACGCGTCGACGGCCTCGCCGGGGTTTGGGGCCCCGGGCTCCGCCGATCCGGCTGACCGCGGCAACGAGTTCACGTTTGCCGCCCTGCGGAATATCGAAGGCTACCCGGGCGAGCCGATGCTGTTTCGCGTCGATGACTCATGGCGCACGTTCGAAGAACCGGCCGGCGTGTGCGAGCACGACGCCCGCGCGAAGGAGCGCAGCAAGGCGGCCGTCGACGATGGCCCCGGCGTCCCGGCGCCCAACGACGTGCTGGCGATCGATGAGGCGGTCAAGCTGCCGCCGCTCACCCACGACTCGGTCACCAATCGCACGGACAGCCCGTGCGAAATGTACACGTCCAACCAGTGCTTTAGCTGCCACGGCGGACTGTCGAGCCCGCTGGGCGTGGCGTCGTACGTTCCCCGGGAGCAGCCCGCCGGCTACGCGACGCCGGGGGTCAACGTGTCCCCCTACGGCGAGTGGCGGTGGACTCCCATGGGGCTCGCGGGGCGCGATCCGGTGTTCTACGCCCAACTGGAAAGCGAGGGCGCCCTCATGAGGCGCCAGTTCGGCGACGCCGAAGGAGACAAGGTTCACGCCGTGCTGCAGGACGCCTGCCTGCGCTGCCACGGGGCGATGGGGCGGCACCAGTTCCACGTCGATCACGCGGGCGAGGGGCGACTGTTCAGCGTCGCCCAGGCCATGGCGACCTCGGCGGCGGACGCCCCGGTGGGAACCGACGCCGGCAAGTACGGCGCGCTGGCTCGCGAGGGCATCAGCTGCATGGTCTGCCACCGCATTCAACCCAAACCCCGCGAACCCGGCGACGACCGGAGCGAACTGGCCCACTTCCTCGAAACCTCGATCACCGGGATGTATCACCTCGGTCCGCCCGGGGAGATTTACGGGCCGTACAAAGACGACGAAATCGCGGCGTATCCCATGCACCACGGCCTGGGGATCAGGCCCAAGCACGACCCGTACGTTCGCAGTTCGCGGATGTGCGGCACGTGCCACACCGTGGTGTTGCCGGTGGTGGACGATCCGTTCACCGACGAGCACCCGGCCGACGACATCCAAACCACGATGATCGCCAACCAGAGCGTCGAGCAGTTCCGCGACTTCCATCACCACATCGAGCAGGCCACGTACTTGGAGTGGCTCAACAGCGAGTTCAACAACGAAGACGCCTATGCCGGTCGCCCCACGGGCAAGAGTTGTCAGGACTGCCACATGGGCGAAGGGTTGGACGAGAGCGACCTGGTCGAGGGCAGCGACCCGCAGGATACGCTCACCCGCGTGGCGGCGATCCAAGACACCACGTACCCCGACGCCGAGAACCTCGCGCCGCACGAGCATCTCAACGTGCGGATGCGAGAGAACCACCGCCGGCACCACTTTGCCGGAGTGAACGTGTTTCTGCTGGAGATGTTCCGGCAGTTCGATCGCGTGCTGGGGGTGCGCAAGACCGACTACATGACCGGCTCGCCCGCCGACCTCGACGCGGCCATCGCGCGGATGGTCCGCACGGCTCGCCGCGATACGGCCCGCGTGAGCGTGGTCGCGTCGCTGCCCAACCCGCGCACGATTGAAGCGGCCGTGACCGTCGAGAACCTCACCGGCCACCGGTTCCCCTCGGGCGTTGGCTTCCGCCGGGCGTTTGTCGAGTTGCTGGTCGTCGAGAAAACCAACTCCGGCGCCGAGCGCGTCGTGTGGGCCTCGGGACGCACCAACGATTGGGGCGTCATCATGGGCGGCGACGGCCAGCCGCTCGCCACCGAGTTTATCTCCCACAACCGCGGCGCCGACGAGCAGGCGTGCCAGCCGCATCACGAGCTGATCGACTCGCCCGACAAGGCGCAGATCTACGAGACGCTGCTGCACACCGCCGAAGGGGTGTTCACCACCAGCTTCGTGCGCGGCTGCAGCTGCGTGAAAGACAACCGCCTGCTGCCCCGCGGCTGGAGTGAAGACGGCGGCAACTCGGGACTATACGGACCGTACCTGGGCGCCACGCGACCGCAGGGCGAGGCGGACCACGATCCCGACTTCCAAAACGGCGACGCGACCGACACGACTCGCTACCGCATCAAACTCCCCCGCGGCGTCGACCCCGCCCGGCTGACCGTGCGGGCGACACTGTACTACCAGTCGATGCCCCCCTACTTTCTGGAAAACCTCTTCACAACCGCCCCGGACGGGGAGGCCACGCAGCGGCTCAAGGCGTTGGTGTACCACCTCGACACGAAGGGGACGCCGATTGAGGGCTGGAAGCTGAAGATCGCCGAGGCGACGGCGGTGATCAGTGATCGGTGATCGGTGACTGGTGACTGGACGCTGGCGGGGCTTCGCTTCGTTCCGCCTTTCGGGGCATGATTGCCACCTGACCCGCTGCGTTGCGAACTGTGCACTTGCTGCACACTCGGCGCCCTTGCTGGCGCGACCAACTGTGCCACCCCCGACTCGTACAGCATCTCTCTCGCGGCGGGCGCAGTGCGGCATGCAACTTGCATGTTGTACTCGGGTCTGGTCTTGCGCATTCGGCGTTGCTGCTCGATGCGCCTCCCCTCACTCGCGGAGGATGCAATGCGCTGGCGAATGCCCCACTGGAACGCCCTGGTCGATACGCTCGCCTATGTCGGCTTTGTCGCCCTGGCCGTCACCGGGTTGGTCATGCGGTTCCAACTCCCCCCCGGCAGCGGCGGCGAACACGGCGGTCGCGGCGGCGCTGGCTCCGGCGATCGCGCGGTCAGTCTTCTCTGGGGAGCCACGCGCCACGATTGGGGCGGCCTGCACTACTGGATCGCGCTGGGGCTGTTTGCCGTCCTAGCGGTTCACCTTGCGCTGCACTGGAAGTGGATCGTCTGCATGCTGCGCGGCAAGAAGTCGGATGAGTCCGGCGGGCGGTTCGCCCTGGGCGTCGCCGGATTGGTCGGAGTCATCGCCCTGGGGACGCTTCCGTTTGTCACCGCGACCGAGTCGACCACCCGCGGGGCCCTCGCGTCGGGCTCAGCGTCGAGCGACAAAACCGCCGTGAGCGCGCACCCCGACGCCAAGTCGAACGCCTTTGCCGACCTGCGCGGCTCCAACACCCTGGCCGAAGCAGCCGACGCCGCCGGCGTCACGGTCGCCCAGATCGCGGCGGCCCTGAACCTCCCCGGCGACACGCCCCCCGACACGCGGTTCAGCTCGTTCATCCACGACCGCGGCCTCAGCATGGACGAAGTGCGACAGACGCTGGCCCGTTTGGCGGGAGAACCCACCGCGGATGAACACAGATAAGCGTCGATGACGAGTGGCGGGGCGACGCGGGCCGAGCGGCTCAGTTCAACTCCGGATCGTCCGGGATCGCATCCGGTTTGATCCCCGGCGCGGCGATGTTGCGGCCGATGCGGTTGCAGACGTTGCGCCACAGGGGTTCGACGTCGCCGAAGATTTCCGCGACGGTCGCGGGGCCGAGGAGCCAGCCGCCGGCTTCCAACTCGCCCTCAAGCTGCCCGCTCCCCCAGCCGCTGTGGCCGCTGAACAGGCGGAACTCGGCCCCCGCTTCGCGCACCAGCTGGTCGATCGGCTCCCGCTGCATCGCCATGTAGACGCCCGGCAGGACTTCGTCGTCGGCCAGCAGCGGCTGATCATGCACGGCGATCAGCGGCCCGGGCACGGGCCCGCCCAGGAACATGTCGTCGTCGCACTCGCAGGGCTCGGCATCGATCAGTTCCCACACCTCGCGCACGGTCTTGTCGCCCGGGCGATTGAGAATGACCCCCAGCGCCCCCTCTTCGTTGTGGCGCAGCATCAGCACGACGGTCCGAGCGAAATTCGGATCCTTCAAATGCGGCGACGCGACGAGGAATTGGCCGGTGAGGGATTTCATGCCTGAATGACGAAGCTCGAATGACGAATGCCGAATCTCCAATCAAACGCAGCCAGCCGAACGGGCATTCGTCATTCGGCCTTCGTCATTCGTCATCTCTTGGCCCGCTGCTGGGTCAGTTCAATCGCAGTCAGTAGCCCGCGGGCTTTGTTGAGCGTTTCCTGATACTCCGTGGCTGGCACGCTGTCGGCGACGATGCCGGCGCCGGCCTGGACGT
>JAGQOU010000047.1 GCA_020427145.1 Planctomycetales bacterium | reverse complement strand
TCGACGCCGACAAGGAAGGTTTCCTCCGCAGCGAAACCTCGCTGATGCAAACCATCGGCCGCGCCGCTCGCAACGTCAACGCCAAGGTCATCCTCTACGCCGACCGCGTGACCGACAGCATGCAGCGGGCGATCGACGAAACCGAACGCCGCCGCGTGCTGCAGCAGGAGTACAACCGCGAGCACAACATCACGCCCGAGACGATCAAAAAAGCGATCCACCGCGGCATCGAATCCGACGCGGCGGCGCACGCCAAAGCTAACGCGGCGGTCGGCCGCACCGACGAGACGGTGTACATCACCGAGGAATACATCGCCGAGCTCGAAGCCGAAATGCTCGCCGCCGCCGACGCGCTGGAATTCGAACGCGCCGCAGCCATCCGCGACCGCATCGAGCGCATGCAGGAAAACATCGGCGAACCGGTCGACGCAGTGAAGAAAACCGACAACCGCAAACGCGGCAAAGGCCGCAACAAGGCCCGCGTGCCCAGGCCGAAGAAGGGGGCGTAAGCCCCATGTTTTCGACGGCGTGCCACTGCTGGCTTGCCCAGCAGTGCGAAGCGGCGACACGGTGAGCCTCATTCGAGGTGACATACCGCCTGCAGGGCCTCACTGCTGGACCGAGCCAGCAGTGGCGCCCGGCGGCTCACTTTTCTTGGACGCTGCAATTGCGATTCACTTTGTCATCGTCGTCCACCCAGGGACGCAAAGGGGGCTTCGCAACGTGCGCCGCCTGATCGAGCGCCGCGGGTCCCTCGCCATGCCGCGCCCGCTACGAGCGCCGCACAGAGCAACGACAACGTCGCGGGTTCCGGAACTCGAATCAATGCGAACGGCATGTAGCTGCCGTCGAGTCGGCGCCCCCGCGCAGTGAGAAACGACTCGTCAACGATTTTCAAGTCTCCGGAGAAATTCAGAGAGCCAATGATCGTATCCCAGCCGGCCGCATCAAAGTCGCCCACAATGAGCGATTCGAGGTCGTGGAATCCGTCGACGAGGCTCCAATAGAAATAGCGGACGCCTTCGAAAGCGTCCGTCTCGCCGTAGAAGTCGTAAGTGCCAAACATAGCTCCCGACTCGGACAGGGAGACGACATCCGTATACGCGGCGCCCTCCGAGTTGGTCGAAAAGGACAGATCGTACGTCGTGTGGCTCGACGAGTCGTACAGCCACGCCGCGAAGGTCGGTCGCCCCCGATTAAAGATATGGCGCTCGTTGCGCCCCAGGACGAGCCCCGAATCGGTGAGTTGGAGAATCTCGATGTCGGCGCCCTGCCCGTTGGAATCCACGGTAAACTCGTTGCGAATATCGAAATCGCTGGTCGTGGCGCCTGTCTCGTGGTCGTAGAACCAGACATAGTCGCCGCCCCCCTGGTTGTTCGTCATGACGCCCGCCACTTGCCCTCGGTCGTTCAGTTGGTGGGGGCGATTCCAGATCGCGCGTCGTCGAATCATGAGGTCTTGGGCCAACTCGTGCGTCTGGCCGCTCTCGATGTCATAGAACCAGGCGCTGTCGCGCTGGACAGTCGATGCCGAGTTGGCGAAGAGGCGTGAGATGCCGATGGCTTGGCCCTGTCGATTGACTCGCAGAGCTTCCGCCCAATGCCCTCCGCCCGGCGTCGTATAACCGCCTGCAAATAGACCGGCAGCCTGCGTCTCGCCCGTGTTGGGATTGTAGATCCAAGGCGTGACATTGAATGATCGACGCGTATCGCCAACGCTCCGCTCGGCATGGCCCGCGACAAATCCCGTGTCTGCATATGCGACGATGGAGTTCTGGCTGGAACCGTCCCCGAACGTATGCTCCGCGTCGAAAAACCCGAGCGTCGTCGTCGTTCCCGTGGCGTGGTCGTAGAACCAGGACGCGATCGTGTCATCGGAGGATGATTGGCCAATCACCTGATTGTGATCCGTGATCGCAATCACCTGATCGTCGTACGTCGGATTGGCGACCGGATCACCAAGGCCAATCGCCGTCGATGCGCCAGTCCGAGGATCGTAAATCCACGCCGAATCGAAGCCCCCGAACGGTGCGAGAAACTGCGACCGACCAACCACCAGATTGTTGCGGTTGACGCCGTCAAAGCGGGTCAGTTTGTCGCCGTTTTTGCGCACGTAGGAGTCGCTGAAGAATCCCAATCTCGTCGTCACGTCGGCGTCAGGATCGTACGCCCAAACGGCCTCGCCATGGTATGACCCCGAGGGGCTCGAATTGCGAAGCGACGTGCCAATCACCAAGTTGTCGGACGTCACGGTCTCGACGGTTTGCAATATCGGGCGCGTATCGGGGCCCAGATCGGTCGAGTCAGGCAAGCCAATCTCTCGGGTCGCGCCAACCGCGGGGTCAAAGACCCAGGCCGTGTACGTTCCGGGGCCGCTGGTGCCGACGGCCAAGCCGTTCTCCTGAAGAAACTGCGGGTAATCGTCAACGCGGGGCGGCTGCGAACCAAGCGTGCTGGACCCAATGCGCGTCGTCAGACCTGTCGCCGGGTCAAAGTACCAGCCGAGGTCGACGCCCTGGCTCGACGTCGGGTTCGTCGAGGTCGTGCCGACGACCTGTCCGCGCGCATTCACGGCCCAGTTCTCTGTTCTATGGTCCTGCCATGGTCCGTAGAAGAATTCCGGAGCCAGCAGGCCGGTTTGCCGCAGTTGCTGGTCGTTCCGAGTGAAGAGCCAGCCCGAGTCCCCAGCGTTTTGCGTGGTGAATCGGAACGAACTGCCGATAAACGCCCCGCTGCTAATTCCCTCGTTCCCGTTACCTGATCCGCGGACCGAACTGCGACGGGAGCCATCGGGATAGGTGTGAGTCTCGTCGTCCAAGCCGAGGAGGTGGATGGAGTATTTCGGCGGTCCGCCCGACGAGGGTGGCCCGGCGGCAGCGGACAGAGCTGCGCCCGCGCCCCAACCGACAAGACTGATCGTGAATGAAACGATCCATAGAACCACGATGCGCATGGAGCCTGCCCCCGTTGAAAAGTCAAGACGTCTCGCTAACGAGGCCAGTATACGCGTGCCGGTTCGCCGTCGCTATTGATTTCCCCGGGTGGTTCCGAGAGTCAACCGGAGTCGTCTGGGACAAAAAACGACGCCGCGGTCCGCCAAATCCGGAGCAAACACCCCGACGGGGGGGGTATCGCACTGCCTCGTGCCGCAAGTCCGACCAAAGTCCGCCAGCGACGCAAAGCCTCCGGCCGCTCCGACGAGACGGTGTACATCACCGAGGAGTTCATCGCCGAGCTGGTAGCCGAAATGCTCGCCGCCGCCGACGCGCTGGAATTCGAACGCGCCGCAGCCATCCGCGACCGCATCGAGCGCATGCAAGAAAACATCGGCGAACCGGTCGACGCGGTCAAGAAAACCGACAACCGCAAACGCGGCAAAGGCCGCAACAAAGCCCGCGTGCCGAGGCCGAAGAAGGGGGCGTAAGCCCCATGTTTTCGACGGGGTGCCATGAGGCAGTACGCAATATCAACTGAATCAGTCGACCTTCTTGAAGTCTCTGCATTATGCTACGATTTGCGTGCTTCGGGCACCGCTTTACGCGCCAGAGGATTACGCCAATGATGAGGTTGTCATTCTCCGTTGCACTTTGCCTAGCGATCGCAGGCAACGTCAGCGGAGGCAGTATTCCTGCAGTTTCGTGGATTCGCCAATTTGGAACTGTCGAGACGGACCACGCTTTTGACATTGCCGCCGACGTGCTGGGCGACATTTACGTCGTTGGTGGAACCGGAGGGTCAATGGACGGATTGCCTCCAAGCAGAGGCAGTGCCTTCATACGCAAATTCACGTCTGAAGGGGAAGACATTTGGGTGCGACAATTGCGCCCCGCAGGCACAGAAACGGGTGTTTCTGCCTACGGTGTCGCAGTCGATAGCCTCGACAACGTTTGGCTGGTCGGCGAGACGAATGGCGACCTTTTTAGCGGTGCGACAATCACCGGGCGTAACGGCTTCATTAGCAAATACGATAGTTCGGGCAACCTACAACTTCTGAATCAGATTGGATTCGGCAATTCGATTGACACGATGTGGGCGGTGACAACCGATTTACTTGGCAATGCCTTCATTGCTGGGCGCATGGGCGGCAGTTCGAATACTGGAAGACCTGTAGGCAGAGGTGTTGTCTTCCAGTACGACTCGACAGGTGCTACGTGGTCGTCCACTATCAATAGCAACGATACTGATAGTGCGTCCAGCGTAGCCGTCGATCCTTCAAACGCTATCTACGTGGGCGGTGTTACTCGCGGAAGAGTTGGGACCGTTAATTACGGTTCGTATGACGGCTTCATTCGCAAGTACGATGCGAATCGCGACGTGCGTTGGAATGTTCAACTCGGCAGCAGCGGGGTTGATGGCGTCAGTGATCTGTCAGTCGATCCGTTTGGCAATCTGCTTGTGCTTGCCTTGACGAACGGCAGCCTCGGGGGGACTCTCATCGGAAATCGAGACATAGTCCTGCGAAAGTACGATCCAGACGGACAACTCTTATGGAACAAGAAGATCGGCACGCGCATGTTTGACGATCCGATCGATCTCTCAATCGACGAACTTGGGAATATTTACATTGCTGGATTAACCGACGGTAGTCTCGGCGACACCAATGCCGGCTACCGCGATGTCTTTATCCAACGCTACAGTGAGTCCGGTGACTTGGTCTGGACGAAGCAATTGGGCACGCCATTTTACGATCGGTTGGCCGGTATTGAAGTCACTTCGCCGGGAGTGATCTACGTAGCCGGATACTCACCTGGATCACTCAGTGGTCTGCCGGTGGAGGGCGTCTTCGATTGCTATCTGATCAAACTCGTCGAAGTTCCAGAACCATCGTCACTGGCAATTCTAGCCGCCTTGGCTTCAGTCGCCTGTTGGCTCCCTAAAAAGCGCGGTTGCGCACCCGGCTTAAGCCGCTCCAGTGCGTAGGATAGGTTCCCAGTCTGCCGGGAACCCATCATCATCAACGCGATGCCGCGTTGCGCGTTGATGGGTTGCCGCTGCGCTCGCTACCCATCCAACGAATCTGGGCGCCACGCTCACGAAGGCCGTCCGACCCGGGCATGCCTAACGCGGACTCGCATGCCACCCCTGAGGAAAACCCTGGAAACACCGCGCAACTCAGCGGCTCGTCCGACGAGCAGTGCATAGTGCCGCGCCCGCCAGAAGCAACACCAGCGCCGACGGCTCCGGCACCACCCGCACGCCGTACACGTCGAACTCTCCGCCAGCGGCGTCGTAGCTCGTCCACACGATGACGTTGCCCGAGATCTGAATGTCTTGGGGACTCACGTCCGCGGCAATCAGAAACTGCTGGTCCGTCGACAGGCGATAGCCAATCAGGTCGCCGTCGGCGCTCCATGCCACCAGGTCGCCCGCCACGGCGGGGTCGCGCGTGTCGGCGGTCGTGGCGTCGATGATAAACTCGACGCCAGTCACCAGGTCCAGGCCGTAGATATCCATGTCGCTGGCCAAGCCTTTCCGGCGATCTTGCCAGACCACGGTCTTGCCGTCCGTGTTGGGGTCGTACTGGTACTCGGGCTCGTCGCACACGACGAGCGGCGCGTCGGCGGCCAGATCGTAGCCGAAGACGTCGTTCTTCTGGCTGTCGCCGGCGTACTCTTGCCACACCGCGACGTCGCCCCCGATTTGCAGGCCGATGGCGGACTCGCCGCCGCCGACGTGCAGCGTCTTCTCCTGCTGCGATGCCAGGTTGAAAGCGTAGACGCCATAACCGCCGGCCTCGGCGCGGTATTCGCTCCAAACGACCCACTCGCCGGAGATCGCCGGCCGATACGCGGTGAGGATGGGGCCGGCGTCCTCGTACACGACAAACTCCTGGTTCGTCGACAAGTCGCGGCCGTAGACGTCTCCGCCGTACTGCGGATCGCCGTGGCGACGGTCCTCCCACACGACCACCTCGCCGCTGACCGACGGAAAGGCCTGCGCCCCGGCCGCCGTGCTCACGGGAAAGGCGCCGCCCGTGGTCAGATCGTACCCGTAGACGTTGAGATCGCCGCCGCTGTTGTCCATCCAGACGACGATGTTGCCGCTGATCGCCGCGTTGCTTTGATCGTGGGCGCCGGCGGCGATGGGAAACACCCCAGACGCCGCGCTGGCACCAGCGCGCGAAGAAACACCGCCCCACGCGAGCGCGGCAACCACCAAAGCCACGGCAAATCGTCGCACGAGTCCGTCTCCTCAAAGCCGTCGAGATTCTCGATGAGTTGCCATCGTCGGCGAGGACGCTTGACTGCGTTCTCCCCATCGCCACGCCGAGGACCGATCTCGGCGTATTTCCGCCCTCATCATACTTGCCGCATCGCGCCCGTCAAAATCCCGTGCGTAGGATGCAGGAGAACTGCAGAGTCCTTTTTCCCTTGGTTTCCAACCGCCAAGTGCGCCAAGAAGGAACCACGACGAACACAACGAACACGACGGAAAATCACGAGTCTTGGTCGTCGTGCCCGTCGTTCCGTCGTGGTTCAAATCTCTTCTTGCTGAGCGAGCTTGGCGGCTCAAATCAGGACTTCGCAGTTCTTCTGACGGAGGATCGTGCGCGGCGGATGGTTTCGCGGTCTGCCGGGAACCCACCAGCATCAACGCGCTGCCGCGCAGCGCAACGACCAAATCGCCCTGCGGATCGCCCCATGACGTCGATTGGGGCCCTGGCGGACCGGGGACGGCGCCGGCCGCAACCTCGGAGGGGTTCACCGGGCTTCACTCGCCGCCGACCGGCGTGATTGCATTCGCCAGGGCGCAGCGGCAATAATCTTGGGATCAGCCGGAACCGGGACGGTTGTGATTTCACCCAGCGCCGCGGCAGCGGTCCGTCGTCGCACGAAGCCGAGAACTTTAACCGAGAAACAATCATGCTCCGACACACGTTCGATCCTGAGCACGGCGTGCTTGAGTTGTCGCCCGCGGGCCCGCTGACGGCCGAAGACTTCACGGCGGTCGCCGCCGAGATCGACCCGTTCATTGAAACGAACGGCCGCCTGCAAGGCTTGATGATCACGGCCGCGGAGTTTCCCGGCTGGAACGACTTCGCCACGCTGGTCGCCCACCTCCGCTTCGTGCGCGACCACCACAAACACATTCGCCGCGTGGCCGTCGTCTCCGACGACAATGTGTTGAAGCTTCTGCCTCACCTGGCGTCCCACTTCGTCGCGGCCGAAGTGAAACACTTCCCCGCGTCGGAAAGCTCAGCCGCACAGCAGTGGCTTCGCGCCGGCGAAGGCGCATGAAGTTGGATGAGTTACCGGTCGACCGGCAATCCAACAGCGCATCGATCCGGAACGTGCGACTCGCGGTTGAGCCCCCGGCTGACCGGGGAACCATGGGGCTTCAAAGATTCGCGACACAATGAGCCGAGGACCAGTTGAAGCCGGCTTCCCACGAAGGGGCTAAGGCGTCAGCTGCAATCGGTCTGGGCTGCGAGCTGCCGAATTCAGAATGAATCATTTTGGAGTTCGACGATGGTGACTGTCGGGGGCAACGGACAAGAGATTCACTGCGAAGTGCACGGCGACGGCGAACCGCTGTTGTTGATCGCCGGCTTTGCCTGCGATCACACGGTTTGGGACCTGATGCTGCCCTCGCTGGCGAAGCAGTTTCGCGTTGTCGTGTTCGACAACCGCGGCATGGGCCGAACGCCCGGCCCTTCGCCCCCAAGCATTCGCGAAATGGCTGACGACGCCTTTGCGGTACTCGAAGCTCTGGAAACCGGGCCGGCCCACGTCGCGGGGCATTCGATGGGCGGCATGATCGCCCAGCAACTGGCACTCTCCCACCCCCAATCCGTTCGCACGCTTACGCTGACTTCCACCTGTGCGCAAGCCGGGGCCCGCGCAAAATCGGTCATTGTGTCCGCCGCGGAGTTGGCGAACCTGGTGGAACCAGCCGTGGCGGCGCGGGCGGCGCTGCCGTGGATGTATCGCGACGCCTTCTTCGCCACGCCCGGTGCAGCCGAGCGGACGGTCGAGCAGATGCTGGCCAATCCGTTTCCGCCAACAGTGCAGGGGATCTATCGCCAAAGCGAGGCGATTTGCGAGTTTGACGCCTCCGCCCGGCTGGGCGAGATCCAGTGCCCGACGCTGGTGATTCTTGGCCGCGAAGACATCCTGTTTCCCATTGAGTCTGCCCGGCAACTCGCAGAGGGAATTCCCGACGCGGAGATGGTGATTCTGGAGCGAGCCGCCCACCTGCTTGTGATCGAGTCGCCCGATGCCGCGACGGCGGCAATGCGCGCGTTCTTGGCGAAGCACTCATCGCCGTGACGCTCGCGTTGAAGCCGTTCACGGACTCGCATCCTGCGAAACTCACCTTTTATCCCCCCAGTGGACTGCGGACTGACGTTCGCCAAGTCCAGCACCGCGAAATGCCTTGGAGAAACCATGCTTGACGTGAAGTTTGTCGCATCAATCGCTGAACGCGACGTCGACCTGTTAGTGATGGAGGAGCTTTCCGTCAGCACCGAATTTCGCGAGTGGTTTTCGTCGCGAGTATTTGGCGAGCCGATCTACCAAGCAGCCTTGGGCGCGTGGCATTCCGTTTCCGACGCTCACCTCGGCGAGTCGGACATTGTTTTTCTCTTCGAGGCCATGGAGGGGCCTCGCACGGCGATTCTGATCGAAAACAAAATTGATGCTCCGCCGCAGCCAAGGCAAGGCGAACGCTATCGCTTGCGCGGGGAAAAGGGAACGAAAGAAGGGTATTGGGAGAGATTCAAGACGTGCGTCATCGCCCCCAGCAAATATCTCGCTTCGGCGAAGCATTCCGAGCATTCCGAGAGTTATGATGCCAGCGTGAGCTACGAAGAGATCCTCGCCTATTTCCAATCTCGCAGCCCGCGCAGTGAACGGTTTTCATACAAGGCGAGAATCCTATTAGAGGGCATCGAACAGAATCGCCGCGGGTATCAGCCCGAATTCAATCGGGAGTTAACGACATTCGTTGCTGATTACTACGCATTCGCATCTGCCAAGCATCCTGAGTTAGGAATGCAAGAAGCCAAACCACGACCGGCGGCAAGCACTTGGATCGCGTTCTACCCACGGTCGCTCCCCAAGGAGGTTTATCTTGTTCACCAATTGACCACGGGTTTCGTCAAAGCGTTCTTCAACGGCCGGGCCGAGTCCTTTGATGGCTTGAAAGAAAAATACAGTGGAAAACTGCCACCTGGAGCATCGATTGCCGTAGCCGGAAAGTCGGTGTCGATTTCTATGGACGTGCCGAAACTCGATCCTCATTCGAGGACTTTCACGGAACAACAGGACGTAGTGGTCGTGGCGCTACAACGGTTGGTTGTGTTGGAGAGGTTGGTTGCCGAGAATAGCGGCGTTCAATAGGGCGTCAGGCGCCACTGCTGGCTTGCCCAGTAGTGCGAAGCGGATACACGCGTGACAACTATTGAGCGGGTAGCCCAGGTTCTTGAACCGGGGCGGCGCAGCCGCAAGAGGCGTCGCGGGCGGGTTGAGGAATGCCTCGCGTCGCCTCCGGCGACCCCGCTTCGAGAAGCGGGGCTACCCCTGGCCGCCCGTCGTGACAATCGATGGCCAGCCGCGGGTGGTCCCCAGATCGCGACCTGTGTGCAAAAGCGCCTCGATCCGCCGCCGCGCCTCATCGGATTTTTGGGTGGAAAATGGGCCACCACATCGGGGACAATGACTGGGAAACGCCGCGCGTTGCGGCGGCAACAGCATGGTGAGGGGCGCGATGAATCCAACGGGCAGGCCGCGGGTGTTGGCTGATCTTGAGAAGCGTCGCACGGTGTGTGCGATGATTTCCGTGGGGGCGGGGATCGAGGCGGCGGGCCGGCATGTCGGGTGCTCGACGTCGACGATTCGCCGCGAAGCGCAGCGCGACGAGGCGTTTGCCCGCCAATTGCAAGAAGCCGAGACGGCCGCCGAGTTGATGCCGCTGCGGATGGTGCGCCAGGCGGCGGAATCGCAGTGGCGCGCTGCGGCCTGGTTGCTGGAGCGGATCTGCCCCGAGCGGTTCGCGCGGCGCCCGGCCGATTCGGTCGCCCCCGACGAGCTCAAGGGGCTGCTCGACAAGGCGGCCACCGTGCTGGTCGACGAGTGTGACGACGAAGCCCAGCGAGAACGCATCATGGGGCGTTTGCGGCAATTGCAGGAGGACCACTTCGGCCAGCGCCGCGCCCGGCAACAAGCGGCGCCCCAGCCGCAGTCGGATCTCGAGCGACTCCTGGAGCGGTTCCCGTTCGGCAGCGGGGCCCCCGAGTTTTGTTCGCATAACACGAGTTTTGCTGGCGAAAGGGGGTGGCCGTGACCGGGCGGCGTCGCGCGTAAGTTGATGGTGTGTAAGCATTAATATTCATTTGAGCCCCTCCGCCGCAAGGGAGTTTTGCACGACAGACGTAAATTTCTGGCGCCCGGGCGACGCGCAAAACTCGTTGTCGCCACGCCGGACGCTGCGTGTTTTGGCAGCTCGCCGGGGTGGGCGGGGCGACGACGGCCGGGCTCGGCAGAGCCTCGCACTCCCGTTGCCGGTTCGTCGATTTGTTTGGGGACAAAGCCTGGTGCACTGAGATGTGTTGAGACGGGCGGGGCAATTTCCACATTGGGGGCGCTATTGCCCAAAAGCTCCGCCGCCGTGAGCACGACGCCCCGTGTCGTGTGAATTGAAAACCTCACTGGCCAGCCAGCGGAGAGGGCCATTGCGGTTGACCAATAGCGACCTGCCGGCTACGGTCCCGACCGCCCGTGCCTTGCGCGCTGCTAGCAAGGCTTTGTGGGATTGCGCGGTGAACGAGTCCCCCGATAACGCGTCAGCCATCGTAACCCGGCGTCGCGTTGGTTGGCCCGGGTTTATCGGCGGCACAAGGATCCCGAGCGTGACATTCCGGCGACGATCCGTTGCGTCGATACTGGTCGCCGGGATGGTGCTGGCTAGCCCTGCGGCGAGGGCGCAGAAGCTGGAGCAAATCCGCCAGTCGGTTCATACAGCGCCGCCCAGCGATCCGCCGAGCGAGACGCCGAGTAAGAAGCCGCGCCGCAGCGACAGCTCGTACGCGAACGACGACCCGTTGAGCGAATTGGCGGGGATGGTCGTATGGAGCGTTGTCGCGGCCCCCTACTACCTGCCGTATCACATCTTCGACGATCCCTTTTGCAATCGGTTCGGCAGTTACTGCCAGCAGCGGGACGAAATCCACTGGAAGGATACGGAGTGGTTCTACAATTCGACGTCCTACGTCGCGTCGGCCCGCGCGCAGGTCGACTACGGAACCAACTTCGACGGCATACAGTTGGTCGGCTCCAAGCTGCAAGTCGACCTGCCCATTCTGCGCACGACGCTTGATGCGTCGGTGAACAACTACTTCGAGGAGCTCCCCGGCGGCGGGCACGACCAGCTCACGCTTGGCGACGCCAATCTGGTGTGGCGATTCGCCCAGAGCGACCGCACCGTCTGGCGCAGCGGCTTAGGCGTCAACTGGCTGGCCGACTCGCACAACGACATCGGCTTCAACTTCACCTACGGTTTCGACGCCTTGGTGATTGAGCCGCTTGCGTTTTCCACCGAAATCGACTTGGGAACCCTCGGGCACAGCAACCTGTTCCGCAGCCGGACGACGCTCGGCGCCCAGTGGCGCGACTGGGAAGTCTACACGGGCTTCGAATACCTGCATTTGAGGTCCGCCGACCTATCGAACATGCTGTTGGGCGTGCGCTACTGGTGGTAAGGGGGCGCCCGGAGCATGCGGGGGCTTTCGGACTTGGCCATGCCTGCTCGAAGTTGACGTGCTCTTGTCTGGCACACCGCTGGCAGCGCCTATGCGGCAAGGAGTGCTGCGGACCGGCGGGGCCACGCGCCCCGCCCGTTAAAACCGGCACAATTGTTAAACTCCGCGTCCCGCCGCTCCGATAGACGATGACAGGATCTGAGCCGATCGCGGCCAGCCTGCGCAGACCGGGGGGGATGCCATGCGAGACCGAGGACCAGTGCGCGCTGCGCGCACTTTGATAAACCATTGCCGCCAGCGGCTGCTGGCAAGACAGCTGGCGCTGATCGTCGGGCTGACGGTGGCAACCTTGGCGCTGCGCGCACCGGGCCAGTACCTGGCGTTGGGCGACGAGGGCGCTTCGACGGCCGACTACGCGCTGTCGCCGCTCACCGACGCCGGCGTGCTGCCGTGCTCGTACTCCGGCTATTCCGACGGCTGCAACGCGGGCGGCGGACGGGCGACGCAGCCTGCCTCGTGGATCGGCGGGCCCTATTTCAAGTCTGGCTTGTCGTTTGTCATGGGCAAGGGGCTGCTCGTCGACAGCCTGAAAACCGGCTACTCCATCTCCGGCGGCGCCCGCCAACCGTTTGCCTTCGAATTGGGCGGCGACCAAACGTTCCTCGACCTGGGCGGATCGTACATGTCGGCGTTCGGCCGGACGGAGCGAGACACCGATCGCATCGACGTCTTCGTCGACGATCCGACGATGGCCGGCACGCCTGTCCCGCCGTCGGTGGTCGTCCCCGACGGGCTGGAGACGACGTTGACCCAAGTGCAACGGGCCGGCGCCCACATGGGCATCGGGCGGATGTGGGGTTCGCCAATCGACCAGCGCAGCGAGGACCCCCAACTGGCGTTCGCCACAATCGTCGGGGGACGCGTGTCTCATATCCACGGCCGATTCAACGAGCAAGTGATCGGCAGCCTGACGCCGCCGCCGGCGGGCGCCACGGGCACCACCTTCCGGCGGGGCTATTCGCAAACCGATACCGCGGGGGGGCTCTACGCGAACGCCCAAGCCATCCTGTTGCGGCGCAACTCCGAGTTGGGCTGCATGCAGATGACGCTCGACGCGGAGTTCGCTCACGACTGGGTGAATCTGAAAGGGTTTGAGAACCGCGGACTCGCCACCGCGACGATCTTCTTCGGCGTGATGTTCTCGCGTTGACGCGCCGTGGCGGCGGTCCCGTGTCACGACACGTCTAGCGCGGCGTCCGCAATCGGCGCCGCCTCGATGCCGGCGGTGCAGTTGGGGCACATCCAATACTGCAGCAGCGGCATCGCGGAGGCGCGGAGCGAACGCAATTTGGCGGTCGTCTGCTCGGCGTCGAGCCAACCGGTCGGCTCGACCAACGCGCACTTGCAGCCGCTGCACAGCGTAAGCGTCGCGCGCGTCCGCTGCACCGACGGGTCAAGGACTCGCAACGGCGTCCGCGGCGTGACCTGCACGATCACGCTCTCGTAGCGAAGCGCCCCGGCCGGCTCGGGGCAAATGGTCAGCCGCATGTCGCGCTGCAAACGGGGCGAGTCGCAACGAAACGACACGACGGCCGGAGCGCCGCAGCCGCGGACCCGGGCGTGCAACTCCCGGTACAACCGAATGGTCTCGGCGTCGGCCACAAAATCCCACAGCGACCGCCCGATGACGCGCTGTTCGGTGAGGTCCGCTGCGCCGTTCTCCCGGGCGAAGGCAAGCCACAGCGGATCGACGAAAACCAGACGGTCGCGGGCATCCACCCGATAGCGAAAAATGAGTTGCTTGGCAATCACGGGGACGAGGCCTGACTCGCGTCGCGCCAACGGCGATTCCGTCGGCGAACGGCGACGCGCGGCAGTCGGCGGCAGCCAATCTCGCGACAGTTTGCCAGCGACGCCTATGCGCATTGTACGTCGCGTCGGTTGGGGCAAGTCAACGTGACGCCGCAATCGGCCCGGCGTCGGCGTGGCGAAAGTGGAGCGCGCCGCTCCGATTTGGCGATTCACGCCAAGGCACGGTACGATACCGTCCCGCGGGCGCTCCATCGGAACCCATGACCTCGCACGGAGACGGACCATGCCCCACGCCCCAAGCGATTTGCAAGCAACGCTCAAGCGGTGGACGCTGCTGCTGGGAGTGTTGCAGGTGACCGTCGGCTGCCTGGTCGGGTTCATTCCGCCCTCGGCGGTGGCCTGGTATCGCGGGCTGGTGATGGCCCACATCGAATTCACGGCCAACGGCGTGCTAGTGATCGTCTTTGGGTTTCTGGCGACGGAGCTGAATCTGCCGGCGATGGCGCTGAAAGCGTGGTTCGTTCTGCTGCAAGTCGGCGCGTGGACCAACGGCGCCGCGGGACTCGTTGGGGCGTTTGCCGGCTCGTCGTCGCCGCTGATGCCGTCGCTCAACGAGAAATTCCCGCCCCCCGGCGGAGCCGACAACCCGATTGTCACCGGTCTGTTGCAGACGTGCGGCGTCGCCATCGTGGTCGCGCTGCTGCTGACCCTGTGGGGACTGTGGCGGCGCCGCCCGGCGGCGGCGTGAATCGCGCTCCCTGGGGAGCATCCTCACGGCGATCATCGGCTGCGTCGTGCCGGGGACCATGCACGCGATTGCCCTAGACTAATCGTTCGACAATGTGGCGTCGACGCACAGCGTCATGCCTGCTCTTCACGAGACACCATTCTTGCTCAAAACCGATCCGACACCTTCCTCGGCCGGATCAACCGGCGAGGCAATGTCGTACGAGAATCCGAAATCGCCGACGCTGCGCCGCCGCAAGGCCGAGCCCGCAAATAGCGGCTGCCAAAATACTTGAGGGCTCGGGGCACTCAAGATATTCGGCAAAATAAAACGGAAACTCAACGTGTCCCACCGAAGGATCGGCAACGACGACGGCGCCGCTGAACGCAAGGCATGGCAACCCTTCGGAAAATGTGAGCTGCGCAAACTGAAAGTGGTTCTGCGGCCCATCGTCCGTGATGTCGCCAAATGTCGTCATGCCATCGCCCGGCAAATCAGCCCCAAACAGCGCCGTCGACCCCGGCGTGGTAATCCACGAGTCTGCAGACAACTGCGGAAAGAGCGGAATGAATGCTGGATTGGGAGGCGCCGAATTCGAACCCAAAGGAGGCGGCGTTTGATACAACGGCTTGCCGACAATAGCAACGTCACTGATGGCCACGATGTCCGTATCGGTGGTGACAAAGAGCTGGAAGATCACCGCATCAGACGGAACTCCTGCCGCAATCGCCGCCAGCGACGGTAATGAACTCTGCGATTCAAAGAAAACGCTTACAGCTCGGACGGGTGAACTGAACACCGCCGCGATCCCAACTCCGAACAACAACTGCCTGATCATGAGCTTAAGTCCAATAGAGAGGGTGCGATGTGATGGATGCGTTACGCATCCCCAGTGGCTACGGCAATTCAGTGCGAGCCGATTTCGTGCGGCGGCAGTCGATCACGGGTCGGATTGCCCCCCCAGCATTCGGCAATGGTCGACGACGGTGAATTGCTCGGCCCGCCGCGCCGACTGCCAGGGCCGTCCGAGGAGCCGACTCAGGGCGATTCCGTCAGCGACCGCGAGCAATACGGCCGTCGCCGGCTCGGGGATCTCGGTGATCGTCAAACTGGACTGCCCCGCGACGATCTCACCTTGATACACGGCAATCTCGCTGGTGTCCGACCACACAAAGCTGCCGGGCGAGCCGAACGTGTCGTCGAGTTGGCCGTTCGGCTTGAGCAGCAGCGAGATGTAGAGGTCGTTGCTGTTGCCGCCCACCGAGTTCTCATCGAGGACCGTCGGCCCGACGCCGCCAACCAGCACTTGCCGCAGGCTTCCCTGGTTGTAGAACACGTATCCTTCGACGTTGGCGGGGGTGAACGTCGTATCGCCGATCGGATTGAGCGACGTCGCAAACTGGGAGACGGGCCAGTCTTTTTGTTCGCCCTTCGCGGCGCCCGCCAGGAACGAATCGTCAAACACGAAGGAGAAGCAGCCGGTGACCGAAGCCGCGGGGCCGGTCGTAAACGTGGCCGCAACCAATGCCGTCGCACGGTACATGGCGGCGTGTGCTGATGAGCCCGCAACCAGTAATACGGCCGATACCGCTGCCACCAACGGGGCGATCGTGCGCCTCGAACGCTTCATGAGACAACTCGCTCGAGTTCGACGAGAGAGGACCTTAACGTATGCACTGCACGAGACCTGAACCGGCTCGACCGCCGAGCCGAGCCCTATCGTAACATCAATTTGTGTGCGGAACCAAACAGCGACCTGGAATGTCCGGAGGTCTGCAACACCGCCCCAGGGTTTCGCCCTGGGCGATCGTCGGGCCGGCACGACGGGCCGCAAACAGGACTTTGCAGTTCTCCTGGTTGGAACGTACTAAGGCTGGTCGCCCCCCACGCCCTCCAGACGCACCCGAACTCCTTCGGCCCGTCCGGCGTGCCGCAGCAGGAGCGAGTGGGACTCGGCGTTCCACTCGAACGAGTCGACCTGCTGGCCGTCGATCAACACGGCTTGCGGTTCGCGTTCCAGCAGCAACCGGGCGGCCACGGGCGTGCCCTCGGGCGAACTGATCACGTACTCAAGCGCGTCGCCCTGCACGTCCCAGCTTTCGACGCGCCCGGCAGCGGCCAGAAGCAGCGGCCGCGTCTCGCTGGTCTGCTCCAAGTCCAACAGCCACGCCTGCTGATTCGGCTGCAACGTGACGATCGTGCGGGTGGCCAGTTGCGGGTCGAGCAGATCGACGAACCGGCCCGTGAGCGTGAGCGGCTCGTCGCTCACCGATTCGTCGAACACCGACGCAATGACATACGGCCCGCGGCGCATCACAAGGTGGTTCCGCTCGATCAGCCGACCGCCGGCGCTCTCCACGGCCTGCCGCACCAACTGCCGGTACTCGTCGGCGTTGTCGGCCGAGCGGGTGTAATACGCGGGATGGCGTCGGGCGATGATCACCCGGCCGTCGCCGCAGGGATAGTCGCCCTCGGCGGCGTCGCGCGGCAGTCCCAACTGCTGCAGCAAATGCTCGGTGGGGCTGCGATACGACACGAGCCCCTCGTTCCACCAATCGCGCGCTTCGTGAAACGGGTCCGTGTCGGCCCCCACGTACAACAGCACGCCGCCGCCGCGCACCCACTCAGCCAGCGCCAAGTGCAACCCCGGCGACATCGGCTTCATAAACTCGTAGCTGAGCACCAGCACCTTGAAGTCGTCGAGATAGCCCGGCGTGCGAGCCAGATTGTCCAACTGCACGGGCCGCACCGGCACGCCGTGTTTGAGCAGCGGCAACGTCAAACCGTAGAACCCGGCCAGGTCGCGCACCTCGTCGCTGGTGGCGCGCGTCGGATCGCTGCCGTCGGCCGCCACGCCGGTGGTGAACGCTGGTTCGGCGCGCTGGAACATGGCCGAATCGGACAGAAACACCCCCACGCCGGTCGTGCTGTCGGCCTGCGTGACCTCGGACTGCTCCATGTCGCGCAGTTGGTTGAACGCGACCGCCAGCGTGGTTGCGTAGTCGGCGGGGATGCCCGTGCCTTCGCGGCCGCGCGGGTAGCGCCCTTGCATCACGCGATTGGGCCAGGGGCACACCTCGTAGCGGGCCACGCCCGGGTGCAGCAACGACGCGACCAGCGTGCGAATGTAGTTGTCGCGATAGTCGGTCCAGTCGTGGCCCGGGTTGTCTTCAATCGGGTCGTGCAAGAACCACATCCGCCGATTGGTTCCGCGCACCAACTCCTGCATCACGCCGTATTCCAGGTACGCGGTCTCAAAGGTGCGTTCCTTCATCCGCCCCGCGTACGTGTTGGCAGTGCGGGCGGTGCCGGTCCACACCTGGGCGATGTACCCGTCGACTCCCGGCAGGTCGAGCAGCGCGCTTTCAGGGCTCACAATCTTCCACTGCGCGTAGTTCAGCAAACTGTGCGTCGGCACATAGAACCGCACCTCGCGGTTGTGCCGCGCAAGGGCATACTCCTTCATCGCCGTGCAGAGCCGGTCGAGCGTGCGGCGGTACAGGTAGTATTTCAGCTTGCTCGCGCGATACTGGGCGTTGATGCTGGAGTCGGGCCGCTGCCACGGCTCGCGGTAGAAGATCTGCCATTCCCGCTGGAACGCTTCGCTGAACCCTGCGCGGGCCCAAAACTCCGGCTCCTCCAAATGCACGGCGACCGCCCCCGCGTCGATCGCCCGTTTGACGCCGATCTCCAGATAGTCGGCGAACGCCACCGAGGGGACCATGTAGGGCACGGTGGCGCCGTGGTTGATGGGATTACCGCGGGCGTCGACTTGGCCCTCGTCCCAATGCTCGCGGCCGTCGACCTCGCCATTGAGAAAATCCTGGTACTGGCCCCACGCCACGCCGGTCATCACGTGCGGCACGTACCCCGCCTCGCGCCAGCGGGCGAGCCGCTCGGTCAGCGACGCGTCGATGCCGTAGGCCATGGCAAAATCGGTCCGCAGGTCATAACGCGGACCATAGGGGCGCGACTCCTGAAAACCGGTCCGCTCGTCGGTGCGCGGCGTCACAAGATCGGGAACCGGAGCGACCGGCTGCGCCGCGACGGCGGGCAGGTCACACAGCACGCCGCTTGCCGAGACCACGGCGAGTAGGAAGAGAGTCGTGGTCGCGCCACAGTTCGATGGTTTCATTGGTTGCCGCCTCAGAGGGATGCGAGGTCGTCGTCGCGGGCTCGTCGAGCCGCAGGCGCCCGCAACGCCACACCCTATCGTACTGCCGCGCTGTGGCGGCGTCAGGGGCCGCGCCTGGCCGATAGCGTGAGGCAGCTCACCGCGATTCGCCGCGCTGGCGAACGTGGCCGGTCGTCCAAGAAATCGTCGTGGAGCCCCCGCGGACTGGTCCACTACAATACGCACGTCCGCCGACTGCCGCTGCTTGCGAGGAGCTTTCGCGACGGCGTTCGCGCCCCCAACCGGGGCAGCCCACCGACAACGTCACGCCCTGAGCCAGTCATGCCTCATCAATCCGACATCGCTCTGGACACCGCCGGCAACGGCGACATGCACGACATCACCGCCCAAGTCACGGCGATCGTTGCCGACAGCGGCGTGCAGACCGGCGTGGTCCACGTGTTCAACGTCGGCAGCACGGCGAGCATCGGCACGATTGAATTCGAGCCGGGGCTCGAGCGCGACCTGCCCGAGTTGCTCAATCGATTGATTCCCCCCAGCGACCGGTACGGCCACGAACTGGCGTGGCACGACGGCAACGGCCACTCGCACCTGCAGGCCACGTGGCTGGGGCCGGCGCTGTCGGTCCCAATCGCCAAGGGCCGCCCGGTGCTGGGCACCTGGCAGCAGATTTTTCATTTGGAGTGCGACAACAAACCGCGCCGCCGGCGAATCGTGGTCACCGTGCTGGGGGGATGAGGGCGGTGCAGCCGAGATACGGCTGACGCCTTGGGACGCAAGTCGCGTCAAACACCGCGGATTCCATTCATCTGCGTGCATCGAGTTAATCCGCGGTTTTCAAACTGCAATCGCCAACGGACCTAGCGTTGTCGTCCTATTCTCGATACCGCACGGTCAACCCGGTGAGCACGGCGCCGATGGCAAACAGCGCCCACGTCGAACTGACGAAGTAGGGAAACACCAGCAGCGCTGCACCGCCCGCCAAGGGACCGATGCTGCCGACGCGCTTGCCATAGGCAAGCGCCGCCATGCCAATGGTTCCAAACAGCAACGATCCCAACAGCGACCAGGGGGTGAAGTCGAACATGGCAGTCGCGACAGGTTGGAGAACGTCGGGGACGAATTGACCGGGGAAACCCTCGACCGCGGCGACGACGGCCTAGTCAAGATTAGCTCGCAGGGAGCAGCCCGGAGCCGTCATCTCCGATCCTGCCAGCCGCTTGCCGCCCGCCGACGGGGTGTAACTCGCACCGCGGTCCACGGCGGTCCGATTTGCGACGCTTCAGCCGCTCTGGGAGAGGACCGTCCCCGGGGCAATTCTCTACGGGAATTGCCCGGCTCAGTCGTCGTCGAACGGGCCGGCGGTCTGCTATCATGCCGCCTATGACACTACTCGCTCCACTACTCGCACTGACATTCGCCGTGGCCGGCGAGGAATCGGCTACCTTCGCCAACCCGGTCGCGATGCGTGGCGCCGACCCGTGGGTCGTGTACGACGGCGGCCGCTACCACTACTGCTTCAGCCGCCGCAACAGCGTGTGGGTGGCGTCCGACGACGACTTGCTCGGCGTGTTCTCCGCCCAGCCCGTCCTCGCTTGGCGGCCGGACCGCGGCCATGCATGGTCGCGCGACGTCTGGGCGCCTGAACTGCACCGCCTGGGCGACGCGTGGTACATCTATGTCGCGGCCGACGACGGGCAGAACGAAAACCACCGCATGCAAGTCCTGCAGCGCAAGGACGCTAATCCCGCCGGAACGTTTCAGCGCATGGGCGAACTGCATTTGCCGGAGGACAAGTGGGCCATCGACGGCACGGTGCTGCAACATAACGGCCGCCTGTATTACGTTTGGTCGGGTTGGCCCGACGACGTCAACGTCACGCAGCGGCTGTACATTTGCGCGATGTCCGACCCCGCGACGCCGTTCGGACCGCGCGTGGAGATCAGCCGCCCCAACCACGATTGGGAGAAGATCGGCAATCCGACCGTAAACGAAGGGCCCGAGGCGCTGACGCACGAGGGTCGCACGTTCGTGGTTTACTCGGCCAGCGGCAGTTGGGGCGATCACTACTGCCTGGGCATGTTGGAGCTGGTCGGCGACGACCCGCTGCAAGGCGATGCCTGGCAGAAACGCCCCCAGCCTGTTTTCGCCGGGACGCCGCAGGTGATCTCGCCGGGGCACGCCTCGTTCACCACCGCAGGCGATCGGCACTGGATTGTGTACCACGTGGCGCGACATGCCGGCGCCGGCTGGGACCGGCTGGTGCATATGCAGCCGTTTGAATTCGACGCCGGCGGTCGGCCAGTCTTTGGCCAACCGCAGCCGCCGGGGACGCCAATCGAGCGTCCCCAGCCCTCCGAGGGCGACCGGTAAGCGAAGTCGTTTCAAACGCGTCAGCGACCGCGGCTCACTCCAACGGCGTCGACTCGACTGCGAACTCGTAGTCCCACTCGTCGAAATAGAGATTGTGCCCGTCGATCTCGACTTCGCCGCGCTGAAAGTCGTTCGGCTCGCTGCGGAAGCTCGTCTTGGGCGGCTCCAGTTCGCGCCCGTAGTCCAGGTTGACGATGAACCGATAAGGATCCATGTGGCCGCAGAAGAAGTCGCGCACGCGCGGGTCGGGGTCGTCCATCACGCCGTACGACGCGTCGGCCGGGAGCCAACCCCACGGCTCGACGTAGAACTCCGCCCAGTCGTGCATGTTCGACTTGCCCGGCTTGGTCTGCCAGCCCGACTGCCACCGGGCGGGCACGCCCGCGGCGCGGCACAGCGCGATGAACGACATGCCTTGCACGCCGCAATCGCCGCGCCGCTTGCCAAGTCCCTTGCCCGAGAGGTTGGGAATGATGCTGTATTCCATTTCGCTGCACCACGGAATGTTGTGTGAGACCCAGCGAAACACCAGCCGCGCTTTCTCCAGCGGATTGGTCTCGTCGCCCACGATTTCGGCGGCCATGGCGCGCACCTCGGGCGTCAACGCGATGTGCGGCAGGCGTTCGGCAGTGAACTCGCGGTAGACGTCGCCATGCAGGTCGTACGGCTCCGCCAACTCTGTGTCGAGCTTGGGGCAGTAGGCGCGGGTCACAAACTCCAACTCGATTTCAAATCGCAGCGGCGCACCCGCGTCGTGAATCGTTTGCTCGAAATAGGCCGTGCGCTGCGGGGCCGAGGCGGCGGCAATCAGCGGCTCGCTGGGCGAACTGCGAATGAGCCGCACGTCCGATTGCTGACGATACTCTTGCGGATACGGCAACCACGCTCGCACCACCGCGCCGGGCTCGGCGCGCGGATGATCGGCATGGACCGTGAGCGCGTAGTTCACCCGATGTCGGATCGGAAGAATCTCCAACTCCGCAGCGTCCTCCGCCAGGCGCACCAACTCTCGCACATGGTTTCGCAAATCGAACGGCGGCGTCTCGGCTTGATCGGCGCCGGCGGCTTGCCGGGCCGCATCGCGCCGCTGGCGCGCCGCGGCGTCCAGCAGGAACAGATTGCGAACCGCCCGGCGAAAATAGCGCACCTCGCCGTCGATCGTGCGATGCACCAGCGCGTCCGACTCCGTCCAGCGCGCGACGTCGGCCGCCGTCGCGTCGGGCAGCTCGGCTTGCAACTCTTTCAGCACCGCAGCGGCGTCCAGCGGAAACTCCATCCGCGTGCGGCGCAAGATCTCCAGATTCCGAGCGGCCTGGTCAGTCACGGGAGCGTCCTCATCGGCAATCTGCGCCTTCAGCGCGGCCTCGGCGGCAGCGTATTCGCCTCGTTCCATCAACACCGCCGGCGCGATTGCGACCTCGTCGGCCCCGCGCGCGACGGCGACGACCACGAGCGAGAGAATCAACGGGCTCGCCAGCCGCGCACCCAACACAAAACCAGACAGCATTCCCAACCCCATAAACGTCTCGACGGAACAAGAAGACAATCACGGCCAATTCGATTTCCGGCGCTTTGCCAAGCATCGCCGCGCCAAACATAAACCTTTCCATCGAGACAGGCCAGCAACTTCCCGGCAAGAGGAGAACGGCTTGCGCAATTATGAGCATCATGGCGCCGCGACGCCGGGCGTCTGCCGTCGAGATCGTCGGCGCAAGTTCCGACGCGATTCCACGCCGCATGTTCGGACTCGACTCCCTGCTGGTCGAGCGTCTGCGTACCGAGCCGAGTCGCCGTGGCGCCCGGTGCGTTAGCGGGACATCGCCAGCACGCCGTCCCAATTCTCCGGCGGCGCAGCGCCGTGGCGGCACAGTTCCGTGCGTAGGAAATTCGCCGGTCCGTCTTGGGCCGGCAGCTCGCGGAGCAGCTGTTGGGCAAGCCCCCAGTCGCCGGCGATCACGGCCTCCACGGCGCGATCGTAGTTCTGCAACTGAGCGGAATCCAACGGCTCGTCGCTCGAGTGGAGCGGCGTCAGCGCGCAGGCGTCCACAGGCGTTTCAACGCCCACCGGACGCAGCCTCGCTACGCGACGGCAGCGCTCAGCGCCTTCGGGCAGGGTCTCGGCAATCGCGGCGGCAGTCGCGCCGTCCACCAGGATCGGCACGCCCACCTGTTTCGTCAGATCTTGCAGTCGCGACGCCAGATTGACCACGGGGCCGAACACGCCAACCTTGATCTGCTCCTGCGAGCCGATGCGCCCGGCGATGGCGTCGCCGTAACCCACCCCCACGCCGACGCGAAAACCATACAGCGGGTGCCGGGGATCTTGATTGGCGTCGCGAAACTTGCGATGGATCAGCAAGGCGGCGCGGCACGCCAACGCCGCGGCGTCGGGCGCATGACTCGGCCAGCCCCAGAATCCCAACACCGCGTCGCCCTGGAAATCGGCGATCACGCCTTCGTATTTCAGGATGGCGCCGGTCATCACGCTCAGCGCCTGGCTCACTTGCACAAGCAGCGGCTCGAGGTCGTCCTTCGATTCTTCCACCTTGCGCGAAAAGCCGCGGACGTCGCAGAACAGCACGCTCACGGGCCCTTGCCGCGGCGCCAACACATCGATCGACTCGCCGCCGCCGAGCGTCTCGACGACCGCGGGGGAAAAGAACCGCCGCATCTCCGTTTGCTGCTGCTCCAGGGTGCGCACGCGGCGCACCGCGCCGATGAACCGCGCCATCAATTCGGCCAGCCGTAGCTCGGCCATCAGGTCCTCGGGGTTCTGCACGTCTTGCATGCCCACGAATTGCCGTTTGCCGGAGACGTACAAACACCAGCGCTCGCTGCCGCCGGCGTCGATGGGCGTGCAGAGCGCCCAGTCCAAGTCGCTCGACATGGTGAACTGCGTATTCTCGGCCTCCTGCTCCGTCCAGAGGTGGACAACGCTTTGACCGCGTTCCAGGGCGCGGTTCATCAACCGGCGGCTGGGGCGGAACCGCTTGACCGCATCGCCGCGCGTGTTCCACCGCAACAGCTTCGGCTCGGCAGCGGGTTCGCTGGAGTTGTCGTCGCCGTCGACTTGAATGACGGCCGCGGCCAGGGCGCCCCGCAGCGAATCCAATAACAGGTCCGCCATGCGCGTCGCGAAATCGACGTCACTGCGCGATTCGGCGATCAGCGCCGGCAACTGGCACAACGCTTCGAGACAAGCCGTGGCGTTCTCGAACCGACCCGACTTGAGCACCGTCGTGCCCAGCGTGTGCTCGACAACGGTGTTGGAGCCGGGCTCCTTGATCTCGTCATAAACAAAGCGAAACGTCGTCTCGCCGATTAAAAACTCGCCCCCCGTGGGCAGCTCGAACTCCTTGGCGGGCTGGCCGTCCAC
>JAGQOU010000046.1 GCA_020427145.1 Planctomycetales bacterium | reverse complement strand
CGCGAAGCGATCGCCGAGGGGGTCGACTACGTCGACTTCGAAGAGGACATTGCGGCGCAGATTCCCCGCTTCGGCAAGACAAAGCGGATTATCAGCTACCACAACTTTCGCAAGACGCCCGACAACCTGCGCGAGTTGCACAGTGAGATGTGCCAGCACGACCCCGACGTGGTCAAGCTGGCCACCATGGCCAACTCGCCGCACGATAATCTCCGCATGCTGGAGATGATGCAAGAGAGCGAAGTGCCGACCGTGGGCATGTGCATGGGCGACATGGGCACGCCGTCGCGGATCCTGGCGGGCAAGTTCGGTGCGCCGTTCACCTACGCTACGTTCCACCACGAGCGGACCCTGGCGCCAGGGCAGCTCAGCTTCAAGCAAATGGTCGAAACCTACCGCTACGAGCGGATCGGTCCCGACACGGCCGTGTACGGCGTGGTGGCCGACCCGGTGGGCCACACGCTCAGTCCGCATGTTCACAACGAAGAGTACGACGCCCTGGGAATGGACGCGGTGTACTGCCCGTTTCGCGTGCCGGCCGACGACCTCGACCAGTTCATGGAGGACGCGCCGCGGTTCGGCATCAAGGGCCTGAGCATCACGATCCCCCACAAGGAATCGATCGCCAAGCACCTCACCAAGGTCGATCCCGCGGTCAAGAGCATCGCGGCGGTCAATACAGTGGTCATCAACGGCGCCGAGCGGGTCGGTTACAACACCGACTACAACGGCGCCATGGACTGCCTGGAGCACGCGTTGGGCGAGATCGGCGCCAAGCCGAGCCCGTTGAGCGGCAAGCGGGCGCTGGTGCTGGGCGCCGGCGGCGTGGCCCGGCCGATCGTTTACGGCCTGCGAAAACGCGGCGCCCACGTGGTGATTGCCTCGCGCACGCTGAAGCGTTCCGAGCGGTTGGCCCAGGCGTTTGACGCCAAGGCGGTCGAGTGGGAGGCCCGCCACCGCGTGAATTGCGACCTGCTGATCAACTGCACGCCGATCGGCATGCACCCCAACGTCGACGAGTCGCCGGTGAGCAAGACGTTTCTCAAGCCGTCGATGTTGGTCTTCGACACGGTCTACAATCCCGAGACGACGCTGCTGATCAAGGAAGCTCGCACCCGCCCCTGCAACGTGGTGACCGGCGTGGAAATGTTCGTCCGTCAGGCGCAGCTGCAGTTCTTCCTGTTCACCAAGCACGAGGCGTCCCGCGCCCGGATGCACAAGGTCGTCAAACGCACCATCGGCCCGGTCCGCGAGTGGAGCAACGGGGACAACCCCGAGAGCGAGGACGAGGGCGGCGACGGCGATTCGTGAGCGTTGCGGGGCGGGGCGTTTCGATCGCTAACCGCGGAGGCGCGGAGGCCACGGAGTCGGAAAGCCGCGCAGCATCCGCGAATCGAACGGCAGGTGAACACTCGAATGCGTTGTGGCTTGCTTGACCTCCCGAATTCTTTCTCCGTGCCTCCGTGGTGAAATCAACATGCCCCTGCAACGGATTGCCCTGATCGGTTACCGCGGGACGGGCAAGACCACTGTTGCGCGGCAGCTTGCTGCGCTGCTGGGTTGGGATTGGGTCGACGCCGACGTCGAGGTGGAGCTGCGGGCCGGCAAGTCGATTGCCGCGATCTTTGCCGACGACGGCGAGGCGGCGTTTCGCGATCTGGAAGCGGCGGTCGTGGCCGAACTCTGCGGTCGTGCGCGCGTCGTGCTGGCCCTGGGCGGGGGGGCCGTGCTGCGGGAGGAGAGTCGCTCGGCCGTGGCCGGCTGCGACGCGGTCGTCTGGTTGCGGGCCCCCGTCGAAGAGATTGAGCGGCGGCTGGGGGGCGATCCGACCACGGCCGGGCGCCGTCCTAATCTGACTAACTCGGGCGGCCGGCAGGAGATCGAGCGGCTGCTGGCGGTGCGGACGCCGATTTACGCGGCGTGTGCTACGGTTGTGGTCGATACCGAAGGTAAGTCCCCTGCGGAAGTTGCCGCGGAAATCGTTGCGGCGGTTCCCGATATTTAACCCCCGGTCAGTGACCGGGGGCTAAGTGCGGTGACCGGGGGCCGCTTCCGGCGATTGTTTCTTTGCGTACCGATCTCGTTGCTCCATGCTATCCCTTGCCGCCCTCTCGCTGCCGCTCACGCTGACCGCCGCGGCGGTGGTGGGATTGCTGTTGGGCGTCGTGGTGAACTGGGCGACCTACTGGCTCGCGTGGAATCGCCGCCACGTGTCGCCCTGGTCGCCGCCGCACGCCGACGCGCCGCCGCGACGCGCCAGCGACCGCTTGCCGCTGGCCGGGTGGTGGGGACTGCGCCGCGAACACGCGGTGCATGGCCGCGGGTTTTGGATTCGCCCCCTGATGGTGGAACTGGCCATGGCCGCCGGCGTGGCGGCGCTCGTCTGGTGGGAAGTCGACCAGCTGGGGCTGATCCGCGGGCAGTTCGCCCATCTCGCTGGCGCCTGGCCGCCGGTGAACGCCATGTCCGTTGCCGGCTCGGCGCTGTGGCCGACGCTGATCGCGCATGTGCTGCTCGTCACGCTCATGGCCGCGGCCACCTTCATCGACATCGACGAGAAATTGATCCCGGATGAAATCACCGTCTACGGCACGTTGCTGGGACTTGCGCTCGTCGCGTGGACGCCATTCGCGCTGTTGCCGCAGGTGACGGATCAGCAGTTTTTGGAAGAAGTCGGCGCACCAATTCAATTGCACGTTCGCGGCAAGTGGGAGCATCGCGGCGGCCACGTCGAACCGGTCGGCTACACGGCGCCGCAGCCGTTGTCCGCCGAGCGCATTGAGAACAGTACGCCGACCGATCTGGCGGTGGCCCTGGCGTGCTACGGCTTCTGGTGCCTCGCCCTCACCCCGCGCATCCTTCGCGTCCGGCAGGGCCTCTGCCGCGGCCTGGCCGTGCTGGTGGCGCGAATGCGGCGCGAAGTCCTGCGTCCGCCGCTGCTGTGGCTGGCCCTGGGGGGCGCGGCGGCGATCACGGGCGTCTGGCTCCGCGGCGGCCCCGGCTGGGCCGGTTTGTATTCGGCCCTCATCGGCATGCTGGGGGGCGGCGCGCTGGTGTGGGCGGTGCGCATCATCGGAACCTGGGCCTTGGGCCGCGAGGCGATGGGCTTCGGCGACGTGACGCTGATGATGATGATCGGCGCCTTTATCGGCTGGCAGGCGTGCGTCGTGGTCTTCTTCGCCGCCCCGTTGGCCGGTTTGCTGGTCGGAGTGACGCAACTTGTGCTGCGCCGCGGCGACGAAATTCCCTACGGCCCCTTCCTCTGCCTGGCCACCCTCGGTGTGATCGTGTCGTGGGCCCGCGTGTGGAACTACCTGCGGCCGATGTTCGAGATCACCTGGCTCGTCCCCGCGGCGCTCGCCGTGTGCGTCGTCATGCTCGGCGCCATGCTCGTGCTGTGGCGGAATATCAAGACGGCCATCTTTGGCGACGGCGAGGAGCGGGGACAATGATCCGCTGGACGCCGCAAACCGTGACGGACTGGCGCACCGACGCCGACGCGCTCCGCACGCGCCGTTACGGCGTCATCGAAACCGTCGCCGGCCAACTGGTCGCCGTCCACCTGCGGCCCTGGCCGAAGTGGCTTTCGTGGCGCGAGCTGTGGCCCGCGGGCGATCGCTATCACCCCTCCGGCGACGCCGACCGTTGCCGACTGTACTTCAATCAGCCGCTGGGGCACGGCAACTTCCTTGCGCTAAAGTACGTCGCCACCACCGCGGGCACGTCGTACGCCACGTTTCTCGCGGCGCTGCAAACGCTCGACGCGATCGCGGCGCTCAAAGGGACCGACGCCCTGCTGTGCGACGTGCAGAACCGCCGCATCAGCGACCGGCTGCTCGCCCGGCTGGGCTGGGAGGCCCACAAGCCGTCCCGCTGGCATCGCAATTTCATCAAGCGGTTCTACGGGGCGTATCCCGCCGCGGCGCTGTGTGCGGCCCAACGCGCCAGTGAGTCGCATGCCGCGGTCTGCTAGCAGGCGTCGCGGTTGATCTTGCTCGTCCTGGGCGGCCTTGCTACCGTCCGCCGAACTGGCAGCGCCCGCAGGCGTTGTCGTTGCGCTGGAGTTTCCTTTTTGCCCCGTGCCATGTCCCGGTTTGCCACGACAGTCGCCGTTCTGATGCTGCTCGCCACGAGCGGTTGCGGGCGACTTGTGTTCAAACCGAACCAGAATCCGCAAGCCACGGCGGCCGCCACGCAACAGATGCAGCAGGTCGCCCAGCAGAGCCAGGAATATCAATCGCGGGCCGAGTCGCTGGACCGCGACAACCAGGAACTGGAATCGCTGCTCGCGCAGTCGCGGCAGCAAATCCAACTGCTCAACGGCGAACTGACCGCCACCCGCGATCAACTGCGGACGACGACCGACCAACTGCTCGCGCTGCGGACCGACCACGAGCAGCTGCAAACGCAAACCTCGCAGTTGGTCAGCACGCAACAACAACGGGCCGGCGCCGAGATCCGCGCCAACAACTCGCTGCTGAAGAACCTGCAGATCAAGAGCCTGCCGGGCGTCGAGGTGCGTCAGGACGGCGACGTGGTGCGGGTGGAAGTCCCCGGCGACCGCGTGTTCATGCCGGGCAGCCCCTACCTGCAGAACGGCGCCGAGCAACTGCTGACATCGATCGCCGCCGACCTGCGGCGGAATTTCCCCGACCACATCATCGGCATCGAAGGGCACACCGACGACGCGCCGACCCACTCGCAGCAGTTTCCCACGCACCACCACCTGTCGGCCGCTCAGGCGTTGACTGTCTACAACCTGCTGGTCGAGCGGGGGACGATGCCCGAGGGGCAGCTGTTCGTGATCGGTCACGGCGCCAATCATCCGGTGGTCTCCAACGCCAGCGACGAGGGCCGGGCCCGCAATCGCCGCATCGAATTCGTCGTGTATCCCGAGCGGATCGCGATGCGGTAGCGCTCGGCGCCCGCACAGCGAGCCGCCGTGGCGAGCCGCTTGCCTTCTCGGGCGGCTTGGCAGCCGCCGCCCACGGTCGGCGACGGCGCCCCTGGCCCTCGACCCTCGCGACCGCTCCGCCGGCGAGGTACCATGGTCGTGAACCTCGGCCCCGCCGCGCGCCTCCCTTCCGGCGTGCCTCACGCCCGCCCGACCTCCGACCTCTCACCACTGACCTCGCCCCGCAATGATCGCCATCATCGACTACCAAATGGGCAACCTCCGCAGCGTGCAGAAGGGGTTCGAGCGGGTGGGGCACGCCGCGGCGATCTCGGCGGATTTGCACACGCTGGCGGCCGCCGACAAGCTCGTGCTGCCCGGGGTGGGGGCGTTTGCCGATGCGATTGGTGAACTCCGCCGGCGCGAGCTCGTGCCGGTGATCCAGGACGCGATCGCCGCCGGCAAGCCGGTGCTGGGCATCTGCCTTGGCCTCCAGATGCTGTTCGACGTGAGCTACGAAGACGGCGAGCACGAGGGGCTCGGCATTCTGAGCGGCGAGGTGCGGCGGTTCGACGTGCCCCCCGAGTACAAGGTGCCCCACATGGGGTGGAACCGCGTGCGGTACGTCCGCCAGCCGCCGATCTTCGCCGGCATCCCCGACGAGTCGTACTTCTATTTCGTCCACTCGTACTACGTCGTGCCGCGCGACGACAGCGTGACCGCGGGAGTCGCCGACTATCCCGATCCCTTCTGCGGGATGATCTGGCGCGACAATCTGTTCGCCACGCAGTTCCATCCGGAAAAGAGCCAGGCGGCGGGACTGGCCGTGCTGAAGAACTTTGCCGACCTTTGACCGCTTGTTGAAAAAGGGGACTGGCTCGCGGAACGTCGCCGCGAAGGTCGGGGAGTGACGCCGCGGGGAGAGGGCCTCCCCCCTTGATCAACACGCCATCCGATAGATACGCGGACAGCGGCATGAACGCTTTCACCATCGCGCTGATCGTCGTCGGAGCCGTGGCCGGCGTGGCTGCGATTTTTGGCGTCGTCACGTTCGTGCTGGCGACGCTCAGCGGTTGGAAGTCGCTCGCACAGCGGCGCCCCGACCGCGACGTTCCGTTGGTTCAGCGATTCCGCTGGCAATCGCTCCGCGTCAATCGGGTCAGCTACAACAACTGCGTCGCAGTGGACGTGACGACTGAGGGCGTGCGGTTTCGCGTGATGTGGCCGTTTTCGCACAGCCACGCTCCGGTGCTCTTGCCGTGGGGTCAGTTTGCCGTGCAACGCGGTAAAGCGTTCAAACTTGTCCCCGTCGTCACCATTGTGCCGGACGACCCCCGCGACGTCACGATCCGCATCACCAGCCGTTTGGCCGAGCAAATCGAGTCCGTCGCGGGCGAGTATTGGCGGGCGGCCCTCGACCGGGCGGCTGTGCGGTCGTCCGACGCTTGAAACCCGCGCGGCAACGTGCGATATTCCACGGCTGTGCGGGCCCCGTCGCGGGCCCAGCTCTTCGTGTCTCGTGCCCGGCGGTGAACGGTCATGCAAATTTGGCCGGCGATTGATTTGCTTGGCGGCAAGTGCGTCCGGCTCCAGCAGGGCGATTACCAGCGGGACACGGTCTATTCCGAGGATCCGGCCAGCGTGGCCCGGCAGTTCCAGGACGCTGGGGCGCGGTATTTGCATATCGTCGACCTCGATGGCGCCAAGGCGGGCCGACCGGTCAATCTCGACGCCGTCCGCTCGATTCTTGACGCCGTCGACCTGCAGTGCGAACTGGGGGGCGGCGTGCGAGACGAGGCCGGCATCGAATCGCTGCTTGAGTTCGGGCTCCAGCGGCTCGTGCTGGGAACCTCGGCCCTGAAACGGCCCGAGTGGTTCGCCGACATGTGCCGCAAGTTTCCCCAGCGGCTCGTGTTGGGGATCGACGCCCGCAACGGCATGGTCGCCACCGACGGCTGGCTGCAAACCAGCAAGGTCGCCGCGCCCGAGTTGGCTCAACAATTCACCGCCGCGCCGCTGGCCGCCATTGTGTATACCGACATCGCCACCGACGGAATGCTGCAAGGCCCGAACGTGCCGGCGATGCGCGAGATGCAGGCGGCGGTCGACGTGCCGGTGGTGGCATCGGGAGGAGTGACAACCGTCGCGGACGTCGAGGCGCTGGCAGCCGCAGGGCTGGCCGGCGCCATCATCGGCCGCGCTTTGTACGAGGAAACAATTACGTTGCCGGGCGCTCTCCAAGCGGCCGGTGGCTAAGCCGCGCGCACATCGGTGCGACGCGGCTTTTTTTGTAGGAACGGCTACCGAGGAGCGACTGCTGGCATTCGCCGCGTCAACTCGCATTCGCGCGGAATGCTGACAATCGCTCGTCTCTCGCCAGACATCGTCGACCCGCGCGCGGGTCGCCTTTTCCCAACAGAAGGACCCTTGCCATGGCACACAACATCGCAGACATTCGCAACCTCGTGATTTGCGGGCATGGCAGCGTGGGAAAGACGTCGCTGGCGGACGCCCTGTTGATGAAAACCGGAGCCGTGACGGCCAACGCCAGCGTCGACGCCGGCACCAGCATTTGCGATTTTGACGAGGAAGAGAAGCACCACAAGCACTCGATCGAGGCGACCCTGGTCCACTTCGACCACGCCGGCAAACGGGTGAACCTGATCGACACGCCCGGCTACCCGGAACTGGTCGGCCAGATGATCGGCGCCATGCGCGCCGTGGAGACGGCGTTGATCGCCATCGACGCCCACTCCGGCATCAAGGTCAACACGCGTCGCGCCTGGAAAGAAGCCGAAATCGCCGGCTGCGGGCGGATCCTCGTGCTCACCAAGTGCGACACCGACAACATCAACCTCAGCGAACTGGTGGCGAACATCAAAGAGACGTTCGGCCAGGGGTGTGCGCTGTTGAATGTGCCGCTGGGACTGGGTGAGGAGTTGCACGGCGTCGCCAGTACGTTGTCGCCGCCCGCCGAGGCCGCCGACGCGATCATCGATCCGCAGGAGATTCACGAAGCCCTGGTCGAGTCGATCATCGAGGCGGACGAAGCGCTCATGGAGCGCTATTTCGAAGGCGAAATGCCGTCGAACGAGGAGCTCGCCCGGCTGATGTCGCAGGCCATCGCCGCGGGGACGCTGACGCCGATCGTGTGCGTCTCGACCAAGAAGGAAGTGGGCCTCGACGAGCTGCTCGACGTGATCACGACCGCCGCGTTGCCGCCGACCGCGGTGATGCGCAAGGCGACTAAGGACGGCGACGAGGTGACGCTCAAGCAAGACCCCGACGCCCCGCTGGCGGCGCAGGTCTTCAAGACCCGCATCGACCCCTTCGTCCAGCGGCTGAGCTTCGTACGCGTCTACGCCGGCACGCTCAAGAAGGACGACCAGGTCCACGTGTCCGGCGTGCGCAAGAATATCAAGATTGGCGGCATTCTCGAGGTGCAGGCGGGCGACACGCAGGCCGTCGATTCGGCCGGGCCCGGCGACCTGGTCGCCGTGGCCAAGTGCGAGGACCTGCACACCGGCACGTCGCTGGGCGAGGTGGAACTGCCCCCGTTGAAGTTCCCCACCCCGATGATTGGCCTGGCCGTGTCGCCCAAGGCTCGCGGCGACGAGGCCAAACTCTCGGGCGCTTTGCACAAGCTCACCGAGGAAGATCCGACGATTCATCTCGAACACGACCCCGAGACCAAGGAGATGGTGCTCACGGGGATGAGCGAGCTGCAACTGCAACTCGTGCAGGAGCGGCTCAAGCGGCGCGACCACGTGGAGATCGAGACTCACGAACCGAAAATCCCCTACCGCGAAACGGTGCAGGCCGACGGCGACGGCATGTACCGGCACAAGAAGCAGTCGGGCGGCGCCGGCCAGTTCGGCGAGGTCCACCTCCGCATGTATCCCTTGCCGTTGGACGTCGACGTCGAGACGTACGCCACGAAGGACCGCTTTCCCCAACTTAAGGACAAGCACTATTTTCCCGACAGCAATTTCCTCTGGATCGATTCGGTCGTCGGCGGCTCGATTCCCGGCAACTTCATGCCGGCGGTGGAGAAAGGCTTGCTGGATCGGGTGAAGACGGGCGTCGTGGCGGGGTACCCGGTGCAGAACGTGTGCGTCGAGGTGCACTTCGGCAAGAGCCACGCCGTGGACAGCAACGAAACGGCGTTCAAGATGGCCGCCAGCAAGGCGTTCTCCGAGGTGTTCAAAAAGTGCCGACCCTCGCTGCTGGAGCCGATGGTGAACTTGCACATCACCGTGCCGGCCGACAACGTGGGCGACGTCTCCAGCGACCTGTCGGGGCGCCGCGGCCAGATGGTCGGCATGGACAACGCCCCCGGCGGACTCACCACGGTGGAGGCCAAGGCGCCGCTGTCCGAAGTGGCGACCTACGCCCGCACGCTCTCCTCGATGACCGGCGGGCAGGGCAGCTTCACGATGGAGTTCTCCCACTACGACGTCGTGCCCGGCAACGTCCAGCAGGACATCATCAGCAAGGCGAAGCTGAAGGACGAGGAGGACTGAGCCGCGTCGGGGCCGCAGTAGCGCCCGCCGCGCCACGGGGAGAGCAACTCCCCGTGCGCCGTCACTTGGCCAACCAGACGATGCCGGTGTAGATGACGCCGCACAGCGCCGCCTGGACCACCACGATTGTCACGGCGGTGAAAGGCCCGGTGCCGACGCTCACGGCCAACACCATGGCGGTGGTGAGCAGGGCGGCGATGGTTTCGGTGTCGAACCCCGTGCCGAATCCCATGATGGGCAGAAAGTACCGCAGGGCGATATTCGTTGCCGCGCCGACAATCACGATGGTCACGGCGTGCCAATACCGGGGGCGCTCGACCGTGCAGAACTCGCAAGCGATTTGCAGGGCCCAGGCGGCGATCAGGATCGCCGCCGGCACGCCGAACAACAGCACCCAGATGGGATTGATTTCGCGCAGCAGCAGCGTCACCGGCACCCTCGTGGTTGCGGACGTATGGCGTGCCAGCGAATTTGAGTAGCGCCCTATGGGAACTCTATCTCACGGCGGGGGGCCGCAGGGCGACTCCTTGTGCCGGCGGGGGCGCATTTTTCTCGCCGGGCGGCACAATCGGACCTTTCGGGCCGCGGGGGCGAACATCGCCCCGGCGCCGCTTGTCTGGCTGGCGAATCGCGGTCGTGTTTCCCTTGAGGCCGCAAAGGCCGTAGAATGCCTAAACTCGGCACGGCTTGCGCGCCGAGAACAGGTGTGCGGATCGCGTCGCGACCCGCCGCTGAACGACCCGCGTCGGATTGTCCGCCGCATCGCCCGCCGCGAAAGCGACCCCCCATGACGCTGCCCGCCGCCCGCTGTCTCTGTACCAGCCCGGCCTAGCGGCCGGAACCGCCGCCTCGTGCGCCGCCGCCTCCGCGGCCGGCGAGATTCTCCCGGACAGCACCCCCGCCGCGCCCGACCGCCCGTTCAGTCGTGCGGCGCGAAAGGAACCCCGCCCATGGCGACCGATTTTCGACTCAAGGATCAATTGCCCTCCGTCACCCAACGGCTGGTCGACACGTACCGGCAGATGGGCAAGATCAATCATCTCGACCATTGCCCGCTGCCCAACTACGACGAGATCATCGCGGCCACGCAGGATCTCATCGAAATCATGTACCCCGGGTACCGGCGGCGGGAGGGGCTGCACTACGGCAACGTGGCGTATTTCGTCGGCGAGTTGGTCGACCGGTTGCACGACGTGCTCACCCGCCAGATCGGCCGCGCCCTGCGGCACGAAGCGGGCGCCACGAGCGATTGCGACGACGATCACGACTACGAAGCGCTCGGGCAAGCTAAGACGCTGCAGTTTCTCGACCAACTGCCCGAGTTGCGCCAGGTGCTGGCCACCGACGTGCAGGCCGCGTTCGACGGCGACCCCGCCTGCCGCACGCCCGACGAGGTGATCTTCTGCTACCCGGGCCTGCAGGCGATGACCGTCTACCGGCTGGCGCATCTGCTGTTCGAGTTGGATATTCCCTTCATCCCGCGGATGATGACCGAGTGGGCTCACAACCGCACCGGCATCGACATCCACCCCGGGGCCACGATTGGCGAGTATTTCTTCATCGACCACGGCACGGGCGTCGTGATCGGCGAGACGTGCGAGATCGGCCAGCGCGTGAAACTCTATCAGGGCGTCACGTTGGGGGCGTTGAGTTTCCCCACCGACAACGACGGCAATCTGGTGCGCGGCCACAAACGCCACCCCACGATCGAGGACAACGTGGTGATTTACGCCAACGCCACGATCCTCGGTGGACGCACCGTCATCGGGCACGATTCGGTGATCGGCTCCAACGTCTGGCTCACGCACGGGGTCAAACCCCACACGACCGTGATCCTGGAGAAACCTCAGCTCAAGATGCGCTCCGAAGACCCTGACGAGTTGCGTCCCGAGGCGAACTACCAGGTGTGAAGCCCCGCGGCCTGGCGAACTGGCCCCAGGCCGCAACCACGACGACGCGACGAGTTCGACGACGAAGAAGCGACGAGGCAATTCGTCGCGTCCGTCGCGCCGTTATGGTGAAAACTCTTCGGGTATGACGGGCGGCCTACCTACGGCCGCTCTCGGCTGGAGAATCGCGCCGCGGCGCGGTAGGATCGCGGCGTCCTGTGATTCTTCCTTTGCCGCCCGCGTGATGCTGATGCTTGCCGGCCCGATTTTTCACTTCGAACTGATCGCCGCCGGGCGCCGGGCGCGCTATTATCTCGTTCGGGTTTTGTACGGGCTGATCTTGCTGCTCACGCTGTGGACCGCATACGAGGAAGTCAGTCAAACCCCCTACTACAATTACAACGGCGTGTATCGCCAGCAAAGCCTGTCGATCCAACAGAGCGCCCGAGTGGCCGCGAGCGTTTTCTACGCCTTCAGCTGGGTGCAACTGCTGGGGGTGATTATCATCACTCCGGCGCTGGCCACCGGGACGATTGCCACCGAGCGCGAGCGGCGCACCATCGAGTATCTGTTTGCCACCGATCTGTCCAACGCGGAGATCGTGTTGGGCAAGATCGGCTCGCGACTGCTGCTGGCGGGCAAGTTCATCCTGGTCGGCCTGCCGATCCTGCTGCTGATTCGCCTGCTGGGGGGCGTCCCCGCCAACGCAGTCGTCGCCACCTTCGTGCTGTCGGCGAGCACCGCGCTGCTGCTCACGGCGCTGTCCACCTGCATCTCGGTGTGGTCGAAGCGATCACGCGACGCGGCGATGCGCGTGTATCTGATCCTGGGATCGCTGTTTGTGTTGCCGCCGATCCTGTGGGGCATGCTGGCGGTTGCTGGGCGAGGAGCCGCCCCGTGGCCCGGGGACGTGCTGCAGTGGGTGTCGCAGCTCAATCCGATTTGGGCCCTGGCGCAGGCGTTGAGCTTCGGCGGCGCGGACCTCGACATGGCGGAAATCTGGCGCGTCGCCGGCTGGCACGCGCTGTTGGCCGTCGGGTTCACGGGGCTGGCGATCGCCGCGGTGCGCCGGGTGCATTTGCGCGACGCGGTCCGCGGCGGCGCGATGGCCAAGGCGGCCAAAAAACTCACAAAGGTCCGCGGGCTCGGCTGGCGCCCCGCGATTGGCAATCACCCCATGCTGTGGAAGGAAGCGTTCGCCCGTCAGGCCCGCACGCGGCTGGGCGTCGTCGGCTCCATCGCCGCGGCGCTCATCGGCGTGACTGTCGTGATCGCAACGGTGTGGGCGTTCGTCGAAGCACTCAACTACGGCAGTGGAGGATGGAACCTCGATCCCGGGCGGCCGGCGCAGGTGGCCCGATACTATGCTCAGTATCTGGCCAGCCTGTCCGCCGTGTTGGGCACGGCGCTGTTGCTGCTGGCGGCGGCCCGCGCGGCGGGGCTCGTCACCACCGAGAAAGAGCGCGACTGCTGGTTGTCGCTGCTCGCCACCCCGCTGACCGGTCGCGACGTGGTGCTTGGCAAGTTGGCGGGCAATCTCTACTCGCTGAAATCGCCGATGGCGCTGTTGGCCGGGGCCTGGGGCTTGGGGCTGCTGCTCGATCCCGTGATGATCGTCGCTGCTGTAGCCTACTTCGTCACCTTCCTCGCCTGCGCATCGTTCGTCACGAGCCTGGGACTGTACTTCTCGCTCTCCTCGGCGACCACGATGCGCGCCACGGGCGCCACGCTCGCCACGGCGCTGTTTATCGGCGGCGGCTACTTTTTCTGCTGCTGCATGCCGATTCTCATCGGCGGCAGCGGATCGGGCGATGAATTCGCGATCGGACTGGCGCCCTGCATGCCGTTTCTGCTGGCGTGGCCGGGCGTTCACTACTTCGAAACGCACAGTAGTTATCGGACGTCGGAAGCAGGCTTGTTGGCGGCCTACGTTCTCGGCACGATCGGCTACGCGGGGGCGACGACCCTGTTCGTTGCGTTTATGACCCGCGAGTTCGAACGCCTGGCCGGCCGCAACCGAGGTCGCCCCGATGAAATGCAACCCGTACGCGCCGCGCCGCCTGCGCCGACAGCCTCATAAGGCGCGCTAGTCCGGATCCGCGAGCCGTTCCGCCTTGCCGTGGGCGCCCGGCATGTACTTGCACAGCAAGATGCCGCCGAAGTACAGCGCCACCAGCGGCGTGGCCATGATCACCATGCTCATCGGGTCGGCGGGGGTGAGAAACATCGACAGCGTGCAGATAATCAGCACGGCGATCCGCCACTTGCGCAGGTAGAGGTCAATCGACACCAGCCCGATGCGCTCGATCGCCAACATGATCAGCGGCAGCTGAAAACTGATGCCAAACCCCAACGGCAGCAACAACACCAGCGTGATCCAGTAGCTGAGACGCGGGTCGGGATCGGTGTTGGTCGTCTCGAAAAACCAGAACAGAAATTCCAGCACGTAGCCAAACGCCACGTAAAACGCCAACGCCGCCCCCGCCACAAACAGCCCGATGCTGAGCGGCAGATACGTGTACACGTAGCTTCGCTCGCTGCGATACAGCCCGGCGGCGACGAACTCCCACAGAAAGTAAAACACGAACGGGCTGGCGATCACGATCCCCGCGACCAACGACGCCTTGATGTACACCACGAACGGCTCTTCGACGCCCAACCCGATGATGCGCATCCGCGGGTCTTCTGCCAACGGCTGATAAACCTGCAGCTTGAGCATCTGATCTTGCTGGAGAACCGGCGACTGCGATTGCTGGGCGGGCAGATCGGCGCCGGCAAACCGCTCCGGCCAGCGCGCTTGCAATGCCTCCAGCAGCGACTGCGGGTCAACGTACAAGTCGTGCGGCACGAGCCCCTGCGCGGCAAACTCCTTGGCCGCCTCGGGCAGGTTGTCGGGCACGTCGGCCCCGGCGGCTTTGAGTTGCTCAAGCCGCTGGAGTTCCTGCCGCTCGACGCGGCCCTTGTAGTGGTTCTCCAGGCCGTCGCGCAGCGGCGTCTGGACGTAGTTGACGATATCCCAGCCCAGCAGCAACCCGATGGCAAACCCCGCCGCGATCGCCAAAGCCGATTTGATGAGCGCCGACCGCAACTCCTCCAGGTGCTCGCCAAACGACATCTTTGTCTGTTCGAGCTGATCTTCGTCGTCGGGAGTTGGCATCGGCGCGGGAAGGGCAGGGGGGTGACGCGGCTAGCAAGAGTGCTATTCTAGCTTCCCGAGGGCTCCGCTTGAATTGCCGTTGTTTCCCCGGCGAGCGGAGGGCGCAAGCCCTCTGTTTCGCAACCCGGCGACGATGTGACGGCAATTTCACAGAGGGCTGACGCCATAACAGAGGGCTCACGCCCTCCGCTCGCCTGGATGCACTCGCTGTTGCTTCCCACCGATCTCGCCTCGTTCCCCGCCTGAATCCATGCCTGCCTGCGACTACCCCCTACGATTTCAGCCGTTGTTTCGCCGCTACCTGTGGGGCGGCCGCCGCTTGGGCGAGCTGTTCGGCAAGCCGATCGGCGCGGGCGACGACTATGCCGAGAGCTGGGAGGTGGTCGATCACGGCGAAGACCAAAGCGTCGTGGCCCACGGCCCGCTGGCCGGTGCGACGCTGGGCGGTTTGGTGACGGAGCACGGCACACAGTTGCTCGGCCAGCATGCCGGCGCCGCGCGGTTCCCGTTGCTGCTCAAACTGCTCGACTGCAATCGCACGCTGTCGGTGCAGGTGCATCCCAACGACGCCCAGGGCGCCCTGCTCGACCCGCCCGACCTTGGCAAGACCGAAGCCTGGGTCGTCGTGGCGGCCGACCCCGGCAGCAAGATCTACGCGGGCCTCAAGCCGGGCGTCACGCGCGACGATCTGGCCGCGGCCTTGGCAGCTGGCGAGTGCGACCGCTGCCTGCACGAGTTCGAGGCGCAGCCGGGCGACTGCGTGTTCATCCCCGCGGGCACGGTCCACGCGTTGGGCGCCGGGTTGGTGATCGCCGAGATCCAGCAGGCCAGCGACACCACGTTTCGCCTGTTCGACTGGAACCGCGTCGGCGCCGACGGCCAACCCCGGCCGCTGCACATCGAGCGGTCGCTGGCGGTGACCGACTACGACCGCGGCCCCGTCGCGCCGCAAACGCCGCAGCCGCTCGCCGAGCCGGGCCGCGAGGAACTGGTCCGCTGCGAAAAGTTCGTGCTCCAACGGTGGACGCTCGACGGTCCAACCACCCTCGGCGGCGACGATCGGTTTCACATTTTGGTGGTGCTGCAGGGCGAGGTGCAAATCGCCGGCGACCCGGCCGACGCCCCGCTCGCGGCCGGCCAATCAGCCCTGCTCCCCGCCGCCGCCGGCGACCGGCAGCTCACCCCGACCGACAAGGCCGTCGTGCTGACGATGTGCCTGCCGGATTGATCGCCCGGGAGGGCGAGGCTCCGCCGAGCCAGTCCCTCGTTTCAACCGTGGTGACAGGGTAATCACGCTATCGTCCTTGGCGGTCAAAGACTCCCGACCTGGCAACTCTCCTGCCGTGTGGCCGGTCCCGCGCGGCCGCTGTTGGCCGATGAGTCCCGAGAATGTCCAGATCCCGGCAAGCGGCGCGATCGAGCGGTCTGGAAAATGGGCGACAACGGCGCTGGCTGCCGCCGACTCCCGCTTCTTTAGGGCACTTTGATAGCCTTTCGCGCGTTTCAAGCTGTTAAGCGGCCAAAAAACTTCGATTTCGGTGGCCAACATCTTGAAGTTGCGACCGGCGCGCCCGCCCCGTGAGGTAGCGTTTCAATGCGTTGCAGTCGGAACCGCGGTGCGGAGCGGTTTGGCAACGGATGCTCATCTGCCGCCGCCCGGCGAATGCGGCTGATATTCAGCGCCCCCTTCAAATCCACAACGAGACAAATGCGCAAAACTCTTTCAAATCTGCTGACGGTGACGTGTGTGACATGCCTGCTAACGTCCGGCTGCACGGAAAGTCAGCGTCCCAGCGGCCCTGATGGTTCGCCCGCTGCCGCGGACGCCAATCTCGCGCCACGCGCCGAGCGAGTCCTGACGCGAGAAGAGCGCGACCAGCTGACGCCTGACGAAGTTCTCGACTCGCTCAAGCAGGGCAACCAGCGATTCGTGGCGGGAACGCTCACCAGCAGGGACCATTCCAAGCAGGTGCGCTCGGCGGCGCTCGGCCAGTTTCCCAAGGCCGTCATCCTGTCGTGTCTCGATTCGCGGATTCCGGTCGAGGATGTGTTCGACCGGGGGATTGGGGATCTGTTCGTCGCGCGCGTCGCCGGCAATTTCGCCAACACCGACATCCTCGGCAGCATGGAATTCGGCTGCAAGGTGTCGGGCTCCAAGCTGATTCTCGTGCTTGGCCACGAGCACTGCGGCGCGATCAGCGGCGCGATCGACGACGTCGAGCTGGGCAACATCACCGCGATGCTGGCGAACATCAGACCGGCCGTCGACCACTTCGCCGATTACCAGGGCGACAAGTCGAGTGCGAACGAAGAGTTCGTTCACATGGTCGCCGAACAGAATGTCCGTTCGACCATCGCAGGGATTCGCAAGAACAGCCCGATCCTGGCCGACATGGAATCGAACGGCCAACTCAAGATCGTCGGCGGCATGTATCACATGGACACCGGAACGGTCACCTTTTTTGAAGAGTGATGCGAAGCCCGCTTCGCAACTGCATGCACCGAGCGCGCCTGGCCTCGCGTTCGCCACGCATGGTCCCCCCTCCCCAGCCGGGCCGCTACGCGGGCCGCAGTCGCATGGGACGAAATCCAAGCGAGCGCTCGCCGCGCATGCCCGGCTAGGTCATCGATCGCGAGCTGCATCGCAACAGCCACGTGCTTCAAACCAGCCGCTGGGGGCGACACGTCCGTGGCATCAGGTCAGCGGACGCTTCCTCACGCCGACTTCTCCAACCCGCCTGCCGAGTTCAGCTTGTTGTACAGCGTCTTCAGGCTGATCCCCAGTTGCTCGGCGGCCTTCGGTTTGTTGCCGTCGTTGCGATCCAGCGCGGCGTGGATCATTTCCATCTCCATGTCGCGCAGCGTCATGACGCCGGGGGTTTGCTTGGCGGCGCCGATCAGTTGCCGGCTGTCGAAGCGGGAGGGCAGGTGCTCGGCGCGGATCGGGCCGCTGTCGCACAGGATCGTGGCGTGTTCGATCACGTTGGCCAGCTCGCGCACGTTGCCAGGCCACACGTGGCCCATCAGCGCTTGCAGCGTGTCGTCGGCAATCGCGTCGTGAGCGACCGGGCCGCGGCGATGCCGGGCGAGCAGGTGCCGGGCGAGGTGGGGAATGTCCTGGATCCGCTCCCGCAGCGCGGGCAGCCGGATTTCGAACGTGTTGATCCGGTACATGAGATCTTCGCGGAAGTCGCCTGCCTCGACCATCTCCGACAGGTTGCGGTGCGTGGCGCAGATCACGCGCACGTCGACCACGATCGGCTTGTTCTCGCCCACGCGGCGGATCTCGCCGCTCTCGAGCACCCGCAGCAGCTTGGCCTGCATGGCCTTGGGCAGCTCGCCGATTTCATCGAGGAAGATCGACCCGCCGTGGGCCACTTCGAACAGACCCATGCGGTTCTCGTCGGCGCCGGTGAAGGCGCCCTTGCGATGGCCGAACAGTTCGCTTTCGATGAGCGTCTCGGGCAGGGCGCCGCAGTTCACGGCCACGAAGGGCTCGCCCGCCCGGGGGCTCTGGTCGTGCAGGCTGCGGGCGACCAGTTCCTTGCCGGTGCCGGTTTCCCCCAGCACCAGGACGGTCGAGCCGGTGGGGGCCACCTTCTCGATCAGCAGCCGCACTTTCTGCATCAGGCCGGTCTCGCCAATCAACAGCGGCGAGCCTTCCAGCCGTTTCACGGCGTGTTCCAGGGCCCGGTTTTTCTGTTCCAGCCGGCGTTTGTCGGCCACGCGGCGCAGCAGGGCCTCGATTTCGATGAGCCGGCACGGCTTGGTGAGGTAGTCGAACGCCCCGTGCCGCAGCGCGGCGATGGCCGTCTCCAACGAGCTCTTGCCCGTGAGCACGACCGCCTCGGTTTCGGGGGACATCTCCTTGCACTTGGCGATCACGCCGATGCCGTCGAGCCCCGGCATGTCGAGGTCGACGATAATGCAGTCGTAGACGTTTTTCTCCAGCGCAGCGACGGCGGTGACCCCGTCGGGGCACACCGTCACGCGGTGCCCGAGCCGCGGCAGCTCCAGCTTCATGAGTTCCTGGAGCGACGTTTCGTCGTCGGCAAACAACAGCGACAGCCCTTGGCTGTTAAGCGGCGTGGTAGCGATGGTTCGTCTCCTCGTGCGTGGCGGCCGCCGGCAGCGTGACCGTAAACCGCGACCCGCGGCCTGGTCCGTCGCTGTCGGCCTCGATGCGGCCGCCGTGTTCCTCGACAATACGATGGGTGATCGAGAGCCCCAGTCCCGTTCCCTGCCCGGTGCGGCGGCGGGTGAAGAAGGGCTCAAACAGGTGCCGGCGCACCTCCTCGGTCATGCCGCAGCCGTTGTCCTCGACCGTGATGGCGGCCTGGCCGTGGCGTTGGGAAATCGTGACTGTCGCCTGTCCGCCGGCTTCCAGGCTCTCCAACGCGTTGGTCACCAGGTTGAGCACCACTTGCTTGATCTCTTGCGGATTGACCGCGGCGATCACCGGCGGCCCGTCGGCCAGCGTGAACTGGCGGTCCTGATAGCGGCCCAGGTGCTGGACCATTTCGATCACGCCGGCGGTCAGCTCGCGGAGCTCGACGTTGCTGCGTTGCGAGTCGCCGCGGCGGGCGAAATCGAGCAGCTTTTCGGTGATTTGCTTACAGCGGAACGCTTCGCGTTGGATCATTTGCAGGTAGTTGCGGGCCACTTGCACGTCGTCGGCGTGGGACTGGTCGACCGAGGCGAGCAACTCCTGCAGGCGGCCCTCGAGCGACTCGCTGCACAGCGCGATCGAGGCCAACGGATTGTTGATTTCGTGCGACACGCCCGCGGCCAGAAAGCCGACGCTGGCGAGTTGCTCGCTGCGGACGACCTGGCCGGCCTGCACGCGGACCTGCTCGTTGAGGTCGTCTTTGATTTCGCGAAACCGCTCGGTCATGGCGTTCATGGCGTCGGCCAGTTCGCCCATTTCGTCGCCCGTGGCGAGTTGAATGCGGTGATTGAAGTTGCCGCCGGCCACCTCGCGGGAGCCCTGCACGAGGGTCTCCAGCGGGTTGGCAAACCACTTGTAGAACACCCGCCCGGCGCCCAGCAGCACGACCAACGACACGGCCGCGGTGACCCACGACACGAAGATGGCCATGCGGTACCGCGCCCGCATATCGACGGCCAGCTCGCGGAAGCGGTTGTGCAGATGGCTGGGCAACTCCGCGACCAGCACGCCCATGCGTTCCACTTCGGCGCGGATCCGGCCCAGCTCGATGCGGTCGAGCATCCAATCGTGACCGCTCGCCTGACTGGCGGCGTCGGCCTGCAGACGGGCGAGCACCCGGTCGATGTCGGCCAGCGTGACGCCCTCGGCCGAGTCGTCCCCCAGGGCGAGCCCGGCCTCCTGCCGATTCTCCTCCCATTGGCGGCGGTAGCGGTCGACTGAGTCGACCAGCACGGTCAGCCCGTCGCGGTACTGCTGACGCGCCATCTGCATGTCGATGGCGTTGTAGCTTGGCGTGTTGCGATCGCTGACGTCGTCGCGGTAGTCGTAGTCGGAGTCGAATTGGTCTTCGTAGTTGGCGCCAACCAGGCCCGAGTGGTTCATATAGTCGGGCATATCGAGCCGCTCGATCGCCTGACTCAGCGTGACTCGCAGGTCGCTGACGTGTTGACGCACGTCGCTGGCCAAGGGGAGTTCGGCGCTGCGGGCGGCGATCGAACGCAGCAGACCGCGATAGGCGTACAGCCCGTACTGGGCGCTGCCAAACAGCGCCAGCACGGCCGCCAACAGCAGCCCCAGGCCGACTTGCAGTTTCGTACGAATGGGCCAATGGCTGAGCACAGGCGACCTCCTTGTCGCTAGTGCGGGGGCGCAGCGGCGTGCGCATTGGGGGCGGGGCGGATCTTCCTGATCCAGCCAATCGGGCGGGAGTGTAGCGGCCAGATGGTAAAATTTGCAATAACAGTCGCGGCGGGCCACAGGTCGCCAGTTTGGCCGAAACTTACCAGCCCCGCGGCGGTACCATTTGCTAGCGGCCCGGGGGGCCGTCAGACGCGATCTCTCGGAGCCAACGCCATGAAAAGCCTGTTGTTTTGCCCGCTGGCAGTTCTCGGCCTGGTCGCCGCCTGGCCGGCCCAGGCGTCGGCGACCGAGCCGCAAGATCTGTTGGAGCAGCTCGACGCGAACGGCGACGGGTTGCTGTCGGCCGCCGAGGCGGGTGCGACGCACCGCCTGCTCTTCGAGCGGCTCGTGCGTACCGGCGACGATGATGGCGACGGGCAGCTCGACGGGGCGGAACTCACCGCCGCGCTCACGCCCGTGCGGCCGCAACGCCTGACGGTTGCGAAGCAAGGGAGCAAGCTGCCGGGCGCCGACGCGTTGACCGTGGCGATCGCCCGACTCGATGCCAACGGCGACGGCCGGATCACGCGGCAAGAAGCCGCCGGTCCGTGGGCGCCGTTTTTCGAGCGCATGCTCCGCCAGGCCGACGACAACAAGAACGATCGCCTCGACCCGCAGGAACTCTCCGAGGGCGCCGTCCGACTGGGCATGGTGGCGCAGCTGGCGGCCAACCGCCTGGGAATCGACGTTCAGGCCGAGTTGGCCAAGCTGCCCGCCCAACGACGCGATCAGGTCGAGCGGATGGGCGACGCCAGCCGCCCGGGCGAAGCGCTGGCCGACCCGGCGCGCGCCGCCGAGGCGTTCGCTCAACTCGACGCCAACGGCGACGGGCAGGTAACCCTGGCAGAAGTCCCTGAGCCGTTGGCCGAGCGGTTCGAGCGGCTGATCGCCCGCGGCGACCGCAATGGCGACGGGCAGCTCAACCAGCGCGAGTTGCTGGCCGTGTCGGAGCGTCTGGCCGCGGCGAAGCAGCAACCGGCCGATCCCCGCGCTGCGCGGCGCTTGGCCAACGGACTGTTGCGCCGCTTCGACGCCGACGGCGACGGACAGCTCACGCAGCGCGAGTCGCCGCCGCGGCTGGCCGAGAACTTCGAACGCGCCGACGCCAACGGCGACGGAGTGCTCAGCGGCGACGAATTGCGTCGCGTCGGCGAGTTCATGCAGCGCGCGGCCGCGGCGGCGGGGCCGCCGGCGGCGAAAGCTCGCCCCGCGTCGCAGCCCTAGCAGCCTAGCGAAAATGGGGACAGGCACGCTCCCCAAGACGTGAATTCGAGGCGTTCGCGGCAACTTCCCGCGAGCCAGTCCCCATTTTCAAAAGACTGTAAGTCGCGGCGGCCTCGCGGAATGTGGAAATCCACTTCGCTGGGGCGTTCACGCTGGTTTCTGCGTGTGCAATCGCTTGCACAGCTACGGATCGCCGCTTTTTTTGCCAACGGGGCGACGAGCCGGTCGAACCGCGAACATACTGGCGGTGTCATCCGTACAGACGTTAACGCCGCCGCTGCTGGGCCAGTTCTTTGCGGGAAAGCAAGCCCTCGGCATCAGGTGTACGGAAAGAGGAGGCTCCCCATGTCGACCCCAGTTCCCCCGCGGACCCGGCCGTACAACGGTCTGCCGCCCGTTTCGCTGGATCTCCGCGCTTTGCTCGATTTCAACCGCAGCATCAGCGCACAACTGAACGACTTCGAAGAGCGGTTTTACCGCCAACGCGAGCACCCCATTGTCACCCCCGCGGGCCCCGCGGCAGGGCGGATGGCGCCCCGGAAACCTAAATAGACGTCCCTCGATCGTTTGCGATGGAGTGGCGAGACCTTGTGTGCCACGGCTCAATGAGCCGTGGCATTTTTCATTCACTGCGGCTGAGGTTGCCTGTCGTAGTCGGCCAGCAAACGCCACACCTTTTGACGCAAGTCGAAAACCGGGGCGTTGTCGCCGATGTAGCCGTTGGCCAGCAGCGAGAAGGCAAGCAACTGCCCGCGGCGAGTTCGCAAGTAGCCAGAGATGGTCGAGACGCTTTGCATGCCGCCCGATTTGGCGGCGATCACCACAGGGGCGTCGGCTGCGGTCGCGTCGTCCAGTTTGTACTGCGGCAGCGAGTCGAAAAAGACGCCGCCGTGCTCGTGCTGGTTCATGAAGGCGAGCAACCGCACCGCCGAGTCGGCGCTGATGAGGTTGTAGCGCGACAATCCCGAACCGTCGACCAGGCGAAACGACCCCGCCGGGAGCCCGGCCGCGTCCTGCAGCCAGGCGGTGATGGCCGCGGAGCCGTCGGGCCAATCGGGCCGCTTGACGCCCTGACGGATGGCGATCTCGTGCAGCAGCACTTCGCCGACGGCGTTTTCGCTCACCGCGTGAAAGTGGTCGATCGTTTCCGCCAGGGGCGGCCCTGCGAGACTCAACTCCGCGGCGACCGGCCCCTCGATTTCGACGGCTGGAGCCCCGGGGCGCTCGTTTCTCCCCATGTTGGGAGCCATGCGAACGCCCGCGTCCACGAGCATCGCCCGCAACACGCCCGCCGCCCACGGCCCCGGGTCGTGCATCGTGAGCTCGTCCTCGACCGGCTCGGCAAGCGCCGTCGGCAGTTCGACTACGACCGGCTCGGTGAACGGCGCCCGCGTGATCCGCGGCGTGCTGATTTCCGGCGACACGCTTTGGCGCAGCTCCGGGGCGTCGGAGGGCGGCACGAATGCGGCCGCGGGGACGCCGCCCGGCTGCTGAGCCGCACGCACCGTCAGCAGATTGAAGTCGAGCATCAGCGGCGTGACCGACATGTTGTAGTAGTCGGGTTCGTCGTCCCACATCCAACCGGGCCCCTTCAATCGCGGGGCGTACCGCGAATTGTCGACGAGCACCTCGCCGCGAATCTCGCGCAGCGACCACTCCGCCACGGCGCGGCGGGCGAACTCCGCCAGTTGCTCGTGCGTAAGCATGCTGTCGCCTCCGCCCACCAGCACCAGATTGCCGGTCAGCACCCCGTCGCGCAGCGCGCCCCGGGCCTGCAGCGTGGTCGTGAAGCGGTGCGTCGGCCCGAACAAATCGAGAGCGCAGGCGGCCGTGTAGATCTTCAGATTTGACGCCGGCACGAGCAGCCGCCCGCCGTGGCGGTCAAACAGCGTTTCCCCCGTCGCGAGGTCGACCACCTTCAGCGTGACCGTCGTCCGCAGCGCCGTGGGGTGCGTGTCGAGCGTCCGTGCCAGAGCATCGCTCAGCGGGGATCGCTCGGCGGCAAAAGCACTCCACGACGGCCCGCTCCACAGGCTGACCAGCGCGACAAGGGCCGCCAAGAGCCGAACAATTCCCATCTCTCACTCCCCATTCATTTTCAAGAAAATCCGCGGCCCCAGGCGAGCGTCAGTCGCCTCGCCCGGCAAACGATCGCTGCGGGGCAGGGGGCGGCCAAGTCATTTTCTCGAACCACCAAGCACGCCAAGCCACGAAATTGACATGATAACAGGGGGCTCAAGGTTGAGTGGCTCGACGACTGAGCGACGCGAGCCAGCCATCCTCGGCGATCCCCCGGCACACTCTGCCAATCCTGTGATCCTGTCGAAAAGGCCCCGTTGGCGCTCCTGACGCTGCGACGGGCCGTTCGTGCCCTCGAGGTCAAATACGACTATACTAGTTGCTATCGCTCATAGAGTCTCTTTTCAGTTCTCGCCGCCCACGGGCCCGAAATCGATGACGACACCGCACTCGCGCCGACGTTTTCTGCAAACTTCCTCGCTCAGCCTGGCCGGCGGATTGCTCGCGGCCGAAACAGCCGTCGCCGCCACCGCCACCGCGGAGCCCGACGTGCTGGCGGGCCCGGCGCCGACAACCGCCACGCCGCCCGCTCCCTTGGGGTTCGGCTATGTCGGCACGGGCATTCGATTTCACGAGCTCATCGGCGAGGGGTGCCAATTCGGGCCGTGCCGGGCGCTCTGCGACGTCGACGCCGTGCAGCGCGGCCGCGGCTTGCAATCGACCCGCGAGCAGCACTACCGCCACGGCTACCCGCTGGATATCTACGATTACGAAGACTATCGCCGCGTCCTAGATCACGACGACGTCGACGTGGTGGTGATCGCCACCCCGGACCATTGGCATACGAAGATCGCCATCGAGGCGATGCAAGCCGGCAAAGACGTGTACTGTGAAAAGCCGCTGACGCTCACGATCCGCGAGGGCCAGCAAATTCTCGCCGCGATCGAGAAAACCGGCCGCGTCATGCAGGTCGGCACGCAGCAACGCACGGAGTTCGGCAAAATGTTCGCCCAGGCGGCGGCCCTGGTTCACGACGGTCGCGTCGGCGACGTGCAGACTGTTACCTGTGCGATTGGCGGCTCGATGGAGTCCCCGCCGCTGCCCGCGGCCGAGGTCCCCAAGAATTTGAATTGGGACGTCTGGCAGGGCCAAACTCTCGACGTGCCGTACCGCTCCAGCGGCAAAATCATGCAGCTCGACGGCTACGGCGCGGGGCATCCGTACACCCGCACCCACAACTACTTCCGCTGGTGGTACGAGTATTCCGGCGGCAAGCTGACCGACTGGGG
>JAGQOU010000045.1 GCA_020427145.1 Planctomycetales bacterium | reverse complement strand
CCGGTTGTGGGACGCCGCCACCGGCGAGCTGCTCCCGGTGAGTTTCGCGGGCCACGACGGCCGCATTTGCCAGGCGCTCTTCTCGCCCGACGGCAGTCGCGTGCTCACCTGCGCCGGCGACAAGACCGCCAAACTGTGGGACGCCGCCGCTGGCGCCGAGCTGCTCACCCTCGCCGGTCACAAGTGGAGCGTTCGCTGCGGCGGGTTCAACGCCGCGGGCGACCGGGTCGTCACCGGCAGCGACGACGACACGGCCATCGTGTGGGACGCCGCCACGGGCGAACAGATTGCCAAGCTTGCCGGCCACACCGGCGCCGTGACCGCCGTGGCCCTCTCGCCCGATGGCGCCCGCGCCGTCACCGGCAGCGTCGACAGCACCGTGAAACTGTGGGACGCAGTCACCGGCAAGGAGGTCCTCACCCTCGGCTCTCATGACGGTGAAGTGACCGCCGTGGAGTTCGCCCCCGACGGCCGCAGCATCCTTTCCGCCGGCCGCGACGGGCAAACGCTGCTGTGGGACGCCACGGCGTGGGGCGAGTGACGCCGTGAGCTTGGGCGCCCGCAACCGGGCTCGCCCCAGGAAGTCAGCGCCCGATGATCCGCATCTACCAACACGGCGACCACGCGGCGATTGCGTCGATCTTTTCGCGCGCCATCCATGAGATCGCCAGCTCGTGCTATTCGCCCGAGCAGTGCCGCGCCTGGTCGGATCGACAACCCAATGTCGAGCATTGGCGGAAGCGGTGCGAGCTGAAGCGGCCGTTTGTGGCGGTGGTCGACGGCGCGATTGCCGGCTTCTTGGAACTCGACCCCGACGGGCACATCGACTGCGCGTACGTGAATCCCGACTTCCAACGGCAGGGGGTCATGAGCGCCCTGGTCCGGCACGCCGTGCGGACGGCGTTTGAAATGGACCGCCCGCGCGTGTACGTCGAGGCGTCGCTATGCGCTCGCCCGCTGTTTGAGCGCGCAGGGTTCGCCGTGCTCACCGAGAACACGGTCGAGATCAAGGGCGAGAGTTTGCTCAACTACCGGATGGAACTGCCCAACCCGCAGGCATCGGCGACAGCTGCCTCCTCCCAGCAAACGGCAACCGCAGATGAATGCGGATAAACGCTGTCAGGTCTGCTGAGATTGAGGAATTCGCGTTCAACCGCGCCCAGCCTTGGTGGCTGATTCTGGTTCTCCCTGCTGCTCGATCCCGACGGCATTGCTAGCGAAACCGACGCCAGCGCTGCTGGCGTCACGCCAGAACTGCAAGGCAGCGTTGTCGGAACAATCCTCAAGCTCGCCGCAATCGGCGCCGATAGCCACTGGGGGGAGTTGCCCCGCGTGCAGGTCGATGCCTGCGCGCCAGTCGCAGCTAGCACGGGGCGGGTTCGTTCGAGCCGCCTGTCGCACTGGCTCACTCGTCGCAGCAATTAGGATGCACCGCCGTGGCAGCACCGCAACGACCCGACCTGTCGGCCTCGTCGTCGCCTGGTTCCACCGGGCAACCGACATGGCCGGTGCTTGCGCGGTTGCCGTCGCTTTCCGGCGGCGCTGCGGGTTCCGGCGAGGCGCCGACGCGTCCGCCGATGCCGAGCTTTGACCCGCCGCCGGCGCCCTCCACGGCGCCGCTGGACGTGGTCGACGAGCCGCCGCTGTCCGCCCGGCTCGATGCCGCTGAATCAACGGCGACGCCGAACCGTCCGCCCGCAAGTCAGCCCCCCTCGACGCCTGGCGTGCAGCGCCGCGTCGACGGCCCGTTTGACGGCGTGGACCACTCGACTCGAAAACTGGCCGAAGACTGCGCGGCGCTCGACGGATTCTTTGCCGAAGAGTTGTCCGCCCGCGGCGAACTGCCGCCGGCCGACTACCTCGGCGAATCGGTGCGCGAGGCGCGCGGTCGCCTGGCGCCTGCGCCTCAACCGAGCGACGGCTCCCTGTCGGCGCGACTGACCAAGTCGCTCGCCGCACGAGCCTTTGCGCTGCACGGCTCCACGGCGCCGTACGCCAGCCTGATTGTCACTGCGGCGCTGGTCGCCTGTGCGGGACTGCTGTACTGGCTGATGCTGGGGCCGAGCGGCGCCTCTGGGTTGGGGGCCGAACACTCCAACGCGTTGGAGCGAGATTGGCAGCGCATCGACGCCGCCGCCGACGCCCAGGAGACGTCGACCGACCAGGCTGCGAACGGTTCCGGCCTCCCGTCGTTTTCAAGCCTGGCCGCCTCGGCAGAAGCTCAACCCGACTCCTCGGCCGACGTCGTGACGGCGTTGCCTTCCGACCGCCAGGGCGTTGGTCCCACTGCGCTGCCCCCCGTCACGCCGCCGGCTCACGCCGCGAGTGCGACTCGCGAGGACGCCGAGATCGGCCCGACGTTGGTCACGCCGCTGCCGGCCGTCGAGTCGGCGCCAGCGTACCCGTCAACAGGGCGAGCGTCGTTTGAATTCACGCAAGTCCCCGCCGCGACGACAACCAACGCCGGCTCCTCGCAGCAGCCTGTGGAAGTCGCCCGTCGCATTGACCAGCAAACCGAATCCGCGGCCGCGACCGCCCGTTGAACCGAGTCGTTCATGAGCGCCATCGATCAAGCATTCATTCGCGCCTACCAATCGGCCCCCGCCGCTGCGCCCGTGGCGTCGGTTCCGACGGCCGGCGCTCCACTCGCAACAACGGCTCCGCCCGCGAGTCGCCCAGCGGGGCACTTTGGCCCGCCGCGGCCGCACTTTCCGCCGCCGGCTTTTTCCACAGGGACGGCCCCGGCCGTTGCGGCGTCGATTGCGAAACCGGCTGCTCCGCCGAGTGTCGCCGAGCCGCCTTCGCCGCGACGTCCGCTCTCCGAATTGGTGCGTCCGCCCCAACCGGTCGACGCCGTGTTCCACCCGGCGCTGGAGGTGGATCGCTTTCGCTACTCGTCCGTTGTGCGGCGGCTGACCGAACAGAAGCGTCTGTGGGAACAAACCTTAGCGGTGATAGGGGCGCTGGGCGAAGACGGTCGCACGGTGGTCGGCGTCGCCGGCGCCGAGTCCGCCGCAGGCTGCACGACGGCCGCGATCTGCCTGGCCCGTCTGGCCGCCGCCACGGGGAAAAAGACCGCGTTGGTCGACGCCGACTTCGTCACCGCCGGCTTGGCCCGGCAGCTGGGATTGTCGGTCGAGTTGGGCTGGGACGACGTGTTAGCCGGTCGCGTGCCGCTGGCCGAGGCGGCCGTGTACTCGCTGGCCGACGGGCTCACGCTGCTGCCCTTGGCGGCTGGCGGCGTGCCCGCGGCTGAGAAACTTGACGGCGTCCACGGTTCGATCACCGCCGGGGTGCTTCGCTATCACCACGACCTGGTGCTCGTGGACCTGGGTTCGGCGGCCGACGAGGTGCAGGGCGTCATCGCCCGCCGCGTAGCGCGGCAATGCCGTCTGGACGCGGTGCTTCTGGTCGACGCCGGCAACGGCGCGGCCGACCGACTGCACCTGCCGCCCGAACTGGCCGACGTGGCGCTGGGCGTCATTGAGAATCGCAGTCGGGGGGCGCTGCGCGAGTGACTGGTGACTGGTGACTAGTGATCGGTGATCGGTGACTAGTGATCAGTGACTGGTGGTTGTGCGTACTGCCAGTCGCCCTCGCCACACGAGCTCTTTGGAGACACATACTCTCAACCACCCAACCGCCGCCTAGCCCCGCCGACGCCCACCAGTCACTAGTCACTGATCACCGATCACCAGCCCCCAGCCCCCAATCAGCCCCACCCCACAGCCATGTATCTCGACTATTGGCAACTCGCCTCCAAGCCGTTTCAGTCGCAGCCAAGCGAGGCGTTTCGTTTTCAAAGCGAAGCGTTTCAGGCCGCTGAGCACAAGTTGCGGTACGCGCTGGAGAGTCGGCTGCCGGCGGTCGCGCTGGCGGGCCCGGCTGGCGTGGGCAAGACGTTGCTGATCGAGTCGCTTGCCCAGCAGTCGGACCTGACAGGGCCGCTGGTGCACGTCGTGTTTCCGCAGATGAGCGAGCGCGACCTGCTGGTCTATCTGGCCGAGCAACTGGGCGCCCCGCCGGCGGCCGAGCCGCGGCACACGATCGAGGAGAGTTTACGGCGGCTCGAGTTCACGCTAGGGCAGAACCTCAAAGCCGGGCGGCACACGGTCCTAGCGATCGACGAAGCGCACTTGCTGGAAGATTCCGGGCTGCTGGAACCGCTGCGGCTGCTGTTGAACCTGCGCCCCGGCGGCGCCACGGCGTTCACCCTGTTGTTGTGCGGGCAGCCGACGCTGTTGCCGATTCTGGCAAGGTTCGGCGCGCTGGACGAGCGCATCGACCTGAAGATTACCCTCGCGCCGCTCGCGGCCGAGCAGACGGCCCAATACGTTCGGCATCGTTTGGTGGTCGCCGGCGCCTCGCGCGAGATCTTCACGGCGGATTCCTTGGCGGCCGTTCACAAACTGGCCGCCGGCATCCCGCGGCGGATCAACCGCCTCTGCGATCTGGCCCTGCTGGTCGGATTCGCCAACGGCGCCACGACAATCAACGCTGCCGACGTGCAAGCGGTCAGCGACGAACTGGTCGCGGTGCCGAGGGCCGCGTAGTAGGGGAGGGGGGATCGGTGACTGGTGACTGGTGACTGGTGACTGGTGACTGGTGACTGGTGACTGGTGATCGGTGATCGGTGATCGGTGATCGGTAACTGGTAACTGGTAACTGGTAACTGGCAACTGGCAACTGCGTGTGCCACCGGAACCTTCCTCGACGTCAAATCGCCCACGCAAACTCGGCCATCTCGCGTGTCGCCGCCCTGAGTGCGACGCCAGTCACCAGTCACCAGTTACCGATCACCAGTCACTGCTCACCAATCCCCCTTCACCGTTCAGTTTCCCTTCCCGCGCGCGGTCAGCTACACTGCACGGCATGACCGCTGAAGAACTTACCGCCTTGGCCCAGCGCATGCTTGCCGGCGAGCTGTCGCCGGAACAACTGCGGGCCCAGATTGTCGCCGGCGTGGCCGCCCCCGCGGGGTTGGCCCATGTCACGGTCGACGTCGATCGCCGCCAGCGCTGCGGGTTTCCTGAGGTGATCTTCGGCGAAGGCAAATCGGCCGAAACGATCGCCGCTATCGCCGAACGCCTGCTCGCCGCCGACCAGCGCGTGCTTGCCACGCGCATCGACGCCGTCAAAGCCGCCGCGGTCGCTGTGCTGTTGCCGGGGATCGCATACAACGCCGTCGCCCGCACGTTGCGGATCGACCCCGCCGACGCAGGAAATCAATCGGAGGCATGCGGTCGCGTGGCCGTCATTGCCGCAGGGACCAGCGACTTGCCCGTTGCCGAGGAAGCCCGCGAGACGCTCATGTGGATGGGCGTCGCCGCGACGACGGTCGACGACGTTGGCGTCGCCGGTCCGCATCGCCTGCCGGAACGCTTGGGGGAGTTCGTCGACTCGGACGCCATCGTGGTGGTCGCCGGCATGGAGGGCGCGCTGCCCAGCGTGGTGGGCGGCTATGTGCCGTGCCCCGTGTTCGCCGTGCCCACCAGCGTCGGCTACGGCGCCAACCTGGGCGGCATCGCCGCGCTGCTGGCGATGCTTAACAGCTGCGCCAGCAATGTCGCGGTGGTCAATATCGACGCCGGGTTCAAAGCCGGTTACCTCGCCGGCCTCGTGGCCACCCGCGCGGCGGCCGCCCGTGGTGCGGCGCCGGTCGCAGCGCAGGTCGATGTTGCTCCGCATTCCCCAAGGCAGGAAACGGCCAGGGAAACCGCCAGGGAAAACGCCGGTCGGGCCGACGGTCCCCGGTCGTCCGCCGCGATCCTCTCCGCTGCCGATCCTTCTCATCAAGGCGAACTTCGGTAAGAGCGTTTCGCCGCAACTGTCTCGTAGTTTTTTCGCATCATGGATGTTTCCGATTTTACTGAGCGGCCGCTCCCCGCGCTGCCGCCGCGCTCCCCCGCCAGCCACAAGGGCGACTTCGGCCGCGTGTTGGTGCTGGGCGGCTCGTTGGGCATGGCCGGCGCGCCGGCGCTGACGGCCATGTCCGCGCTGCGCAGCGGCGCCGGACTCGTGACGGTCGCCGTGCCGCAGTGCGTGCAGGGGACCGTCGCCGCGTTTGATCCCTGCTACACCACCGTGCCGCTGGTAGACGACGCGCAGGGCGTGGTCGACCTGGCCAACATCGTCGACCTGTCGACCGCCGGCGAGCAGTACGACGTTTGGGCCGTCGGTCCGGGGTTGGGCCGCTCGCCCGGCGCAGCCGAATTGGTCGCCCAACTGTACCGCACAATCCCTCGCCCCATGGTGATCGATGCCGACGGGCTCAACGGTTTGGCCCGCGCGCTGCAGCACAATCCGCGATTGTTGGAGCACCCGCCCGCTCCGCGCGTGCTCACGCCCCACCCGGGCGAGTTTGCACGGCTCACCGGCGACCACGCGGGAACCACGAGCGACGAGCGCATCGCCGCCGCCGTGCAACTCGCCCAGCGCGATCCCAGCGGCGCGACGGTCGTTGTGCTGAAAGGGCAGGGGACCGTGATTGCCAACGGCGCTCAGATTGCGGTGAACGCCACCGGCAACCCCGGCATGGCCACCGGCGGCACGGGCGACTGCCTGACCGGCGTGATCACGGGGCTATTGGCGCAAGGACTCGGGGCGTGGGAGGCCGCCCGCCTCGGCGTTCACATCCACGGCGCCGCGGGCGACGCGGCAGCCGAGCGGTGGGGACAAGTCTCGATGACCGCCCGCGACCTCATGGAATCGCTGCCGACGGCGTTCAAGCAACTCCTGCAGTGATCAATGGGGAGGGCAGGGGCCTCACCCGCTCGGGTGTGTGCAAATCACGTCGTTGCCGGCGTTTTTTCGACCGCCCCGGACCACTCGATCGTCACCGGCGCGCCAAACGCCTTTTCAAACAGCCCGGCGCGTCGCCGCGCCGCCCACAGCTCCGTCTCCGGCGGGTCGTCGGCCTCGACGATCAGTTGCACTTCGTCGGGAGTTCCCGCCACGCGGACGCGATGCACCGCTTGGTTGTGACTGCGGTCCAAGCCGCCGGCGATGCGCAGCACCGCCGCCAACGGCAGCACGCGCTGCTGACTCGCCTCGGACAGGGCCAGCCAGTTGAGGTGCTTGCTCTTTGGTTCGGCGCCGCGGTGGTAGCGGGCCACGTTCGCGACAATCTCCAACTCTTCGGGGCCGAACATGTCCAGCCGGCTGTGGAGAATCAGATGGTACGAGTGCTTGTGATGCCCGTCGTAGCTAATCAGGTAGCCGACGTCCTGCAGTCGCGCCGCAGCCCGCAGCAGTCGGTCGTCGTCGCGCGGCAGGTCGAACATCGCGCCCAGCCCGCGATAAATATCCGCCGCCAACGTGGCGACGTGCTGCGCATGCTTCAGCTGCACGCCGCACTTCTCGGCAAAGCGATTGATCTGCTCGTCGGCCGAGGGGGGGCCCGCGTCGTCGCGGCCTTGCAGCTGGTCGATCATCGACAGTAGCAGCCCGTCGCGTACGCCGTAGGGGTGAACCTGGAGCGTGTTGACCTTGAACCGCTTCATCACGCGGTCGATGATCGCCAGCCCCGGCACGATGATGTCGGCCCGATCGGGGTTAAGCCCCGGCACGTCGCGCCGTTGGCGGCTCGACATCTTGCGGAGCCGATCAACCAGGTGTCGCACGTCGGCTCGCGACATCTGAAAGCCCGCGGCCGGCAGCGCCGACAGGCCGCGACTGGCCATCACAATGCTGGCCGCGCTGGTAAAAGTGCCGCCCGAGCCGATCAGCAGATGCAGCGGCGGAATCTTGCCGTCAGTGGTTCGTCGCAGTTCGCGGTCGATTCGCCGCTGCAGTTTGCGAAAGTCATCGCTCGCGAGCCCCTCCTCACCGCCGAATCGCTCGGCCAATCGCACAGCGCCCAGTCGCGTGGCGAACACCGCTTCGACCACGTCGCCCGAGGCGACGATCAACTCGGTGCTGCCGCCGCCAATATCGGCCAGTAGCGAATTCTTGCCCGCCAACTCGATTCGCCGGCGCACGCTCAGAAAGGCTAAGTGCGCTTCCTGCTGCGACGAGATCACCTCCAACGACAGTCCCACTTCGTCGGCAACTCGCTGAACGAACTCTTCGCCGTTGGTCGCTTCGCGTACCGCACAGGTGGCGATCGCCCGCACGCGATGCACGTGCAATCCCTCTGCGATTTCTTTGAATCGCCGCAACGCCGCCAAGGACTCCTCGATCGACTGCTCGTCGAGCCGCCCGCCGTCGGCCAGCGCGCGGGCCAACCGCGTCGTTTCGCGTTCCTCATCGAGTACGCGGTACCGACCGCCCGGCTGGGGCTCGGCGACGACCAGCCGAATGCTGTTGCTGCCCACGTCGATCGCCGCGAGCCGCGGGGCCATGTCGGGGCTGAGATAGGTTTGCTGTTGTGGCATCCAGGTGCTCCGTCGCTTCGCCGGCGATCCATTCGCGAATTGCCCCATTCTATCAAATGAAACGGTCCCGTTCACCGCAGTCGAATGAAAGTCATTGCCGAATCCTCGCCCATGACGAATGACCAAAGACCGAATGCCGAACACGCCGACATGGGCGACTGAAATTGGTTCGTCTTTGGAAGTCGACATTTCTCGACCGTGCCGTGCCGAATCACCGCCGGCATAGGAGAACTGCAAAGTCCTGATTTGAGCCGCCAAGCTCGCTTAGCAACAAGAGAATTGAACCACGACGGAACGACGGGCACGACGACCAAAACTCGTGATTTTCCGTCGTGTTCGTTGTGTCGTCGTGGTTCCTTCTTGGCGCACTTGGCGGTTGGAAACCAAGGGAAAAAGGACTTTGTAGTTCTCCTGACCGCCGGCACGAGGTCGTTGACCCTGCTTGCCGCGGCAGGGATAATCAATGGTTTCGCCCGTCCGCCTTGCCGAGCCGCTCGCGTGCCGATCATCCGCCAACTCGACCAGTTCCCGGCCGCTTTGCGGGGCGGGGCCGTCGCGATCGGCAACTTCGACGGGGTCCACGCCGGGCATCGGCGGATCGTCGCGCGGTTGCTGCAGCGGGCGCGCGAGCTGGGCGGCCCTGCGCTGGTCTTCACCTTCGATCCCCACCCCGTGCGACTGCTGCGCCCCGAGGCGTGCCCCCCGCCGCTCACTTGGACTCGGCGCAAGGCCCAGTTGCTTGCCGCGATCGGCGTGGATTGCGTCGTCGCCTATCCCACCGACGAGGCGCTGCTGCGGCTGACCGCGCGAGAGTTCTTCGATTCCCTTGTGGTCGAGGCGCTCGGCGCCAAGGCGCTGGTCGAGGGCCCCAACTTCTATTTCGGACATGACCGCGGGGGCAACGTCGACCTGCTCGGTGAATTCACCGCCGCCGCGGGGATGACGCTCGATGTGGTCGAGCCGGTCTCGCTCGCCGGCGAGTTGGTTTCCAGCAGCCGCATCCGACAGCTGATCGCCGCGGGCGACGTCGCCACGGCGGCGGTGCTGTTGGAGACGCCCTATCGCATTCGCGGCATGGTCACGCATGGCGCCGGCCGCGGCGCAAAGATCGGCTTCCCCACGGCCAACCTCGAAGCGATCGACACGCTGCTGCCTGCTGACGGCGTGTATGCCGGCCGGGCGTTTTTCGACGGCCAGCAGGCCGCCGCCGCGGTGCATATCGGCGCCAACCCCACTTTCGGCGAACAGGCCCGCAAGGTGGAGGTGCATCTCATCGACCGCGACGAGACGCTTTACAATCAGCCGTTGGAGGTAGAATTCACCCGCCGCCTGCGCGGCGTGCAAACCTTCGCGTCGCAGGCCGGGCTGATTGAACAGCTGCAAAGCGACGTCGCCGCGGCGCGTTCCGCCTAACAGAAACTCATGGAAATCACAGCCTTATCAAGTGACGCCCTCGTCGAGAACAATGCGCGACCTGCGAACACATGCCACAAATAGCCCGGGGTGCGAGCCACCGGTTCGCGCCGCCGTCGGGCAGACGAGCCAATTGTTGTTCGCTGCAACTCGCGGCGTACGCCGCGGGTATTTGGCGCTCTGTCGCCATTGACGCTGACGCCGCACGCGAGATCCTGCCGAATTTGTTACTTTGTCCGCCGAAATTCACCCCGCGAAGTGCATGAGCATCAACTGGCAAGCTTTGGTCGACCTGATTGGCCAGCACGAACGTTTCCTCATCACTAGCCACTGTCGCGCCGATTGCGATGCGGTCGGCAGCGAGATCGGACTCGCGCTGGCGTTGGAGGCGCTCGGTAAGCACGCGCGGATCGTCAACGGCGATGCGCTCCCCGAGCATATCGCGTTTATGGATCCCGAGAGCCGAGTCGGCGAACTTGGCGTCACCGCGCCGCTGGAGACGCTGCGCGGCTACGACGCGTTTGTGGTCGTCGACACCAGCGCGTGGGGCCAGCTCGGCCCCATGGCCGACGTGCTGCGCAGCTTTCCCGGGCAGCGGATTGTCATCGACCACCACGTCAGCTCCGACGACCTGCAGGCGACGGTCTTCAGGGATGATGGGGCGGAGGCCACCGGGCGGCTGATTCTCCAGCTGTGCGAGGCGTTGCACGTCGACGTGACGCCCGAGATTGCCATGCCGCTGTTCGCGGCGATCGCCACCGACACCGGTTGGTTTCGCTTCTCCTCGGTCACCGCCGACACGTTCGAAGCGCTCGCCAAGCTGACCGCCGCGGGCGCCAAGCCGCCGCAACTGTTTTCGCTGTTGTTCGAACAGCACAGCCTGGCGCGGATTCACCTGCGGGGTCGCATCCTCAGCAACGTGACGCCGGAGTGCGGCGGCCGATTGATGTGGACGTTTGTGACGCAGGAAGATTTTGACGCGACCGGCGCCAACCGCACCGATACCGAGGACGCGATCAACTCGCTGCTGACGGTGGCGGGCGCCGAGGTGGCGGCGCTGTTCGTGGAATTGGAATCCGACGTCACGAAAGTGAGCCTGCGCAGTCGCAGCGATTTTGACGTCCGCGCGATCGCCGATCAATTCGACGGCGGCGGCCACCGCGCCGCCGCCGGCATCACCTATCGCGGCCCGCGCAAAGAAGCTCAAACCGCCATCCTTGACGCGTTGCGCACCGGGCTTGGATAATTGCACAGCCGGAAAATGAGAACCTGAAGAACTTACCACGGAGGCACGGAGAGCACGGAGGGGAGTTTGAGTTGTGAATTGTAATGCAGAAAACACCTGTGTTCCCCGTGCTAGAGCGATCCCAATTTGCCGGTTGTAGATTCCAGAACGTCCTCAGTGCCCTCCGTGTCTCGGTGGTAGCTTGCTCTGTGGTAATCTGCTTTGTTTTGTGATGCACTATGTCAAAGTCAAAGAACGAACCTAAACCGCCCAGGCGATCATTTCTCGCCGTCGCCGTTGCGTTGGTCGCTGGCGGGTTGGCCGCGGTCACGCCGCTGGCGGTGGGGATCGCCGCGTTTCTGACGCCTTTGTTCCGCCGGCGCGAGACGCCGTCGGTGCGCGTAGCGCTCCTGCAGCAGGTGCCCGACGACGGCATGCCGCGCTCGTTCCCCGTGGTCGCCAATCGGGTCGACGCCTGGAATCGCTACCCGGCGCAGCGCATCGGCGCCGTGTACCTGGTGCGCGAGCCGGGCGCGGAAAAGCCGCTCGCGCTCAGCGCCAAATGCCCCCACGCCGGCTGCTTCATCGGCTACGCGCCGGGGGCCGAGATGTTCACCTGCCCGTGCCACACCAGCGAGTTCAAACTCGACGGCGCTCGCGTCCACGGCGATGCGGAGGTCTCTCCCCGTGACATGGACGCGCTGCCGGTCGAGCTGCGCGAAGTGGGGATCGCTGACGGGCTGGCTCATGTGGAAGTGTGGGTTCAGTTCCTCGATTTTCAAACCGGCCACAAAGAACAGATTCCCACCGCATGAGCAATCGACGCGCGAAGCTGGCGGACTGGTTCGACAACCGCACCGGCGCCCGCAAGCTGATTCACGAAGCACTGTACGAACCGGTTCCCGGCGGCGCCCGCTGGCGGTACGTCTGGGGCAGCACGCTCGTCATGGCGTTTGCCACCCAGGTGATCACCGGGGTGTTTCTGTGGATGTTCTACAGTCCCAGCACGACCACCGCTTGGGAAAGCGTTTACTACATTCAGTACGAAGTGACCGGCGGCTGGCTGCTGCGCGGCCTGCACCACTTCATGGCCTCGGCCATGGTCGTGCTGCTGGCGATCCACTTTGTGCAAGTCGTGTGGGACGGAGCGTACCGTGCGCCGCGCGAGCTCAATTTTGTGCTCGGCGTCGTGCTGATGCTGATCGTGCTTGGGCTCGCGCTCACGGGCTATTTGCTCCCCTGGGATCAGAAGGGCTATTGGGCGACTAATGTCGGCACCAACCTGGCCAGCCAGGCGCCGTTGGTGGGGCCCGATTTGAAAAAGCTCGCCATCGGCGGCAGCGACTACGGCCACCAGACGCTCACGCGATTTTTCGCCCTGCACGCCGGCGTCTTGCCCGGGGCGCTGGTCGCGTTTCTCGTCCTGCACATCGCGCTGTTTCGTCGTCACGGCCTGCACGTGCGCAACCCCCAGCGGGCGTCGACGGTCATGTTCTGGCCGGACCAGGTCCTCAAGGACAGCGTGGCCGCGCTCGCCGTACTGGCGGCCGTGCTGGGGCTGACCGTCTACTACGGGGGCGCCGAGCTGACCGCCCCCGCCGACCCGGCCAACCCGTACGACGCCGCGCGCCCCGAGTGGTACTTCTTGTTCCTGTTTCAGTTCCTCAAGTGGTTCCCTGGCGAGCTGGAAGTATGGGGCGCCTTCATCATCCCCGGCATCTTGGTCGTTGTGATGCTGGCCATGCCGTGGATCGGCCGCAGTCGCGCAGGGCATCTGTTCAACGTCGCGCTGCTGTGCGTGCTGCTGGGCGGGGCCGCGTTGCTGACCGCCTCTGCGGTCCGCGACGATTACTTTGCGAAGTGGAATTCCCAGGACGACGTGGTCGCGATGAACGACCCCGCGGCGGTCGCCAAGTACGACGCTTCGCGGCGGTTTCTCGATGCGAAGGAGCAAGCGGAGCAGGAAGCCGAGCGAGTGATCGAACTCGCTGGCGGCCCGGACCGCATCCCGCCGACCGGGGCGCTCACCCTGATGTACGACGACCCGTACCTGCAGGGGCCGAAGTTGTTCAAGCAGCATTGTGCGGCGTGTCACAACTACGAAGCCCCCGAGGACGCCCCCCCCGAACTGGCGAAACTGAGCGTGCCCAATCCCAACCCCACGGCACCCAATCTGTTTGGCGTCGGCGCACTCCCATGGAACGCAGCATTTCTCGATCCGGACCTGATCAGTTCCGCGCACTACTACGGCTACCAAGGTTCGCCGTTTGCCGAGGGCGACATGGCGGACTACGTGCAGGGCGAATTCCGCGATGAACTGGACGAAGAACAGCATGCCGCGGCCCGCGCCGCATTCGCTCAGGTCGCCGCCGCGATGACGGCTGAGGCGCAATTCGCGCCGCCAGCCGACGAGGGCCAAGCGGACGACCAAGCGATCGCCGCCGGCCGCAAACTGATCACCGGCGGGCTGGCCGAGGTCCTCGACAGCGGCATGACCTGCATCGACTGCCACAAGTTCCACGATGAGGGCTCCAATGGCTACGGCCCCGATCTCACCGACTACATGTCGCGCGAGTGGCTGATCGCCTTCGTCAAGAACCCCGCCGACGAGCGGTTCTACGGCGACAACAACGACCGCATGCCGGCGTTCGCACCCCACGACGACCCGCGGCGCAATCAACTCGACGACAAGTCCATCGAACTGATTGTCGATTGGCTCCGCGGCGACTGGCAACGCCCCGACGGCGAGTCGAACTCCGCCCCATAAAGCCGCGACCGCTGGTCGCGCACCACCGCCGCGAAGCTCATTGCATACCAATCCCTTCCCCCGGCGTGGAGGGGCGAGGGCACGGGGCTGCCTGCTCACGTTGCGGCGTCCACGCACATCCCTGGGGGCTCCGCTGCGCTGCGTCCCCAGCCACCCAGCGTGCCCAGTCAAAGGCAACTGGAGAGGAACGCTGATACTCGGCTTAAATCATCCGCGTCCCTCCGCGGTTCCAGTTTCTTTGCGTTGGTCCGGCAAACTCCGCGAAACCGTTGCAGTGTCGCCCCGCCGCGAGCCGATTCTTCCGATAACGGCGTCGCTTTTCGCGAGCGTCGCGGCCTCGTCGCTAGCACTTTTCGTTCGCTCGATGTTTCGTCGGATCGCCCATGTGGTGCCATCATTGCCAGCAAGACGTCCCCGCGGCTGCCGCCCGAGCGGGAACGTCGCCGAGTTGTGCGCGATGTCGCCGCGAGTTCGCCGATGCGTCGCCGGCGGTCACTGCGCGGCCGATCGACTGCGGCGTGGAACTGGCCGCGTTTGAGCCGCTCGCCGCAGGCGTCGCAACCAAACCGCCGCAGGCGCTTGCCGATCCCGGGCACGACCCGTTGGCGGCGCTCGCCAGCAAGTTGAAGCCGCGCCGGCGAATCGACCCGGCGTTTGGTCGCACCGCGGCGTTTCGAAGCCATGACGCCGCGACCGCGCCGGCGGCGCGCGCGGCAACTCACCCTCCGCGGGCTCCCAGTGCCCCGCCCGCCGTGCGTCAGCGACCCGCGTGGGGGATCGCACTGTTGCTGTGGGGCGGCATGGCCGTCTTCGCCGGCGGCGCCGGCGGCCTGGCTTGGTCCGCCGCGTTCGCTCTGGAAACCGCCTGGCATTGGTCGCTCTCAGCAACGCTGTTGGGCGAGGGTCTGCTGATCGTCGGCCTCGCGCTGGCCGCGATCCGCCTGTGGCGCAACAGCCGCCGGCTCAATCGCCAACTCGACGGCGTGGGCGCCCAACTCGACGAAATCGGCGACATGGCCGGCCGGCTCGCCCACGCGCGCATGAGCTGCAGCCAGGCCTACTACGAACACTTCGGCGCCACGACCAGCCCGTCGTTGGCAATGGCGAACTTGCGCGGGCAGTTGGAGCAACTGGCGGCGCGGATCGAGCGATAGCAGCCACGGACGAAAATCAGCGACCCGAGGCAGCGCACAACGTCGACGGAACCGTCCCCGACCGAATTGCTGTTGCAACAGACGAATTAGAAACCGCGCACGTCGGCAAGCACGACGAACTGAATTACTAGCGGTTTGGCAAACGCGATCCGCGCCAGCCCGTCACGTGACTCGCCAAGATTCGGCGCATCAGCGGCGAGAGCTGCGTCGAGCTGGTTCGCGGCTTCGGTCACGGCCGAACGATTGCCATGGTCCATCCAGATCGACGCCAACTGATCCCGTGCAGCGAGCGTCCACTTGACGGCGTAGCTCACTGCGACGTTCCGTCGTTGCGCCGTTCAAGGTCGTCCCAAATCTCTCGCAACGGCTTGGTTTTCAATTCGCCCCGCCGATGCAATTCGAGGGTCTCCTGAACGCGTCGCTCGGCTTCTTCCCACGTCAACCCGCCCGCTGCCATCGCCTCTTCGATTGTCGGCGGCCGCTTCGGCACGTACGAACCGATCACGCGGCCCGTTTCATCGCACAGTTGCACCTCGCCGGTGACAGCAGCAAGCTTAGCGGCGGTGGCGGCGTCGATCGTGATAGCGGTCATGGTTTCGACTCGTCGCGGGGCGGGGAGGTTTGGCAAGACTCCTTCGGCATTCTATTGTAGTCGCCGACCGCAGACGGGTCCAAACGAGTCGATTGGCCGATCGGCGCCCGCCGCAAGTTTCGCTGGGACACGACGAGATACAACGCTGCCGCGAGCGCGCCGACGCTGCAATAGGTCGACCCGATGTACCGCGTCGACGCGAATTGCACAGTGAACAGGGGGGCCAAGACGGTTTCGGCGATCATGCCGCTGAAGCCGCCCAGCGAAGCGCCCCACAGCAGATGCACGAGTAGCGACACGGCGTACATACGAGGCGGCAGTGGACTTGCGCTCGCGATGAAGCTGCAGAGGTAGACGGCGCCGACGCTCACGAGCGCCAAGCCGCCGGTGAAGTAGACCACGAAAACCAACCCGCAGTAGCTCGCCAAGCCGCACGTGACTGCGACGACGGTGACGGTCAGCATCAGTCCGCGCAACGAAAACTGCATGCCTTGCTTTCACTCGCACGCGGCAGTACGGCAAGGGACGCTGCGAAGGGGCGCCCCGAGCGAATTCCCGGAAGACTCGAAGTCATGCGACTCACATCGCATGGCATTCCTTCACGCTGCCGACGAGCTGAACCACGACGATACAACGAACGCGACGAATGCCGTTCCTGACGTCGTGCTCGTCGTGTCGTCGTGGTTCAATCCGTCCATCGGGCGATCGCTTGCCGCCTCAGCTCACCCGCGTTTCAATCTCCGCTACCACGTCGTCCACCTTCACGCGCCACTGCTCCAGCGAGTCGCGGTCGCGCACCGTGACCGTGTTGTCGGTGAGCGTCTGCCCGTCCACGGTGATGCAGTACGGCGTGCCCGCTTCGTCCTGGCGGCGGTAGCGGCGGCCCACGGCGCCTTTTTCGTCGTAGAACGCCGGGAACTTTTTCTTCAGCCCCCGGTAGATCTCCTGGGCGATCTCCGGCATGCCGTCCTTCTTGACCAGCGGGAACACGGCCGCCTTGATCGGCGCGAGGCGCGGGTGCAACTTCATCACCACGCGGGTCTGCATCTTGCCCTTGTCGTCGGGCGCCTCGTCCTCGTGGTACGCCTCGCACAGAAACGCCAGTGCGCCGCGATCGGCGCCCGCCGAGGGCTCGATCACGTGTGGGGTAAACCGTTCGTTGGTCACTTCGTCGCGATACTGCAGGTCGCGGCCGCTCCCTTTGTACTTGGGCCGCTTGCCCCCCTTGGCCGTCGGGTCGTCGACCATCTCCAGTTCCAGGCAGCCTTCGGCGTTCTTGACCAGCTTGCCTTCCATGTGGCTGCGCAGGTCGAAGTCGCCGCGATGGGCGATCCCCTCCAACTCGCCGAATTCGCCGGTGGGCAGAAACGGAAAGGCGTATTCGATGTCCGCCGTGCCGACGCTGTAGTGGCTCAGTTCGTCGGCATCGTGCTCGCGCAGCTGCAGCCGCTCGCCGGCCAGACCCAGGTCGGTGTACCACTTCATCCGGCGGTCGCGCCAGTACTCGTACCACTTGCGCGACTCGTCGGGATGGCAGAAGAACTCGATCTCCATCTGCTCGAACTCGCGACTGCGGAAGGTGAAATTCCGCGGCGTGATTTCGTTGCGGAA
>JAGQOU010000044.1 GCA_020427145.1 Planctomycetales bacterium | reverse complement strand
TCAGGGGTCAGGGGTCAGGGGTCAGGGGTCAGGGGTCAGGGGTCAGGGGTCAGGGGTCAGGGGCGAGCGGTCAGAATCAAGAGAAAGTCACGGCGAGCCGCGGCGTCCTCGCCCGCGGCGGGGCAGTTCAAGCGGAACATTCTAGCGGCCGAGGCCGTTCGACGGAATTGCGGCGAAAGCATGCCGAAACGGGCCCCGCCTCAGCGGGCCGCGATTCTGGTAGGATACGCGGTTCGTCGGCGGCGGGGACGAGAATGCCCCCGGCCGCTCCGACTGACAAACCGCTCGTTCCTCCCGCTCTCCCCCTTCGCACCGCTCGTCATGCCTACCGCGACCGATCGCCAATTCGTCAGCCAGCTCGGCCACAACGACCAGATTCACCAGGTGTTTCTCGCCTCGGACAAGCAGTTGCGGCCCAATCGCAACGGCAACCTGTATCTGCAGGTCGACCTGTCGGACCGCTCGGGCAGCATCAACACGCGGATGTGGAACGCCAGCGAGGACGACTACAAGGCGTTCGAGAACGGCGACTACGTATTCGTCGAGGGCGCCACGCAGTTGTTCCAGGGCAACATGCAGCTGATCGCCAACCGCATTCGCCGCGCCCGGCCGGATGAAGTCGACGAAGCAGACTTCACCACGCTTCAGGCGGGCGACGTGGAAAAGATGCGGGCCCGGCTGGTGGAGATTCTCGGCGGGATCAAGACGGCGCCGCTGGCTCGGCTAGTGAACGCGTTCGTCGGCGATGAATCGTTCATGGAGAAATTCTGCCGGGCGCCCGCGGGCATGAAGAACCACCACGCGTACCGCGGCGGTCTGCTGGAGCACGTCGTGAGCCTGTGCGAACTGGTGCTCGTGGTCGCGCCGCGATACCCGCAGCTCGACGGCGACAAGCTGCTGGTCGGGGCCTTTCTGCACGACGCCGCCAAGGTCGACGAGTTGACCTACGAACGCGACATCGCCTACAGCGACGAGGGCCAGCTCCTCGGCCACATGGTCATGGGTGTCACGCTAATCGACGACAAGGTGCGCGAGGCGGTCCGCAAGGACGGCCTGCCGATGCCCGAGCGGATCATCACCGAAGTGAAACACATGATCGTCGCCCACCACGGCGAGTACGCCTACGGCAGCCCCAAACTGCCGATGACGCTGGAGGCGATCGCGCTGCACCTGTTGGACAATCTCGATGCGAAGATCGCCAGCTTCAGCCAACTGATGAACGACTGCCCCAACGTCGACAGCCCCTGGACGCAATACTTCCAGCAGATTGGGCGGAAGCTGTTCAAGGGCGACGCAACCAGCTAACCGCGACTCGGCCGCGGAGCGCGCGGCCACCCACAGCTGCGGACGAGACGCCGCGGCCCACTTTTTTCTCTGACCTCCGGCCTCTTGCCACCCTGCCCATGTCCGAACTTCGCGACGCCATTCTTCGCCACGTCAACCAGCCCGGTTACAAGCCGGTCAAGCCGAAGGTGATTGCCAAGCGGCTGGGTCTGGAGGAGGATGAAGCTGGCACGGTGCGCAAGGAAGTGAAGCGGCTGATCCGCGAGAAGGTGTTGAAGTGGGGGCCGAGTCATCAGGTGATGACGGTCGACGCCGCTGCCACTCCCAAAACGTCGACTGCCGCCGCCGGTCGCCCGGCATCCGATACGCGCTCCCCTCCGCTGCCCGAAACAGAGACGTCCGGCAACAAACCGCCGCGCAAGGGCGAGCACATTGTCGGCGTCTATCGCCGCACCAATAGCGGCTTTGGCTTTGTGCGGCCGGCGGGGACCGCGGCCAGCGTGGGCCGCGACGCCGACATCTTCATCCCCGCCAAGTACGCCGGCGACGCCGCCAACGGCGACACGGTGCGGATTCGCCTGGGCGCGATGGGGCACAAAGGCAAGCCCGAGGGCCGCATCGTCGACGTGGTCGAGCGGGCGACCAACAAGTTTGTCGGCGCGTACTTCGAACGCGACGGCATGGGCGTGGTCGAGGTCGACGGCGCGGTGTTCGCCCACGCGGTCCATGTGGGCGATCCGGGGGCCAAGGGCGTGCAGCCCGACGACAAGGTGGTCATCGAAATGGTCCGCTTCCCCTCGCACGTGGGCGACGGCGAAGGAGTGATCATCGAGGTGCTCGGCCAGCGCGGTCAGCCAGGGGTCGACACGCTGTCGATCATGCACGAGTACAACCTCCCCGGGCCGTTTGCCGAGGATGCGCTGGAGAATGCCCACGAGGAAGCCAAACGGTTCGACGCCGCGCTGGCCGCCTACGGGTGGCTGGAGACTGAAGCAGGCGAAGAGCCCAGCGAAGGTTTCCAAGAGAAATTCACGCGCCGCGACCTGACCGCCGAGACGATCATCACGATCGACCCGGCCACCGCGCGGGACTTCGACGACGCCATCTCGCTCACGCGGCTGGAAAACGGCCACTGGCTGCTTGGCGTGCATATCGCCGACGTATCGCACTTCGTGCAGCCCAAGACGCCGCTGGATCGCGAAGCCCGTGATCGGGCGACCAGCGTCTACCTGCCCGACCGCGTGATCCCCATGTTGCCGGAGGTCATCTCCAACAACCTCGCCAGTTTGCAGCCCGACCGCGTGCGGTTTGCCATCACGGCCAACATCGAATTCACCGAAGACGGCTTGCGCGTCGGCGCCGACGTGTTCAAGAGCGCGATCAAGAGCTGCCGGCGGTTTGCCTACGAGGAAGTCGACCAATACCTGTATGCGAAGGGGCTGGTCGACGTGCCCGCCAAGCAGAAGGAAGCGGGCGTGAAGGCCACGGGCAGCGCACCGGCAGAGCTGAGCCTGACTCCTCAGGTCGACGGACTGCTGGAGCGGATGTTCACGTTGGCCATGTCGCTGCGCGAGCGGCGGTTTCGCCGCGGGGCGCTCGAACTCTCCATGCCAGAGCTGGAAATCGATCTCGACAAAGACGGCCGCGTCGCGGGGGCGCACGTCGAGGTGAACACCGAGAGCCATCAGATTATCGAGGAGTTCATGTTGGCGGCCAACGAAGCGGTCGCCGAGAAACTGGCCGACGAGGGGCTGTTGTTCCTGCGGCGCGTCCACGGGGCGCCCGATCCCCGCAAACTCCACTCGCTGACCAATTTCGCCAAAGAACTTGGCTTCAAAGTCGAGAGCCTCGAAAGCCGCTTCGCCTTGCAGAAACTGCTGGAGGAGGTCCACGGCGATCCGCGGCAACACGCGGTGAACTTCGCCGTGCTACGCTCCATGCAGCGGGCCACCTACAGCCCGGAGGAGGAAGGCCACTACGCATTGGCCAGCGAGTGCTACTGCCACTTCACTTCGCCGATTCGCCGGTATCCCGACCTGACCGTGCATCGGTTGATCGAGGCGCTGGCCAGCGGCCGCAAACCGCAGCAGGATCTCAACGCCCTGTTCCTGCTGGGCGACCACTGCAGCGAGCGCGAGCAACGCGCCACCGAGGCCGAACGCGAGCTGAACAAAGTGAAACTGCTCAACTTCCTGGCCGACAAGGTGGGCACGGAGCTGGACGGCGTGGTCACCGGCGTGGAGAGCTTCGGCATGTTCGTCACCGGCACCGAGTTGCCGGCCGAGGGCTTCATCCACATCAGCGGGCTCACCGACGACTACTACAAGTTCGATCGCGCAGGCCATGTGATCCACGGGTTCCGCACCGGCAATTCCTACCGACTGGGCGACCCGGTGCGCGTGGCCGTCGCGGCGGTCGACGTCGATAGTCGCAAGCTCGACTTCCGCCTGCTGAGCCGACTGGCCGGCGGCAGCGCACCACCCAAACGGGGCCGACCCGACGCCGCGGCGCGAGGCAAATCGAAACCCAAACCCGGCAAAGGGAAACACGACAAGAAGAAAGGCCGCAAGCGACGCAAGTAGCGGGGACTGGCAACACTCGCAACGCTCCGTAGAATGGCCAGTTGCCCCCCTCCCTCGCAGGGAGGGGACGGGGGAGCGTCGGCCGATTTGATTTGGCTATCGCATTCCGATGTACAAATTGGCATCTGCGAATTACGCAGATGTGCTTCGGAGGCCCGCCCATTGACGAACCGTCCCCGTACCAATCACTGCGATGGCGGCGGATTTAAGACATGCCGAAGCGACGACTTCAACGCGTCACGGATTTAACGCGTGAGCGCGCGACGGCGTTGCGACGACAGGCCACGGCCCCTGAAAGAATCCTGTGGTCGGCGCTCCGCAGCCGCAGCTTGGATGGTCTCAAGTTCCGACGCCAACATCCCATCGAACCGTATATTGTCGATTTCTACTGCGCAGAGGTCCAACTTATCGTTGAGCTCGATGGCGAGAGCCACAACGGGCGCGAGGATTACGATCGCCAGCGGTCTGAATACCTTGGACGACTAGGATTTCGCGTGATACGCGTCTCCAACGACGACGTGCTGCACAACCTCGAAGGCGCCGTAGCTTACATTTTGCGAATTGCCAGGCAACCGTTCTGAATCACGTCCTGGCGACAAACAGGCGTTGGCAATGCCAACCCGCCTTTCAACCTCACCAGAACCTAAACTCAGCAATCCCTCCCCTTGCCCCTCCCTTCGAGGGAGGGGGATACTATTGTCCATGGCTGACACGCTTCACCGCACGCCGCTTTACGATTGGCACGTCGCCCACGGCGGCCGGATGGTCGACTTTGCCGGGTGGGAGATGCCGGTGCAATATGCCTCGATTGTCGAGGAGCACCAGGCGACCCGCACCGCCGTGGGACTGTTCGACATCTCGCATATGGGGCGTCTGCTGATCGACGGGCCCGACGCCGGGGCGTTCATCGACCGGCTGGTCACCCGGCGCATCCTCGACATGAACCCGGGGCAGGTCCGCTACGCCCTGGTCTGCAACGCCGACGGCGGCGTGCTGGACGACGTGCTGGTCTACCAGGTCACGCTCCCCGATGGCGACCTGAGCGGTTACGGCATGGTCGTGAACGCCAGCAATCGCGACAAGATCGTCGGCTGGATGGCCCAGCAGCGCGGCGACTTCGACGTCACCGTCAATGACGCCACGCACGAATATGCGATGATCTCGGTACAAGGCCCCCGGGCCATCGAGATGCTCGACGGCCTGGCCGAGTGCGAGCTGACCGCCATGCGGTACTACTACGGCAACATGACCAAGCTGTGCGATTGCCGCGTCTTCTTCAGCCGCACCGGGTACACCGGCGAGGACGGCGGCGAGATCATCTGCGATGCCGGCAGTGCCGTCTATATTTGGGAACGACTGATTGCCAAAGCGGCCGAGTTGGGCGGCGGTCCGGTCGGACTCGCAGCCCGCGACACGCTGCGGCTGGAAGCCGGCATGCCGCTGTACGGACACGAACTTTCCGAGGAAATCAACCCCGTGCAAGCCGGGCTCGACTTTGCCGTGAACTTGCGAAATCGCGAATTCATCGGCCGCGACGCCATCGCCACGTTGCAACGCGACGACAGCTTGCCGGTGCGCGTCGGTCTGCAACTCGACGGCAAGCGCCCGGCGCGCGAAGGCGCCGCGATCCTTCGCGACGACGAAGTCGTCGGCGAAGTGACCAGCGGCACGTTCTCGCCCACCTTCGGCCGACCGATCGCCATGGGCTTCGTCAAACCAACCGCCGCGGCCCCCGGCACGATGCTGGAAGTCGACATCCGCGGCAGCCGCCATGCCGCCCAAGTGGCGCCGTTGCCGTTTTACCAACGGGGCCAGTAGCTACCCTTTTTTTGCCTGATGCAGAGATGCCGTGGACGGTCGCGACAACGACCAATGCCCCAAGTCCCCATGCCCCGTGAAGACTCCCGATAGCACGTCGGCATGTGTCATTCCGCAGCAACCTCTCTGCGTGAGCTAAGAATCGCACGACTCAACGGAGAACAACCTTGAACCCCGCAGACCTCAAATACGCCAAGACGCACGAGTGGGTTTCCCTCGCAGGCGACGTCGCCACGGTGGGCATTTCGGCGTTTGCCATCGAAGCCCTCACGGATCTCGTGTTTATGGAGCTGCCCGTCGTCGGCAAGCAGGTGGAACCTGAGCAGCCGATGTGCGAGGTGGAATCCGTCAAAGCGGTGAGCGACGTGTACGCCCCGGTCGCCGGCGAGGTGATTGAGGTAAACGAGTCGCTGCCCGACAACCTCGAAGTGCTGGGGACCGACCCCTACGGCGAAGGATGGATTGCCAAGATCCGCCTGGCCGCCGGGGCAGGAACCGACCACCTGCTCGACCACGCTGCTTACGAGAAGCAGTGTGCGGAAGAAGGATAGGAATGTGTGATGTTTGATGTGAGATTGTTGATGTGACGATCTCACGTCCCGCTGCCGCCGATTTTCACATCAGCAATCAAACATCAAACATCTCACATTCCCCATGCCATACCTCTACAACACCCCTGAAGACCAGCGGGAAATGCTCGCGGCGATCGGCGCCGAGTCGGTGGACGATCTGTTTGCACCGATCCCGGATGACCTGAAGCTTGGGCGCGCGCTTCAGCTGCCGGCCGCGATGTGCGAGTTGGAGCTCGACCAGCATCTACGCGAGCTGGCCTCCGCGAACCAACACGCCGGCAATGCCGTCTGCTTCCTCGGCGGGGGGAGCTACGACCACTTCGTCCCCGCGGTGTGCGACGTGATTGGCTCGCGCAGCGAGTTCTACACGTCGTACACGCCCTACCAGGCCGAAGCCAGCCAAGGCAACCTGCAGGCGATGTTCGAGTACCAGTCGCTCATCACGCGGCTCACGGGGATGGAGGTGTCGAACAGCTCGCTGTACGACGGCGCCAGCGCCGCGGCCGAGGCCGTGCTGATGGCGCTGCACGCCGGGGGCAAGCGAACCAAGATCGTCGCCCCCGCGAGTTTGCACCCCGAGTACCGTCAGACGATTGCCACGTACTTGGAGTGCATCGACGCCGAGCTGGTGACGCTCCCCTGCCCGGCCGGCGTGATCGACGCCGACGAGTTGGCCGCCGCGGTCGACGGCGACACGGCGGCGGTGCTCCTGCAGCAGCCCAACTTCTTCGGCTGCGTGGAGGATGCGGACCGCGTGGCCGCGGTCGCCAAGGACGCCGGGGCGCTGTTGATTTCGGTGTTTGATCCGATTTCGTTGGGGATCCTAAAGCGCCCGGGCGACTACGGCGCCAACATCGCCGTCGCCGAGGGGCACACCCTCGGCACCCCCATGTCCTACGGCGGCCCGTACCTGGGCATCATGGCGTGCGACCAGTCGCTGGTGCGTCGCATGCCGGGCCGGATCGTCGGCGAAACAACCGACCGCCGCGGCAACAAGTGCTTCGTCCTGACGCTGCAAACCCGCGAACAACACATCCGCCGCGACAAGGCGACCAGCAACGTCTGCAGCAACCAGGCCCTGTTCGCCGTGCGGGCGGCCGCGTACCTGTCGCAAGCCGGCCCGCAAGGGCTCAAAGAGACCGCCGAACTGTGCCTGCACAAGTCGCGGTACCTGGCCGAGCAGTTGTGCGCGAGCGAGCGTTTTTCAATGGCGTTCGAGGCGCCGACGTTCAAGGAGTTTGTGATTCGCGATCGCGACAACGACGTGGCGGGCCTGCTTCAGCAAGCCCGCAGCGCCGGCTACCTCGCGGGCTTACCGCTGGGGGGTTGGTACCCGGAATTGAGCGACTGCCTGCTGATCGCGGTCACGGAGAAGCGAACCAAGGCGGAGATGGATGCCCTGGTCGGCGTGCTGGCCGGTTCGCGACACGCTCGCCTCGCTGCCGTTGATTAGGTAGCACGGCAACACCGCTTGTCGATTGTTGGTCTGAACATGAAACAGGAGAATCAACCATGAAACCGACTGTTCTCGCCTGCACGGCAATCCTGCTCTGCGCCGCCATCTCCTTCGCCGTCAGCGCTGAAAAGTCGAATCCTGGCGAATCGCTTGGCACGGACGTGAATCCCCTCGCAGAACAGTTGGTCGGAAATATCATCTGGGTTGAAATCGATGAATCGACGTCCGTCGAGAAGGACAGCGACACCATGAATTTCACCGATGCGAGCATCGAACGGATTGGCGATCGATACTTCATCGTCGGCAAGGGATACAAAGGCAGCGACGCGGATGGCGGTTGGTATCACGATACGGTCATCGGTTTCCCCTGGGAACGAGTCCTCCGCTTTCAAATCATGACCCCCGAGCAATTCGAGACTCGCAACGCCCAATTCGAACATGATTACATGGATGCCGAGTAGGGCGAACCGCACCTCACTCGAGATTGTTTCGGCATCCATGGCCCACGCTTTCGACGACTGATTCCGCATGCGTAACACCCGCGACACCCAACTGTTGTTCGTCCTCTCCAAGCCCGGCCGCCGCGCGGGCCGTCTGCCCGCGTGCGACGTGCCGACGGCCGACATCGCCGAGCTGCTGCCAACCGCAGCGGTGGCCGACGCGCCGCCGGCGCTGCCTGAGGTGACCGAGCCGCAGATTATTCGGCACTTCCTCAACCTGTCGACGCAGAACATGTCGGTCGACACGCACTTCTATCCGCTGGGCAGCTGTACGATGAAGTACAACCCCAAGCGCAACGAGCGGGCCGCGGCGATGCCAGGGTTTGCCGACCTGCACCCGCTCTCCCCCGACGCGGCCGTGCAGGGGATGCTGCACGTGCTGTATGAGATGCAGCAGTACCTGTCGGAGATCTCGGGGCTGCCCGCGTGCAGTTTGCAGCCCGCCGCGGGAGCGCACGGCGAGTACGCCGCGCTGCTGGTCGCGGCCGCGTACTTCCGCGATCGGGGCGAGCTTGAGCAGCGCCGCCGCGTGCTGGTTCCCGACAACGCCCACGGCACCAACCCCGCCAGCGCCGTGATGGCAGGGTTCGACACGGTGGCCGTGAAGACGCTGCCCAACGGCGGGGTCGACATGGACGACTTCCGCGGCAAGCTCGACGACCGCACCGCGGTGCTGATGATCACGAACCCCAACACGGTCGGCATCTTCGAGCCGAACATGCGCGTGATCGCCGACGAGGTCCACGCGGCGGGCGGCCTGGTCTATCTGGACGGCGCCAACATGAACGCAATTCTGGGGATCACGCGCCCCGGCGATTTCGGGGCGGACATGCAGCACTACAATCCGCACAAGACCTTTAGCGGCCCCCACGGCGGCGGCGGCCCCGGCGCCGGGCCGATCTGCGTGACCGACGCGCTCGCACCGTATTTGCCCGCGCCGATCGTGGAACGAGTGGGTAGTGGGTCGTCGGTAGTCGGTAGTCAGGAGTCAGAACACAACGCCGCCGCGACGAACTACCCCCTACCCCCTACCCTCTACCGACTCTCCTACGACCGCCCCAAATCCATCGGCCGCGTGCGGTCCTTCTTCGGCAATGTCGGCGTGCTGCTGCGGGCGTACTGTTACATCCGCACGCACGGCCCCGACGGGCTGAAGCGCGTGAGCGAGAACGCCGTGCTCAACGCCAACTATCTGCTGTCGCGGGTCAAGCACATCCTGCCCGTGCCGCAGGGCGACCGCTGCATGCACGAATTCGTCGCCAGCGGCTCAAAGATCAAGAAGGAAAAAGGCGTCGCAGCGATGGACATCGCCAAGCGGCTGTTGGACTACGGCTATCACGCCCCGACGGTCTACTTTCCGCTGACCGTGCCCGAGGCGATCATGGTCGAACCGACCGAGACCGAGAGCAAGGAAACGCTCGACGCGTTCGCCGCGGCGCTGTTTCGCATCACCGAGGAAAGCCCGGAGTTGTTGCACGAAGCGCCGCATAGCACCCCGATCAGTCGCCCCGACGAAGTGCAGGCGGCCCGCTCGCCGTGCCTCTGCGCCCGCTGGGATTGAGTGTTCGCGTGAGACCCCAACGACTCCCCGCTCCGTTGCCATGACGCCTTGCCTGTTGCTCATCGACCCGCCGCAAGTGGGCGCGTGGAACATGGCGGTGGACGAGGCGCTGCTGGCCGACGCCGACGAGCGCGGCGCCGCGGCGGTGCGGTTCTACCGGTGGAGCGAACCGACGCTCTCGCTGGGGTACTTTCAAGCAGCGGCTGATCGCCAGCTGCACCCCCCCAGCCGCGACCTGCCAATGGTGCGTCGCCAAAGCGGCGGCGGAGCGTTGGTGCATGATCGCGAGCTCACCTACAGCATCGCGCTGCCGGCAACACACCCTTTTGCGCGGCGACCGCCGTCGCTCTATCGACTGGTGCATGACGCTTTGCGCGACGCGCTTGCCGCGCAAGGCGTCACGGTTCGCACCGTGGGCTGCTGCGCGGAGAGTTGCGGCGAACCACAGTCAGGCGGCGACGCAGGCACTGTCGAGCCCTTTTTGTGCTTTGAGCGGCGGCACCCGATCGACTTGGTCGTGGCATCAGCCGGCGACGCCGCGGCGAGTTCCAAAGTGGTGGGCAGCGCCCAGCGCCGTCGCCGCGGCGCACTCTTGCAGCATGGATCGGTGCTGCTGGAGCGGTCGCCTGCCGCGCCGGAGTTGCCGGGCCTCGCCGAGGCGCGTGGCCGGGCGATTGATCATGAAGAAATCGTCAGAAACGTGGCGGCGACCGTACTCGCGGCGCTCGAGCTGGTCGTCCAGCGATCGGCGCTGTCCGACCCGCTGCGGCAAACCGCGGCGCGGCTTCAGGCCTCCAAGTACGAATCCGCACAATGGCAGCAGCGCCGCTAGGCGGCCAGATCGCGACACACAGACCCCTCTCCAGAGGGGTTTGCCGCTGACGCGACGCCGATAGAATTCTGCGCGGAACAGACCCTAACTTTTCGCTATTCAGTGCGCCTTTTGGCTGTTATGCTCCGAAAAAGAAGTCTGTGGGGGACTTCTCGCAGAGCAGACGCCGGCAGACGCCCGGTGCGGATCACGCGCGCCGCGATCCGCAGCGGGAACGCCGTTTGCACTTTTCATGCGAGCGCCGCAGGGAATCCGCGCGGCGTCTGGCGAGCGCGAGGTAATTGCGATCAGGCATAGGAAGTAGGCAAAGTCGATGGACGTGGTTCTAAAGGTCCTCGAAGGCGCCAAGCACGGCGCGAAGATCGCGGTCAAGAAAAGCGAGTTCACGATTGGCCGCGCTCAGGAATGTTCGCTCTGCGCGGGCTCAACCGCGGTGAGTCGGAAGCACTGTCTCATTACACGCGACGAGAATCGCGTGACGGTCCAGGATCTTGGCAGTCGCAACGGCACGCTCATCAACGGCGAAAAGACCGAGGGCGCCGTGGAGCTCAAGTCGGGCGACGAGTTGACGGTCGGCCCGTTGAAGTTCTTGGTAACGATCAGCACTGGCATCGCGAACGAGAAGAAGCCGCAGGTCAAGTCAGTGGCCGAAGCCGTAAACCGCGCCGCCAGCGACTCGTCGACAATCGACGTCGACGACATCTCCAAGTGGCTGCTGGGTCCCGCGGGGAATGACGCCTCGGCGGTCGCCGAGACGCAGACAATCATGATGGACGACACGAACGCCGGCAAAGTGACGACGCCGGCGCCGATCGAAGTCCCCGAACAGCCCGCCGAGGAATCCGCCGAAGAGTCGCACGAACCGGAAGAGCACGCCGAGGAAAGCAAAGGCAAAAAAAAAGGCCCCGGCAAACTGCCGGCCATGCCCGCCAAGCCCGGCACCAAGGACAGTCGCGAAGCGGCCATGGAGGCGCTCCGCAACTGGAATCGGCGGCGCTGAGGATTATACTTGGCTAGGCGTTGCGGCGTTTTTTCTGCGGCCCGCAGCAGCTGTTGTGCGCTTCATTGACTTGCCCGAGTTAGCCATGGACGCTCCGCGCAAAAAGAAATCCGCCAAGAAGTCCGCCGGCCTGCTGGGACTGGGGCTCGACGGCGACGATGGCATGAAGCGCATCACGCGCGGCAAGAACTTTCTGCTCGCTGGCGGCTCGGAGGAGACGCACGGCAAGATGCAGGAGACGGCAATCAAGCTGAACGAGCGGCTCGACAAACAAGGCCGCCAGTTGGCCGACGTGCCCCCTGCCGAGCTGCGCGACATCATCGAAGAGGTGCGTCCGCAATAGTCATCGCCTGCCCGGCGCATCATCGCATCAACGCAACCGAGCCTGCAGCGCCGTCGCGCTGCAGGCTCGAATTGTTTCGTGATCGTTAAGATCTTTCGCCGCGAACTAGCCTTCGCACTCAGCCAGTTCGAGTTCCTCGCTGTCGCAGTCGGCCTCGTCCCCCGCGACGACTTCCTCCGCTTCGCTCTGTTCATCGCGGCCCAGTAGTTCCAACTCGGCCGGCGTCAGTTGCAGGTAGCCCAAGCTGCGAATCACTTCGAGCACTTCGCTGCACGTGGGGAACATCCGCCCGCTGGTCCGCTTGTACTGATCCATGGCGTTCATGAACTCGACCTCGGCGTCCGAATAGTCGCGTTCGCAGGTGGTGGGGT
>JAGQOU010000563.1 GCA_020427145.1 Planctomycetales bacterium | reverse complement strand
ACCGACCAACAGGCCGAACTCAAGAGCCGCGTGCTGGGGGCGCTCGCCTACCCGATTTTTCTCGCCGTGTTCGGCGTCTCGATCGTCACGGTGCTGGTGATCTTCTTCGTGCCGAAGTTCGAAGACCTGTTCTCCCGGCTCCGCGCCCGCGGCGAGTTGCCCGTGCTGACCGATTGGTTGTTGTGGCTGAGCGATTCGGTCAGTTCGTACGGGTTGTGGATCGGCCTGGCGGCGGCCGGGATCGTGCTGTTGGCGCGCAGCAAGCTGCAAACGAGCGAGGGCCGGTGGTTTCTCGATCGGTGGCGGCTGAAGCTGCCGCAGGCGGGGCTCATTTATCGCAACTTCGCCGTCGCCCGGTTCTGCCGGGTGCTGGGCACGCTGCTCGCGGGCGGCGTGCCGATCGTGCGGTCGCTGAAGATCAGTTCCGATTCGACCGGCAACCGCGTGCTCGCCAAAGCGATCAACGACGCGGCCGACAACATCACCAGCGGCGAGTCGCTGGCGTCCCCGCTGGCAGCCAGCGGTCACTTTCCGCCCAACGTGGTCGAAATGGTGGCGGTGGCCGAGCAGTCCAACACGCTGGAGACAGTGCTGACCGACATCGCCGAGTCGCTGGAAAAGGAGACCTGGCGGCGGCTCGACCTGTTTGTCCGCCTGCTGGAGCCGGTCATGCTGCTGCTGCTGGCGTCCTGCGTGCTGGTGATCGTCGTCGCCCTGCTGCTGCCGATGCTCAAAAGCGCAATGGCGATGTAAAGACGGTGAACTGGGCCACGAAAACGAGCGGCCGAATTGGTAGAATTGATGTTTGGTCAAATGCGACAAATCACGGGTGACGCGGGTTTCTTGGATTGGCCACAAAAGGCACAAAACTCACAAAAGGGATTCGATGTTGGCCGTTCGTTGTGAAATCAAGCCAACTCCTTTGTGACTTATGTGCCTTTTGTGGCCATTCAAAACGCCAATCCCAGAAATCCGTGTCATCCGTGGTGACAAGAAACAGAGCGTTCTTCAGGACTGAGTCGAAAGGACTTTCGCAATGAGACGAGGCAAAACACGGCAGGAACGCCGGCGCGCGGCGCGGCACAGTGGTTTTACATTGATCGAAGTGTTGTTGGTGCTGATCATCCTGGTGATCATCGGCTCGCTGGCGGTGAACGTGTTCACCGGCACGCAGGATCGCGCGAGCATCAACGCCGCGAAGGCCAACATCCCGCTGGTGCGCGGAGCCATCGATCGGTATCGGCTCGACTTCAACAAGTATCCGGCGCAGCTGGACGACCTGTGGGACGAGCCGAGCGATTCCGACGCCAAGGACAAGTGGAGCGGCCCCTATCTGGAAAAACTGAAGGACGACCCCTGGGGCAACGAGTACCAGTACGCCGCCGAGGGCAAGAAGAACGCCAGCGGCTTTGATTTCTGGTCGAACGGTCCCGACGGCAAGAGCGGCACGGATGACGACATTGGCAATTGGGAGAAGGAATGATCTCCCGCGCGGCCGGTACGCACCACCGTTCGGCTCTCCTCGCTTCCTCGGCAAGTGGCTGGGGGCGGGGGAGAGAATGTTCCAAGCGGCAAAGTCGGCGCGGCGTCACGCTGATTGAACTGCTGCTGGTGCTCGCGCTGTTGGCCGTGATCGCCAGCCTCGCGGCGCCGGTGGTCGAAAACAGCTTCATCACGATGAAGCTGCGCCGCGGCGGCGATCGCGTGCTGACCGCCTGGTCGGACGCCCGCTCGCGGGCGATTCGCACGGGCGACATTCAGCAGTTCACCTACAAGCTCGACGGCAGCGAGTATCGCGTCGGGCCGTGGGTCGATGCGACGACCGCCAGTGGCGCCGCGGGCATGTCGAATCCGTCGCTGGCGACGCCCGGCGCCATGACCATGACGCCACCGGTCGCCGCGGGGAGCTCGACGGCCGCCGCCGGTCAGTCGGGCGCGGACGACAACGAGGTCGAGCCGGGCGAGCTGCCCGAGAAGATCCATTTTCACGCCGGACAATCGGTCGTCACCCGAGCTGAGGACGGCCAACGCGAAGTGGCGTCGCTGTCCGGCAGCGGCGAGGCGTGGTCGACGCCCATTCTGTTCTTTCCCGACGGCAGCGCGTCGAACGCCTCGATCACCCTGGCGACCGATCGCAAGCAGTATCAGCGGATCACGCTGCGCGGCTTGACCGGCGTGGGACGCGCGAGCCTGGTCCTCGGCGCCACGGAACTCCAGCGACTGGAATCGGTCCAGCGGAGCGTTCGGTGATGAACTCCTCGCGCCGCCAACTCGTTGCCTCGCGTCGCGACGGTTTCACGTTGCTGGAAGTGATCCTCGCATTGGTCGTGCTGGGCGCCGCCGTGGCCATTCTGGGCGAGGTGATGCGGCTGGCCAATCGTGGCGCCGTCGACGCCCGCGCGGAGACGCAGGCCCAACTGCTGGCTGCGAGCGTGATGGACGAGATGATGGCCGGCTACGCGGACCTCAGCAGCATCACGCGGCAGCCCCTGGTCGCGGAAACGGACGGGCCCTGGGTCTACTCGGTCACGGTCGGTACGTCGACGCTGCTGAACATTGTGCCGGTCGAAGTGGTCGTCGAGCAGGACCTCGAACGCGAGTTCAATCCCGTGCGATTTCGACTGACGCGGTGGTTGGCCGACTTGCCGGAGGCCGCCGCGAGCTCGTCGACTGGCGGTTCGTCGAGCGGCAGTTCAACCGCCGGCAGCCAGACGGGAGGCACGCTATGAACGCGCTCCCCCCCCCAACAACCAAGCGAGCGGGGGGCGTAAGCCCCCTGTTGGGTCTCGAAGAACTGTTGGGGCCGGAAGAACTGTTGGGGCCGGAAGAACAGCTGGGGCCGGGAGAACAGCTGGGGCCGGGAGAACAGGGGGCTCACGCCCCCCGCTCGCCGTATGCTGGGCGACGCGGGTTCACGTTGTTGGAAATCGTGCTGGCGCTCGCGCTGTCGGCGGTGGTCATGTATCTGCTCACCGCGGCGCTGGAGCTGTTCTTGTTTCGCGTCGACGCCAGCCGGTCGCGCGTCGAGGCGGCGCAGGTCGCCCGGGCGGTGTTCGATCGCATTGCGGCCGACTTGCAGGCGGTTCGCTTTGCGCCGCCGGCACGCAGCGGCGGCGGCTCGTTGGCAGGGGGAACTAGCGGCGGCGGCCCCGGCGGCAGCAGCACTGGCGGCGGGAATACTGGCAGCGGTGCCGCCGGCGGAACGGGCGGGATGGGCGGCAGCACGATGAACAGTTCGACAGGAACCAGCTCCGCGACTTCGTCCCAGGGCGTCATCGGCTCGGCCGTCGACTTGCGGATCGAGCGTTCGGCGCCGCGGGGCTGGGAACGGCTGACGCGCGAGATTGATCCGACCGACGCGACCACG
>JAGQOU010000562.1 GCA_020427145.1 Planctomycetales bacterium | reverse complement strand
AAGCTGACCCCGGAAGAACTGGCGGCCTACGAAGCGATCTACTTTGACCTCGAAGGTCGCGCCGACGACGAGCAGTTTCTGCTGCCGGCGACCGCCTTGCCTGAGTTGGGGCTCATCCCCGATCGCCGCGCCGATCACCGGTGTGCGATGAAGGTCGTCGCCCTGCTCGGCGGCAAGCAGGCGCTGCGGCGTTTTTACGCCAGCGATCCGCGCGTTCCGCGCCGCCAGCGCCTCCGCGGCGATGCGACCTGGGAACAGTGGTCGCATCAGCTGGAGCTGCGCGATTTCATGACTGCGCGCGTGATCGCCGACTTTCGGCCGACGCAGTCCGCCACGGCCGCGGAACGCCGCGCGCGAAACGAGCGTTACCGAGAACTGCTGGCGGGCGCGCCCGCCAGCGACGACTTTCTCGACAAGGACGATCGGCTGGAGCAGCAATCGCGGCTGCGGCCGACGCACCTTTCGCTCACGGACCTGACAAGTTTTGACTTCAAAAAACCGCGAAAATCTTAGGAGACCAGCGACCATGGCCAAGAAAAAACGAGCCCCCGCGCCACGCACGAAGACCGCCGCGGAGGCCAAGGCGCCCCCTGCGGAACCTGCGAATCCGGCCGCTGCCAAGCCGGCGACCGCCCCGCCGACTGCCGCCAAGCCGGCCGCTGGCAAGCCAGCCGCCGCTAAATCGGCCGCCGCTAAATCGGCCGGCGCCAAGTCGGCCGGCGCCAAGTCGGCCGGCGCCAAGTCCGCCGCTGGCAAGGCGGCGCCCGCTGCTGACGCCCCTCGAGCGGCGAAGGCCGAACAGGAACCGGGCGCGAACGGAGACGCGCCGCCCGCCGAAGAGGCGGTTCTCACGCCGGAACAAGAAGCGGAAAAACGCAAGTACGTTGCGTTCGCCGGATTGATTGAGGAAGCGTCGCATCGCGATCCGCTGCCAATGAACAAGGCAATGTACGACGATCTGATCAAGCAGGCGCTCCGCCACGGTTACGACCCGGTGAAACGCGATTTTCTCATTGGCCAATTGACCAAGCATCCGTTCTCGCCCAAGCTTCTGTGGGACCTGGTCCGCGAGTGCGATTCGGGGCGGCTGGCTGATCCCGTAGAAAAGGCCGCGCAGTTGCAACGAGAGATGCTCGCCGAGGGTGACGACGACTTCGCATACGCGTGGAATCGGGACACGGGTCAATCGCTGGTGGGCCTGTTCGAGCACGTCATCGCGACCGCGCGCACGGAGCCGCTGCGCCCCAGCGAAGCGTACGCCGTCGCGCTGGGAAAAATTGCCTTCGAGGCGCCGTCGTGTCACGTCGGCAAATCGCCGCGGCCGCTGCCGTGGGCGGGGCCGAGTGCGTGGCTCAGCCTGCACGCGATGACGGCCGGGGCGACGGCCAAGCCGCCGACTTCCCCGCCCGACGGCGCCACGGCGACGGTGTGCGTCAACGCGCCGGTCGACCTGCTGCGCGCCGCGATGTCGCAGATAAAGCCGGACGAGTACCGTGGATGGGCGGCGTGGGCGAACGATCCACGCCTGCCGGGAGGCGGGGGCGAGGAGACGGTGCATTGCGCTTTGACCCCGCACCGCACCGCCCTGCCCTTTGGCATGGTCGCGACCTTGTTGCTTGCCGACCGTCGTTGCCGGCAGTTGCTCGAGCGGCGGCGAACGTTGGTGTTGACCGACCAGTTCGTCGAAGCGATCGCGTGGACCCAACTGGGGTTTGCCGCCGTGCCGTTGCCGTCGACCCCGCCCGACGACCGCACGCTCTGGAGCTTTGCGCGCGACCTGTTGTTCGTGGCCTCGCCGCCCAGCTTCGACGGGCCGGTGGCGATCGACTTGGCAGCCGAGCCGGAGGCGGAGGAGGAAGTCGAGCCGAGGATTCCCCGGCTTGACTTTCGCGTCGTCGCGGCGCCGCTGCGGCTGATCCCCAGCGCGCAGCCGGTCGCCGATTACGCGGACCTGTTGGGCCGACTGCAAGGGCTGCTCAGCGCACCGGCCCCTGGCAGCCTGGCGCTGTGCGGGACGTGGTCGCCGTCGCCGGCGTCGCGCGCGGCGATTGATCGCGGATTGAAACTCCAGGAGACCGCG
>JAGQOU010000561.1 GCA_020427145.1 Planctomycetales bacterium | reverse complement strand
CGCCGCGCGGGGGCCTTCCTCCAGGTTGGCGTCCGCCGCGGCGACGGCCGCGGCGTACGCCAGCGACTCGGCGGCGGCAAAGTGGTCGCCGCCTTGCCCCGATGCGTTCGCCCAGCGGACGCTTTGGTCGAGCAATGTGTCGTAGCGCCCGCGATCAGCGAGCGGGTTGAGTTCTCCGCTGCGCAGCGAATTGTTGATCACCTGCCGCATCAGGGCGGCGCCGGCGGTGAGCATGCGGAAACCAGTTTGCATCCAGGCCGCGTCGGAGGCGTCCTTCAGTTCATCGGAAATCCGCCCGACCGCGTCGACCTCTGCCAGCGCGTCGGCAAAACGCAGTTGGTCAATCAGAATCTCCGCCCGCCGCAAATGGACGTTGGCGATCGCCTGCGCCGCCGCGCTGAACGCCGGCGCCACGGTGCGCACCTGCTCGTACTGCTGGCGCGCCTGATTGAACACGTCGAGCGCATCATCCTGTTGTCCCGCCGACGCCAGTTGCAAGCCAATCGCGTACGTCAACGAGGCGAGATTGTTGAGGTTATCGACATTTCGAATGGCGTTCTCCGAGAGCTCCCCGAGGGCGTCGAGCGCTTGATCAAACTGCCGCTTGCCCTCGTCGAATCGCCCGCGCTGCATGTACACGGCGCCCAGCGCGCCGCGATACCGCGCGAGCGCCAGTTTCCAGTCAGTGCGATCGGGCGCTTGTTGCGTCAGATTTTCCATGATCCGCACGGCAGGCTCAATGCGTTCCAAGGCCGACACTTGCGTCTTGGCGGTCGAGTCGGGCGACTGGAGACCGGCCAACCCAAACAGCAACTCCGCCATCTCCTGACGGTAATGCGGCACATTGGGGTACTGCTGTTCGATCGCCGCGAGTTGGTCGATCGCCTTGGCATAGACCTTCTTGGCCTCGTCAATCTCATTGCCCCGCGCCAGCAGTTCCGCCTGCTTGCGCATCGTTTGCACCAGCATCCAACCGACGTCGCTCAGTTCGGGTCGCAGCCGATACTCCTCGCCGAATATCTCGCGGGCCTCGGCGTAGTCGGCCCGCGCCGGGTCGAAGTGCCATAGGGCCTCGGCCCGAATCGCAGCCCGCTGGTTAAGAGAGCGCGCGAGGCGGAGTTTCAGATCGCGGCGTTTTTCGTTGTCGAGCGGCAACTCGAGTGCGCTGCGGAGCAGATTGACCCCGCGATCGAAACACGCCTCGGCGCCTGCGAAGTCGCCGGATTGGCGCAGCCGCTCTCCCTCCAGCCCCCAGCCGTAGGCAAGCAGGGCGGCGAACTCGGGATTGCGGGGCTGGCTCTCCAGCAGCGACTGCAACCGCCGGCGCGACTCCGCGAGCGGCTCGGCGGCTTCTTCGAAGCGCTGCGTGTTGGTCAGGTACTCGCCAATCGCCGCGTCGTTGACCGCGGCCGCCTCGCGGTACGTGAGGTTGTCGGGGAAATCACGCTCAAGCCCGGCGAACACTGCGCGCGCCTGCTGCCAGGAGTCCAGACTGTCGCTGAGGCGTCCCAGCTGCCAGTAGGTATTGCCGACGCGGTACAGCGCATCGCCCCGTTCGGCGCGGGCTTGTTCCGACTCGCCCGTTTGCCGGGCCAGCGTTTCGTAGAAGGCGAGGGCCGCTTCCTGCAATCCGCCGCGTAGCTTCTCGAACCCGTAGCCCTGCAGTTCTTCGCTCTTGCTGAGTTTTTCGTAGTTCTCCAGCGAGCGGCGGGCCAGGTCCAAGAGTTCGGCGTTGCGCTCGATCTGTCGGTCGGCTTCGGCTTTCGCGGCGAGCGCCACCGCTTCCGCTGCACGCGACTTGCTCTCGGCTGCAACAGCGGCGTCCTTGGCTTTTCGCTCGCGTTGATTGGCGGCGGTCAGCACGGCAACGCCCAGCAGCGACGCCGCCAGCGTGGCCAACGCCACGCCGGCCACGGTGCTCACCACAGCCCGATGTTTCTTGATCCACCGTCGCGCACGAGCTTGCCACGGCTCGGGGAGCGCCGCAATCGGTTCGTCGGCCAGCCACGCTTCCAAATCGTCGGCCATGGCCTGAGCCGACGCATAGCGGTCGGCGGGCTCCAGGGCCATCGCTTTGAGACAAATCGCCTCCAGCGGCCGCGGCACGACCGGCTTGATCGATCGCGGCGGCGGGAATTCGCCACGCTGCACGCGCTGCAACACGATTCCCAGGTCGCTGTCCTGCTGGGGCGTTTGACCCGTGAGCAGCACGTACAACGTGGCGCCCAGGCTGAAGATGTCGCTGGCCGGGCCGAGTTGGTCGAGCCGGCCGGCGGCCTGCTCCGGGCTCATAAACGCCGGAGTGCCGATGGCCGCGCCCATTTGCGTGGGGGCGCTGCCGGCCGACCCGGTCGGGTTGAGCAACGGTTCGGGGACGTGCATCACCGTCGAATCGGCGGCGGTCGCGGTCGGCTCGGCGAGAGACGCGCCGGTTTTGCCCATTGCTTTGGCGAGTCCCCAGTCGACCACCAACGTCTCGCCATATTGACCGAGCATGATGTTGCCCGGCTTCAGATCGCGGTGCAGCACGCCGCGGCTGTGGGCGTACTCAATGGCGTTGCAAACGTCGATCAGTCGCGACAACAGACGGCGGAGGCTGATTTGCGTGGCGGCCTCCTGCCATTTGGGGTCGGCGCGGCGGTGGAAGCGGTCGATCGCTTCGCGGAGGCTGTCGCCGCGGATAAACCGCATGGCGTAAAACGGCCGACCGTCGTTGTAGCGTCCCAAACCGTAGATGGGCACCACGCCGGGGTGTTCCAGCCCGCCGGTGATCTCCGCCTCCTGCAGAAAGCGGGCGCGGCTGTTCGCGTCGTCGGCGTGGCTGTCGAGCAATTCCTTGAGCGCCACCTCGCGATTTAGCTCCACGTCGCGCGCGACCGACACGCGACCCAAGCCGCCGCTGGCGTGGGGGCGCAGGATCTGAAACCTGGTGGTCTCCGACGCCGTGCGCGGTTGCGCCGCGATCGTAGCATGCCGGTCGCGCGCGTGGGGGGCCGTTTCGGCGACGTGTGCGAGACTCGTTTGCACGTCGACGTCGGCGATGCACGCTAGGTCGGCGCGAACCCCGGGGACCGCGGTCACCGCGGCCAGACTCTTCTCGATCTGCCCGCCATGCTGCTCGATATGTTTGTCGACCAGGGCCGACAGCAACTGGTACGTGTCGGCGGTCAGGGCGCCGCTGTTCAGCAGGTGCTCGCCGAGCGGCTTGCTCTTGTCGAGCACCCAGGCGTTCATGCCGGAGACCAATTGCCCCTGCGTCGTGAACTCCATTTGCACGGCCAGGATGCCGAACAGGAGATTGCGATCTGCGACGGAGGGTGACATGGCGGGCCGGACGGGTCGACGGCGGCGGGCGGAATGAATTCAAACGGCGGCGGTCCGCCGGCAGGCGGCGGGCTCGTTCTCAAACGGCTTCTATGATCGTCATTTGCCCGGCAAACGCCAGACGCTGGTGTCGCTGTTGTCGCCCGTGCCGCGATGTTCTTTTGCTTGCCGGGCCCGTTGGGCCAAGGCGGCGACGGCCGCGTCGTCGGCGAAGTCGACGGTCAACCGCGCGGCGCATTCGGCGGCGTGATCGACTTCGTCGCGTTCGAGCGCTTCGAGCGCCTCGGCGTATCGGGTGCAGCGCTGCGGCCAATCGGCGGGCGCCTCGGCGACGATTTCGTAAAGATCGATCGGTTGCTCGATGTTCACGACGCGCACGCGCGCCAACCGCCGCACCGCGACGCCCGGTGGGAGCGCGGCGAGCGTGGCGCCGGTGACCAAGCAGTCGGCGCCCAGGTACTTGGTGGCTCCCTGCACGCGGCTGGCCACGTTGACGGTGTCGCCCAGCGGGCCGTACTTGAATTTCTGTCGCGAACCGGTATTGCCGACGCGCGCCACCCCGGAGTTGAGCCCGATGCCCAGTCGCACGGTCGCGCCCACCTTGTCGCACCAGCGGGCGTTGATTTCCGGCAACGCGGCAAGCATGTCGCGGGCGGCCAGGCAGGCGAGCTGGGCGTGGTCTTGCTGCGGAGCGGGGGCGCCCCACATCGCCATCAACTCGTCGCCGATAAAATCGACCAACACGCCGTCATGCTCCAGCACGCAATCGCTCAGCGCGCCCATCGTGTCTTGAATCCAATCCATGGTGCGCGCCGGGCCGAGGCGTTCGCTCACGCGGCTGAAACCGCGAATGTCGGCGAACAACACGGTGACCTCCGCGTCGCGCCCCTCCAGCAGCTGCGGGTCGCGTTCCAATTGGGTCGCCAACTGCGGCGTGAAGAACTGCTCAAACTGCACGCGAGCAGCCGCGGCCGCTTGCTCTTCCTTTACTCGCGCCAGCCCCGCGGCAATGCCGCTGGCCAACAGTTCCACAAGCTTGGCCTCAAACTCGCTGATCTTGGGCGCCCCTGGATGCGAGCCTCCGCTGCGACGATCGCCATACAGGGCGCCGATCACCTCGCCCGCCCCGTCGAGAATCGGCGCCGCGACCAACGCCGACACGCCCTGCAAGCTGCGCGCTGCGTTGCGATCGACGGCCAACGGTTGAAAGAACGTGCGGCGTTCGCGCACCACCTGCGCCAGCAGCGTGTTGCTCGGGCGCCAGCTCGTCGCGTCGACGCCGGGATTGTCGCTGTAGATCGCTTCCACACGCCAACGATCGCCCCCTTCGCGACAAATCATTGCCGCGGCGTCGAGACCCACAATCTTCACCACGGCCCGGGCCGCCTTCTGGGGGAAATCCAACGAGTTGGCGGCGCTTTGAAACACGCCCAACACCGACTCCAGCCACTGCAACAGCGACGCTTCGTCGAACGAGTCGCGGCCCATGCGGGCCAGCGACGCGGCAGCCGGCGTTGCGGCGTGTCCTGGCGGGACGGTTCGCTCGGGCAATCCGGCCAGGTCGAGTTGCTCGTCTTCGTCCTCGTCGGGCGGATCGAGCCGCACCGCGTAACTGCCAAATTCCATGAGCACCGGCGGCGGCGCGAGGACGACCTGTCCCGGCGGCAGGATGTCGGGCGGCCCAGCCTTCATCGGCTGCGCCACCTTCACCGGCTGGCTGCTGCTGAGATTGGTGATCTGCACCTGCCCGTCGGCCGCGTGCGCCAGCCCGAGGTGGGCGCGGGACACCTCGACGTCGGCCAGCGGGGCGATGATCACGCGGCCGCCGCGGCTGGACTCCACGCGCAGCGGCGGCGCGGGCTCGCTCTCGCGTTGCCGGCCGATCTCCAGCGGCGCGTCCAACACGGTGGCAAACAGCCGACGCCGCTGATGGTAGAAAAAGACGGGATACGCCGGCGCCGCTGCGGCAGCGGAATCAGATTGGTCGCCAGGCGAGGCCATAGACAGCGCAGCGAGCGTCAAGGGATGAGGATGCGGCGTGTGGAAAACGCCATCATACCCCATCAACCGGCCGGCTCAA
>JAGQOU010000043.1 GCA_020427145.1 Planctomycetales bacterium | reverse complement strand
GGGCGTCCGTCGATGAGGGCATAATCTAGCAAGCGAAGCGTTGTGCCGTCCGTAAGAAAACTATCAATCAGAGTTCCCATACCCCCCGACACGTCCACGACCCGCGTCGCGTCTCCGGACACGGAGCCGTCGCCGCGCCCCAGTATCGTGTCGCTGTCCGTGAAGGTGATGCCGAGGCGGAAGTCGCCGGCATTGGTGTCGGTGCTGGGAATGCTGACGTTCGTCGCGGTAAAGCTCAGGCCCCCGTCGGTCGTATCAAAAATCGCGAAGCCATTGTTGCCTGGTACGCTGGGACTGTTGCCGTAGCCAGCCACGAGCCGGGTATCGGATCCGCTGCCGATCACGTCGAACGAGTCGCCCAAGCGAGCGCCGGCCAGCGGGGCGCCGCTGTAGACCAACGACGGTTCGGGGTCGGTTTCGCTGTCCCACCGGTAGATCTTAAACGGAGACGAACTGGCGTCGGTGGTCAGGTTGGCCATGTAGATGGCGCCGTCGTCGGCCACGCCGACCATGTTGCGCGTGAACGTGCCGCCGGTAACGTTGGTGCCGTTGAAGTCGACGAAGCCCTTATCGGCTCCGGTCATGCCGTCCAGAATGCGAAAGCTCTTCTCGACGTTCGGATCACCGAGTCGGCTAAGCACGAGCAGATTACCCGTGGTCGGATTGTAGGCCATGCCTCGTTCCAGGTTGCTGGTCCCAAGGTACTTATAGTTGCCGAGGCCATCGGTCGTACCGGCCAAGTCGCCGATGACCACTTCGCCGGGATAACGTTCGCCGTTGCCGGTCGGATCCACGGAACTCAAACCAAACCCGACCAGCGGGTTGAAAGTGGCTGCGTACAGCGGAGCAGGCAGAATGATCGCCGCAAGGGCAAGGCAGCCTGCCGAGCGGAAGCGAGTCAGAATAGGCAAACGCATGGGAAATTCACTCCAGGTTGCGGCGGCCAATCGGGGCGCGACGCGTCAAGGGATCACGATGCCGACGCCAATCATATATTTCCGCGCAGTCGGGAACCGAGCGCGGATGGCAATTGAGTCATCGGGGGTCTGTGCAAAGCGGCGGACTCAATTTGCTAAGTATCGCGCGGGCGAGGCGGCTCGCCCGCGCGATATGGTCGTTCCGTCTCGATTCAGGCGCAGCGCCGGCGAATCACCGCCGCGGCGAGCCCCGCTGCAATGAGCGCCACCGTCGACGGCTCGGGCACGACGACGTTGAAGGCCTGAATGCCGTTGTTGGTGTTTAGGACGTACAACCGCAGATCGCCGCCGGGCCCGACGCCAAACTTCAAGTCGCCGGATCCGTTGACGTTGCCGACCGACGGAAGCGTGAGCGTGGTGGCGCTGTCGTTCAGAACGAGGTTCCCCAGGCCGTCGACTTCGTAGAGGCTGACGACGCTCGAATTGATATCAACGAACGCTGCCAATCCGAGCGGGGCGTAATAAGCCAGCGGGGCTTGGCCGCTGCTCGTCTTGGTCGCCTCGTTATCGAGTGCCGCGGTCGCCGCGCCGAGGTCGAAGGTCGACAGGTAGGCGCTCGCGCCGGTTTGGCTGCCAAGCACGCTATTGGCGTCGATGAAATCAATTCCTAAGCGATGCGCGCCCGTCGGCGGCGGGTCGGACGGGAATGCCGGTACGGTGGAGGAGAAATTCAAACCATCGGCGGTCGAGAACACCGCATAGGAATTCACGTTCGGGTCGGCCGACGAGCCGTTGCCGTCGTTGATGCCGGCCAACAACAACGTGTTGGCTCCCGCACCGGTCGCCGCCAAGGTGTCGCCAAGCCGCAAGCCGGGACCAGGCTGTGCATTGTAGGCGAGCGTCGGCGCCGCGGCTTCGTTGGCCCAGCGATAGATCTTCAACGTCGTGGCGCTATTGGCCGGGTCGGTATTGGTCCGCAAGTTAGCGGCGTAGATGGCGCCATCATCGGCGACGTCGATGGAGTTCAGCAGAAACACCCCGCCGCTGAGACCGGTCATATCGAGAGAACCAACTGAGGCGCCGGTCGTTCCGTTGTAAATCTCGACCGTCGTGCCGCCATTGCGGTCGACCACGTAAATGTGATCGTTGGCGGCGTTGTAGGTCATGCCGCGCTGGGTGTTGTCGGTCGTAAGATTAGGATCTTCGCCAGGCGCGAGCCAGCCGTCGCCTCCGCCAAAACTCGTTAAGGGACTTAGTGTCGCGGCAAACGAGGGGCCTGCAATCACCAGCACAGCGACTGTGGTGATTGCTGATAGCGTCTTGAGAATCTTCATTAGCTCGACCTCCGACGTAGTAAGGCAATGTTGAGAAAAGAGCTGGGTCCGCTGCGCTCGTTGAGCCGCCCCCGCGTTCAACGCCGCAACGTCAGAGGCTGAGCATAACTGCGTGCCATACCTCCAACCAACACATTTGGCGTAAAAAAATCCACAGAATGCGCACGCCCGAGTTGCCTTGGTCGTCAACGATATGATCAGACCCGCCGGATTCTCGTCGAGTTTGCGTGAGCCCCTGGAGCTGCACAACACAGTCGAGAAGGCCGGCCCGCTGCCGCCGAACCAGCTGCCGGTGCGCATTCAATGGAAAAATACACGCGATTTCGTTGGCTCAGCGCCACGACTGCGCTTAAAGTCAACGAACTCATTACGCATCGCTTACGTTTCCGCGCGCAAATCTGCGTGACGACAGACGCGGCAATTGAAGTCCTCGATTCGGTAACGTCCGTGGCACATCGCGAAAAATTTGGAAGAATCGGCTCGCTCGGTCTGTCCTTGCTCGCCTGGATCACGGCGGTCGTCGCGTGCCACGCTAGTGAACACGACGCGCACTCGCGGCAGTCTTTCGACGTCATCGTGGCCGGCGGGTCGACCGCCGCATTTGCCTCGGCAATCGCCGCGGCGGAAAGCGGGGCCCGCACGCTGCTGATCGAGCCCACCAATTGGGTCGGCGGTCAGTTGACCGCCAGCGGCGTGCCGGCCGTGGACGAGGCCTGGCACACGATTCGGGAACCGGGGACCGAACGCCCGCTGCTCAACGTCGCCGCCGTGGCGCGGATGCCGCAAAACATCACGCCCAATTTCAACGAGGCGCTGACGTCGATCTCCGACCCGGGCGAATGCTGGGTGAGTCGGTTCTGTTTCTGTCCCGACCAGTTCGTCGTCAACCAACTGCAAACCTTGCAAGATCGGGTCGGCGATCGACTGGTGGTGCTGCTCGACACGGTGGTCAAGGACGTCGAAGTTGACGAGACCGGTCGCCGCATCGTCGCGCTCACGACGATCACGCGCACGCCGCGTCCGGACGTAGCCGCCCAGGGATACGACGTCCTGCCATCGCAGGACCTTGCGGATTGGTACTCGGCGGCCGACTCGGCTCGATTCACCAAGCAAGTTCGCCGCATCGAGGCGTCCCCAACCGACGGAACGACTATTTTCATCGACGCAACCGAGTGGGGAGAAGTCCTCGCGTTGGCGGATGCGCCCTATCTGATCGGCGTGGAGTCGAGCGATGGCGGGACGCAAGGCGACGACACCTGCGGCCAGGCGACGGTGTGCTGCTTTGTCGAGCGATTTCATCGCGAGCCAGCCGCTGATCCCGCACCCCCGGTGCACGCCGAGCGTCTCGGTTACGGCAGTTATCGCGAACGCGACGACGCCTGGGAGAAAATCTGGACCTATCGCCGCATCCGCGGCAGCGGCCCGCCGGGGCCTGGCGACCTTTGTCTGCAGAATTGGGGCTATTCGTTCTCGCTCGGCGAGGGCGGCAATGATTATCCGTTTGGCTATCTGTTCAAAGGATATGAAGCAACGCGAGCCGAGCGCGCCGAATGGCAGGGCGGCATCAACCTTAACGTGCTCGCGGCCGCCGAGCAGCGCGCCTTCGCCTGGCACCAGTGGTTTAAGGAGCACGCACCGACGGGGATCGATCCGCGGCAGATCACGCTCGATTCGACGGTGCTCGGCACGACGCACGGTCTCGCCAAGCTACCTTATATCCGCGACACGCGCCGGTCGATCGGGCTCGACGGATTCATCCTGAGACTGGCCGATCTCACGGGGCCGGCGGAACAACAAACCGGAACTCGCTTTGCCGACCGGATTGCGTTGGGCGCCTATCCTGCTGACATTCACCCGACGCAATGCGAACAAATGCCCGAATATTTGTCGGCCGCGCACGACACGCTTCCCTTTTACATTCCCTTCCGTGCATTGACGAACAAGCATTTGGAGAACTTCCTGGTTGCAGGCAAGACAATGGCGCAGAGTTTCGCCGCCAACTCGGCAACGCGGCTGCATCCCATCGAGTGGTCGACGGGCGCCGCTGCGGGCGTCGCCGCCGCCTACATGGCCCACACGGGCAAGTCCGCTGCGCAAGCTTACGATTCAATCAGCGAACTGCGTCCGCTGGTCGCCGAAAAGACCCCCGTCGATTGGACTTTCGCTCCGCCTAACCCGCAGTGATTTGCTCTACAGGAAATCGTTCGATGTTCCGCCGACTGTCCGGCGCCGGGAGCGTCTTGCCTGTTATTGCCCTGACGGTTGCGAGCTGCCAACTGTTCGCTGGCCTTGCCTGCCGCGGGGCAACGCCGGAGGTGAGGGGCGTCTGGCTCACGACCACCAACGAAGACCACATCCGTACGGGGGTCAACACAGCGGCGGTCGTAACGCAATTGCGGAACATCGGTCTCAACACGGTCTATGTCGAAGCGTGGAAGAACGGCTATACGAACTTTCCCTCGCAAACGCTGCAGGCGCTGATCGGCGCGGCCGATCGAAATCCGCTCCTCGGCGGGTCGCGCGACTTGGTTCAGGAAACGCTGACCCAGGCCCACCGCAACGGAATGTCCTATTACGCATGGTTCGAGTACGGAGCAATCGCTCAGTACATAGGCGCGGGCGGCTCGCCGAGCAATCCACTCGCGGTCTACATGAAGAATCGCGGGTGGTTGCTGCAGAACCAAGCGGGCCAGTACGCAGACGGCACGAACGGCGGGTTCGCGTACATGAACATCGCCGTTCCAGAGGTTCGTCAGTTCTTGGTCGATCTGACGCTCGAAGCCGTGTCTCGATACGACCTCGATGGCGTCCAGTTCGACGACCATATGACGTGGCCGGTGAACTTTGGTTTTGACGCCACCACCATTTCGCTTTACACAGCGCAAACTGGCAACCGCGCGCCGACCTCGTCCGGCGACGCCCAATTCAGCCAGTGGCGCCAGCAGCAGGTAACCGACTTTGCCGCCCAACTCTACTCGGCAGTTAAGACAGCCCGCCCAGATCTTGAATTCTCGGTCAGCCCGTCAATCACGCCTTTTTCCACAACAAACTACAACGCGAACTGGCCGCAGTGGGAGTCGGCGGGCCTGTTCGACGAGTTCGCGGTGCAACTCTACCGCAGCAATATTTCTTCGTTCAATTCCATCGTGAATGCTCAGGTCAGTCCTTTTGAACCCGATGACATTGAAAAGCTGGTGTTCGGTCTGAGCATCAATGGTTTAACAACGACGCCTTGGTCGGATCTGCGGCAGATGATCGAACGCTCTCGCAGCGTTGGCGCGGGCGGCCACTCCTTGTGGTACAGCGGCGGGTTGCTCGCGAACTACGCAACGGAGCTTTCCGAATTCTATGACGTACCAGAGAACGGACAGGCGGCCAACCCGCGATTCGTCGCCGATCATAGACCTCCGCCGGCCGTGGCCGTCGTCGATGCGCCGGGTGAGTGGACCGTGGAAGTCGCCACGCCAGGACGTTTTCGCGTGGTTGTCCGCAGTGGCTCCTCCCCAATCTGGCGCGAGTATGCGGTTGTCCAACTTGCCGAAGGCGAGCGGCAACTTAGCGTGCCCGGCGCCTCAGAGGTCGAACTGCTCGTCGATCACCGCAGCGAGACGACCTTTTTCGGCGACTTCGACGGTAACGGCCAGATCGACGGCGCGGACTTTCTCGGCTGGCAACGCGGTTTCGGTTCGACCGTGACGGCGGGCACGCACGGCGACTTCAACCACGACTCAAGGGTCGACGGAGCTGATCTCCCCTACTGGCGCCTGAATCTGGGGCTCATCGTATCGCCTCCGTCGGCGATTCCGTACGCCGTTGCCGAGCCCTCGTCGACTCGGCTGGCCGGCATAGTTGCGATCGCCGCCTCGGTCACGTTCTTTGTTCGCGGCCTTGATCGACAATGACCATTGCAAGCCAAGCCGCGTGATTTCGGTCAGAGCGTCAGTCGGTCGGTCGGTCGGTCGCCCGTCAGCCGTGCCACATGCCAGCGAAACGCTAGCAGAAACAGATACGCCAACCCGGCGGCTGTAAGCGCCAGCGCGATCGCTTTGCCGGTCATTCCGCCGACTGCGGCCGACAGGGCCATCGTTGCCAGCGCCGTCCACGTCGCTCCCAGAACCGCGATTGCCGCGCCGGCCAGCAGCGCGCCGCGAGGTTGCACCACACGCGTGCTTGCGACCCCGTCGGCAAGAAGGGCCTTGCGGACGGGCCCCCACAAACCCATGGGGCGCGCCCGGAGATAAAACTGCCGGAGAGTCGCCATGTCTTCGGGAGTCGTGGCCAGCGCCACCGCGATCCAGAGCACCGTCGTCGCAGCCATGGTGATCGCCGCCTGAAGCATCGCCATCGTTTGCTGGGCCGATGGACTGAGCGCCGCTTGTTCGCGCCACCATGGCCAGTAGGGGAGAGCCTGCATGAGCACGGCGTAGAGGATCGGCCCCCCGAAGGTGGCCGCGCACCACGCGGGAAAATTCGCCCGCCACCACCACCACTGCCCCCATCCGAAGGTGAGCGTCGATCCGAACAACCCGACGACGACCACGGCAATGCCGACCAGCGAATCGGCGAACGCCATGACGACGATCGCCAGCCCGAGCACCAGCAGCATGAGCAACCGTCCCGTGAGCAGCGCACGGTGTTCGGTCATCTGCGGTACGAAAGGCCGGCACACGTCGTTGAGCAACGTTTGCGAACCGTAGTTGATATGCCCGGCGACGGTCGACATGACGGCCGCCAACAGCGCAGCCAGGGCCAATCCCAAGGCGCCTGGCGGCAGAAAATCCGCGAGCAGCAGCCCGTACGCCGTCTCGCGAACCTGGGGCGTGGCCGAATACATCTCGGGGTGATTGGCGAGGACGCCCAGCATGGGCAGCGTCAGCAAGGCGAGCATCGCAAACAGCGCAATCTGGCACCACACGCCGACCGACGCCGCTGAGCGCGGCGAACGGCAAGAAAACAGCCTTTGCCCCTCGAAAGCCACGTTGCCCCCGACCCCCACTGTGGAAACGACAAGCCACGCCGCCACGGCCAGCGGACCCATGAGGTGATGTCCGGGGACGGGCGTGAGCGACAAGATCTCGTGCGCCTTCTCGGGCAGCGCGCTCTCGATTGCCGCAGCAACGCCCGCGGGTCCGCCGAACTTGGCGAACACGGCGACCAGCACGCACAGGTTGGCTCCCAAGATGACGATCGTCTGCATGAAGTCCGTCGCCAGGACGCCGGCGAATCCGGAAAACCAGACGTAACTCACCATGACCGGCAGAATGATCAGCAACGTGACCGTCTTGGAATCGATGCCCACAATTGGCGCGAAGATCATGTGAACGCCCAGCAGGCCGGCGCCAATCCAGGGAATGGTGCCGATGACGACGCTGTAGGCCGACGTGTAGGTGCGCACCCAGCGCGCCGAGCGATTGCCAAAACGCAGCGAGAAGAACTCAGGACCCGTGCGTATTCCCAACTGGCGCCATCGCACCGCGAACAGCAATGCCGCCAACATGAGCGCCAATCCAAATCGCGAGATGTAAAACCAAGCGACCGGCAAGCCCACCACCACCGCGACGCCGCAGTACGCGGGAGCGACGTCGGCATTCACGAGCGTCACCGCATAAGAGACTCCGTTCAGCCACCCCGGAACGTTGCGCCCGGCGAGGAAGTAGTCGTCCTCCTGTTCCTGACTGGCTGATGCGCGGCGCGGTGCAAGCCACTTGGCTCCCTTGAGCCCGATGAAGACCGTCGCCGCCAGATACGCGACGACCACCAACGAGTCGAGCCAGCCGCGGGGCAGCGCGCCCGTCAACGCGTCCGCGAACAGCTGCGACCAGCCGGGGGCCGCGGCGAACGTATCGAGAACTCGCTGGGCAGGCGTCACGCGTTGCTCCCGGCCGATGCTCCTGTGGCGTCCCCTTGTCGCAGATGCTTGCGAAAACTAAGCGGCGTGGCGCCAAACCGTTTGCGAAACGCGACGCCAAACTGGGTCGCGCCGGCGTAGCCGCAGGCCTCGGCCACTGCGTCGACCGACATGTCGGTTTGAGCCAGCAGTTCCTTGCCCCGGTCGAGCCGCAAGCGGCGAATCTCCTCGGCCGGCAACCGCCCGAAGTATCGCCGAAACTGCAGCTCCAAGTAGCGCCGCGAGACGGGCACCTCCTTGAGGACGTCGTCGACGACAATTCCTTGAAAGGCGTGCGCCTGAATGAATCGCACCGCGCGAATGATCATTTCATCGTCGATCGCCAGCACGTCGGTCGACTGTTTGCCAATCACGCAGATGGGCGGCAGTTGCACTGGCTCTGCGGGCGCTTCATTCGACCGAATCATCTGCAGCAACATGGCCGCAGCGTCGTAGCCGATCCGCCGACTCGCCACCTTGATGCTCGAAAGCGGCGGCATGCTGAGATTGCACAGCAGGTCGTCGTTGTCGCCCGCCAGAATCGCAAACTCATCCGGCACGCGGATTTCTTCGACGGAGCAGATTTCCGACAGTTGTCGCGCCCGGCGCGCGTCGACAGCCATGATCGCCGTAGGTCGCGGCAAACTCCTCAGCCAGCGCAACGTGCGATTGTGCTCTTCCTCGCGTCGAATGCGGCGGCCGACTCGATAGCCGGGACGATAGACATGACATTTGCCGCCCGTGGATTCCACCGCCGCAACGAAGGCGTGTTCCCGCGTCCGCGAGTAGTCGTGGCTGGGCGGCGCGAAAAACGCAAAGTGCTGAAACCCGCGCTGCTGGAAATGTCCCAAGGCCATCTCCGCCCGGGCTGCTTCATCCGTCAGCACGTAACCCATGCCGGGGGCGTCGGGAAAGAGATCGTCGACGTTGACCACGGGCAGTCCCGTGCTGGTCAGCTTTTCAAGGTGAATCGGCGTGCTGATCCGTGCGATCACGCCGTCGCCCTGCCACGATTCCGGAAGAGACCGGCCCTCGCTGTAGTCGCGCGGATCGATCAAGAGATTCCACGGTCCAAAATTGGTCGCGAAATCGCCCACGCCTTGAACAACGTTGCGGCCCCAACTGTTGTCCAACTCGACCAGCACGACGATCTGCAAGATGCGATTAGTGCGGGAAGCGTCGGTCATGAATGCTCCGCGACGTCGCTGCGGAATAGGGTGAACGAGCGGCCGCCGACGGCGACGCGTCGGCATCCTCAATCTGTCCGAATACGGCCGATGATACCATGCGGCGTGCGCGAATTGTGGAAAATTAATCGCTTCCTCTCGTATTGGCCGGGCTGGGCCGTTGGTAGACTGACCGCTTCGATGCCCGGCTACGCTGTGCGCATGAGAGGAATCCCCTGGTGAGTCGCCGTACCTTAATGAGAGCCGTCGGTTTAATCAGCTCCTCGGCGAGCGACACAGTTGAGGCTGCGGTCATCGACACCGATGGTCGGGATAACGTCATCCCGCTGGGCGGCTTATCGATTCCCTACGACGAGCGGCTCCGCTGGCGCATTCTCGAGGCAACCCAAAACGACCTGCCGACGACGGAAATCCTGCGTCTTGAAAGGCAACTCACCGCGCACCACGCCCAGGCCTACAAGGCGTTGATCGCGACCTTCCCCAAGGAGACGCGAGACGTCGAACTCATCGGTTTCCACGGACCGACTCTACGGCATATTCCCAGCGAGGGCCTGACGCTGCAGATCGGCAATCCCTGGCAATTGGCAGAAGCGACTCGGGTTCCGGTGGTCAGCGATTTTCGTCGACACGACATGGCGACCGGGGGGCAGGGGGGGCCGCTGCCGGCCATGTTTCATTGGGCGCTGATGGCGAAGGAACCTCGCCCGGCGATGATGCTCAACATCTCGTCGGTAGCCAGCGTCACCTGGCTCAGCAAGGAAAACGAAATCATTGCCGGCGACACCGGCCCCGGGATCGGTTTGCTGAACGAGTGGGTGCAAGAAATGGCCGGCCGGCCCCACGACCTTGACGGCGCCGTATCGCAGGCCGGAGCCGCCGACGAGCAACTTGTCGCTGCGGCGCTCGATGCTCCATTCTTTGCGCGCCCTCTGCCTAAGGCGGCAGGGAGGCACGAATTTGACCACGTCGACGTTTCCGGGCTCAGCGTCGAGGACGGGGCGGCCACGCTGTGCGCTATCTGCGCTGAGGCGTTTGCGGCCGCTGCGAAGCGGTTGCCCGACGTTCCGCGCCTGTTGTGGGTGACCGGGGCGGGCAGCGAGCAGCCGGTCATCGTCAAACACCTCAAGGCCCATTTCGCCGAAGTCAAGAACGTGTCGCAACGCGGCCTCAATCCCCGCACCATGGCCGCCGAGTGTTTCGCTTGGATGGCCGTCCGTCACGTTCGCGGCTTGCCGATTACAACGCCGGAAACGACCGGCTGCCGTTCGGCGGATTGCGCCGGCTTTATTGCCGTACCGAAATAACCCAACCAATTGACCTCCTCTTCAATGCGTGAAATGCAACGCGACAACTCATGACCACCAAGCGAATCGGCTATTTCGACTATCGTCTCGATAATTTCCATGCGGAGGTTTATCTCAAGGCGCTGCGCGGCCCGCTTGCAAGTCGCGGCTTTGAAATAGCCGCTGCCACGGCGCTCGATCACGAACCGAGCCGCGATTGGGCGACGGAGCGCTCCGTGCCCTACTTTGCAACGCTTGCAGACATGGCCGATCGAGTCGACTTCCTCATGGTGCTGGCCCCGGCGAATCCCGAATTGCATCTGGAGATGTGCCGCAGCGCGTTCGCGCTGGGTAAGCCGACGTTCGTCGACAAAACGTTCGCCCCCAGCGAGGCCGTGGCCCGTGAGATCTTCGCGCTGGCGGACGCGCAGGGCGTAGCGGTGCAAAGCACCTCGGCCCTGCGAACAACGCGCGTACAGCAGTATGCCGCCGACCTTGCCGACACGCTGAGAAATCTAGTGATCTATGCGTCTGGCAGTTCCGAGGCAGAGTACGCGATTCATCCGGTCGAGCTCGCGGTCAGTTGCTTGGGCCCCGAGATCAAACGCCTGGTGCGACTGGGGCCGGACAACCATCCGCAGTTTCTGATGGTCTTTTCCGATAAGCGCACGGCGCTGATTGACCTCAATCTCGTCTCCGAGGCGCCGTTCGCCGCGGTCGCCACCACGGATCACGGCAACGAGTTTCTGCCGATCGACGGCGCGCGGCTCTTCATTGACGCCGCCGCCAGCATCCTCGACTTTTTCGAGTCGCGGCAACCAACAATCGACCGCCGCGAAACACTGGCCGTCCGGCGCGTGCTGGACGCCATCGCCGGCGCACCGTGGGGCGAGTTTGTCGAATTCAGCGACGCGGTCGACGCTTCGCACGTCGTTTGATTCCGTCGGCCGCACGCCGGCCCTTGCATCGAGAGCACGCGAGCCATGAATATCGGGATCATCGGGGCAGGCGCCATTGGACGCAAGCACGCAGCCGCAGCGGGCCAATCCGGAGCGAACGTGCGGTGGGTCGTCGACGTCGACCTCGCACAGGCTCAAGAGCTTGCGAAAGAACACGGCGCCGAGGCCGCTGATTCCGCCGACGCCTTGTGGGCTGATCGTGCGACGTCCGCGGTGATCGTCGCCGTGCCGAATAAGTGGCACGCCGACGTCGCCATCGCGGCGCTCGACGCCGGCAAAGACGTGTTGCTGGAAAAGCCGATGGCCTGCACCGTTGCCGAGTGCCAGGCCATCAACCAGGCGGCCCTGGCGAACGGGCGCGTCCTGCAGGTCGGCTTTGTTCACCGTTTCACCGCAGTCGGACGACTTGCCAAGTCGCTCGCCGACGAGGGACGCTGCGGGCGAATCTATCATGCGCGGGCGCAGCTCTCGCTTCGGCGCGGCGTGCCGGGCCTCGGCAAGTGGTTCACCACGAAAGAGATTTCCGGGGGCGGCGCGCTGATCGACGTGGGAGTCCACCTCATCGACCTCGCCCTGCATGTCATGGACTACCCGCAACTCAGCGACGTCTGCGGCCAAACGTACGCCACGTTCGGCTGCCGCATGAAAGAATACGACTACGACTCGATGTGGTCCGGCCCGCCGGACTACGAAGGCGTCTTCAACGTCGAGGACGCGGCGCACGCCTTGGTGCGCTTTCGCAACGGTTCGACGCTGCAACTTGACGTCGCCTGGGCCGGAAATTTTCCCCAGCCGTCGACGCCGGTCTCCTCGATGGTCTTCTTGGGCGACCGCGGCGGCATGTCATTCGAATTATTCGGCGATCACGTTAATCTTGCCGCCGAGCAAGAAGGCAAGATTGTCGACCAGAGAATTGACGCCGCCGAACCCGATTTCTATCAGGATCAGCTGAGAGTGTTTCTCGATGGCGTGACGACCAGGTCGAATTCCGGCGCAACGGGCGTACAAGGCGAGATCGTTCAGTCCATTGTCGAGCAGATCTATCAGGGCGCAATGATCCCGGCGTGACTTTGGGCCAGCGTTTCGCAGCTTTCGTCAGTCTTCCGGTCGTGGCTTGCTGAACGAACTCAGCGCTGCCATTGTTTGCGGTATTGCTTGATCGATTCCAAGCCGAGGAACGCCGGATCAATCATCTGTTGCTCCCACTCTCTCCAAGACGATTCGAGTTGCCGGGCATCCCCGGGGCGCTCACTCGATTGATTCGTCGACTCGCTCAAGTCCTGCTCGAGATTGAAGAGCAGTTGCTCTTCGTCCCGGCGGGGGCGAAGCAGTTTCTCAGCTCCGGTGCGGATCGCCCACGCGCCGCGATCAAAGGATCGCCAATACAAGCTGTCATGCGGCGGTCCCGCTTGGCGACCGGTAAGAAACGGCGTCAGATCCACGCCGTCAATCGGCCTCTCTATCGGAATCGACGCAAGGGCGCCAGCCTGCGTCGCCGCCGTGGCAAAGATATCCAACGCACTGACAGGCTCCTCGTAGCTGTCTCGCGCGGGGACGACGCCCCGCCATCGAACGACGAACGGCACGCGAATGCCGCCTTCAAAAACATCTCCCTTCTGCCCTCGTAAAGGGCCATTGTCGGATGCGTTGGCATTCTCCGGTCCGCCGTTGTCTGACAGGAAGAAGACCAGGGTCTGTTCATCAAGATCGAGTGCGTCGAGTTCCGCCAGCAACCGCCCCACGCCATCGTCCATTACGCTCACCATCGCGGCGTAGGTGCGCCGCTTCTCGTTGCGAATGTGCCGGAACTTCTCCAGCGTTTCCTGCGGAGCCTGCAGCGGCGTGTGAGGCGCGTTGTAGCACAGATAGAGAAAAAACGGCTCATCGCGATGACGGCGGACGAACGCAACCGCCTCGCGCGACAGTGCGTCGGTGAGATACTCCTTCTCCTCAACAAATTCCCAGTCGCGCTGAAGCAGGGTGCGATACCCCTCCCAGTGGAAGCCGCCGCCGCGGAGCGTCCAGCGATCGGGGAAGTATTCGTGTCCGCCGGTGAGGAATCCGAAAAACTCGTTGAAGCCGCGATTCAGCGGATGAAACACGTCGTGAGCGCCGAGATGCCACTTGCCGATCGCCCCCGAGACGTATCCTGCCGAGCCCAGGACGTCGGCAAGAGTGGTTTCCGTCAACGGCAACCCCATCTGGTCGTCGGCAGGATTGTAGATGGGGTTTCGCTCGTGACCGAACCGCTGTTGATAGCGGCCGGTAATCAGCCCGGCGCGACTCGGCGAGCACACGGGAAACGTGACGTATCCGTTCGTGAACCGCACGCCCTCGGCGGCCAATGCATCGAGATGCGGCGTCGGAATGTCGCGACAACCGTTGAAGCCGACGTCGGCGTAGCCAAGATCGTCGGCCACGATGACAATCACGTTGGGACGCCCCGCTTCACGGGCCCCGGCGACGTCAAGTTGGCAAACCAACGCGACGACGACGAACGCAAGCCGCGCGGACAGGGAGCCGTTGTGCAAGACGCGCCGCCGCATCGCCAAGACGAGAGACATCGCCGCCATCCTAGAATTCGCTGTAGATTTGCCCAAGTTCCGTGAGTGAGCCGTCCTCGTTAAAGAGGGCCGACGTACCAAGCGCAGCGCTCTTGGTGCTCGCAGAGAACCAGGCGTACCGATCCACGAAGTCCAGTTCCTCTAACATCGGCAGCAATTCCCTCATGAACTCGGCCACCTTCTGCGGACTGTGTTTGTTTTCTGCGGCGGTCTTGGCCTGCCAATCGCCGACGGCAAACTCGGTGATCCAGATTGGCCGGCCATACATTTCGTGAACGCGACGCAGCCGCTCGACCAGCGCCTTGGCGTTGGGTCCGCCGTAGGAATGAACGCACACGTAGTCGACTCGCAGCCCGCGTTCGTCAGCCGCTTTCATGAATTCCTGCATCCATTGGCGGTCGGGGTGTACGCAGCCGGGGCTCGCCAGCGGCAATCCCGTTTCCATCAACTTGGGCCACAAGCGAATCGCTTCCTCGACCGTCATATTGCTTTGATTCGCCTGGTCCGGTTCGTTGAAACCCATGAGCGATTTGACCTGGCCCTGCTTAGCTTGTTGCGCGAGAAGCGTAAGTGCGCTCGACTCTTGCGCTTTGTGAGGGCCCCAGATCATTGGCACAAATTCCAGATCCGCGTCGAGTCCCTTCGGAACGTCCGCTCCCCAGGAATAGAACCACTTGGCATTGAGGGCGGCGGTGTGGCGAGCCCACTTGCCGTTCTTGCCCACCACGACGCAGCAACCTTTCTTGCGACTGGGTTCCTTGGCTTGCGACATCGCGGGGGCGCACATCGCCGCCGCCATAAGCGTCAAGAGACAGGATTTCCAGATTCGATTTGTTGGCATCGCGCCCGCTCTCGTTGGGGGTGATCGTTGGATGAGGGGGGGTCGAGCATCCGCCAAGTCGGAACGAAATCGTCATGCTCCGCGGCGGTCCTCGAAACCGAGAGTAGCTTGATTTCCCCCCGTTTCCAGAGTTATTTGAGGCAAAAGTCAGCAACATTTTTTTGTTGAGATTCTTCTGATTTCTTGCGTTAGATCGGGCCGCCGCGCCAACTTAACTGGTTGGTGAAGAAGTTTTTTCGTTCGCGGTTCTGGCTGCAATTGGGTAACCCGTGCGCTTTGAGAGTCTCGGCAAGATTTCGCCGCGAACAAGCCAGGCCGTTAGTGAGCAGGACCATGGAGGACGAGTTACGAAACGAGCAGTTCCTGGAACTGCTGGCCGCGCACGAGGCTCAGATCTTCGGCTTCATCTACGCCCTGGTCTGTCACCGCGAAGACGCTGAGGATTTGATGCAACAAGCGACGGTGACGATGTGGCGCCACTTTGATCGGTTCGAAGTGGGTACGAATTTCGGCGCCTGGGCCTCTCAAATCGCCAAGAACTGCGCTCTGAATCATTTCCAAACGCGCCGACGACGAAAAGTATTCTCGGCAACAATGATTGAACTCCTTGCTGACTCGCAGGCCGCTCAGGAAAACGACATGCGTCTGCGCCGTCGGCAAGCGCTGAGCGCTTGCTTGGACAAGCTCAGCCCGGAGGATCGTTCGCTGGTGGTCGAATGCTACGAGCCCGACGCCACGGTGAAGAAGGTCGCCGAACGCATCAATCGGCCGGCCGCTGGCGTCTCGAATTCTCTCAGTCGCATCCGCCGCGCCTTGTACCGTTGCATCGAAGCAACGCTGGCTCGCGGGGAGCATGCATTATGAGCGCCAAACGCCAAGACAATCGCCTGCTGCAACTATGCGACCGGGTCTGTGCGGTCACGGCGGATGAGAACGAGGTCGCCGAGCTTGAGCGACTGATGACCGCCGATCCTGCGGCGCGAGAGATCTTTCTCAATTGGTCGGCGCTGCACGCGGACCTGCTGAGCGTAACCAGCGCGGCTCGGTCCCGAGCCCAAGCGACGTTCCGGATCGACGACGAATCGCCCACGCCCCAGCAGCCAGCTATTAAAGGCGGCCGCGGCAAGCGCGGTTGGACGACTTGGATCATGTTGTCGCTCGCTGCCAGCATCGTCCTTTTCGTCGGCGTCGCGATAAACCAGCAGCATGAAGACGAGCAGGTCGCCGCGGCGCCGGCCGACCGCGACGGTCGCTCGCTTCCGCCGATTGACGGCATGGCGATCGTCAATCGCCTTGACGGCGTTGTCTGGTCCCAAGGCGCTCGCCCTGCCGCCGTCGGCGACCTGCTACGAAGCAGTCACCCAATCGAAATTGACGCGGGCGTCGCTGAGATCGAGTTTGGTCAGGGCGCCGTCGTGCTCCTTGAAGGCCCGGCCCGCTTTGTCGCCAAATCGACCTCGCTCGGGCTGCTCGACTCGGGAAAGCTGGCGGCAGTCGTTCCCCCGTGGGCGGAAGGATTTCAAATCGACACCCCGTCGCTGGGGGTCATTGACCGCGGAACTCAATTCATCGTCGAGGTCACGCTCGATCGCGACGTCAACGTGGGCGTTGCCAAAGGGGCGGTCGAATTGGTCGACCAGAGCGGCGGCGACACGGGTCAAGCCGTTGAGTCGACTCCGCGGCAGCTGGCAACGGGCGCCGCGGTGCGCGCCGCTGACAGCGAAATCAGCGACGTCGCATTTGATTCCGACTGGCGGGTGCTCACGAGCCAACTCCCCGCCCGCCCGGACCACAGTGAAGTCGAGGTCGTCGCAAGGTACCGGCGCGACTTCGTCCCCAGCAAATCGGACCAGCCGCGCCGCGACGGGGCGTGGCGATACTACGCCAATCAGTGGATGCCGGTCGACGACAACGAAGGTTATGTTGAGTTGAAATGGGACACGGAGCGCGGCCTGTACGATCCCAGTGGTAACCGCAGCAGGCTGGCAGGCAGCCGCCTTGGCGCCGCGAATCTATCCTACCGGGGCGGACATCCCGGACAGGGCCGTGACCAAACGAAAGACGATCTCGACCACTATGTGATCGCCGCGTACCAGGTGGACTCGCCGGGGCATTATCGACTGGAGTCCGGCTGGCTCGTGCGCGCCGAATCGCGGGACGACATTGCGAACCAAGCCGTCGACCTCCGCGTGCGGGTCAATCAACAGCGCGACCGCATTCACGAGACGTGCAATCGCGACGGTTTGCTGCGATTCCAAGGCGACCTCGGGAGTTTGCACGAGGGCGACTGGATCTACGTGGCCGTGGGGCCCCGCGGCATATCCTACAACGACCGTTTTGAGTGGGACTTTGCAATCGTCAGAGAAATCGAATCGCCCGAACGGCTTTAGGCGCCTACGATCCTGCGACTCCTCCATATAACTCCTCATCTCTCAATCTCCCCGATCTGAGGATCCGTCCAAATGCTTCTCAGAATGCAACGACAGAACCACGGCCCTCGCGCTTTTACGCTCGTTGAGTTGTTGGTGGTGATTGCCATTATTGGCGTACTGGTCGCATTGCTGCTGCCTGCCGTGCAAGCGGCGCGTGAAGCCGCACGCCGAATGCAGTGCCAGAACAATCTCAAGCAGATCGCCCTGGCGGCCCTCAATCACGAGAGCGCCCGCGGAGCCCTGCCGCCGGGTTGCGTCGCATACGCCGACGATGAGAATCGCGACAACGTCGGTACGGGGTGGGCGATTGAAATGCTCCCCTACATGGAGCAGGGCGCGCTGTACGAACGCTACGACTTCGAAGGCAAGAAGAGCTATCGCACGGCCAATAACGTCTCGACGTCGCAGACATTTCTTACGACATATATCTGCCCGACCGACGAATTCGCCAGCGAGTTGGTCGCGCCGCAAGGCGAACCGAATCGGGAATTTGCTCCATCGACCTACAAGGCCGTCTCGGGGGTCATTGACTTGACGCGCACGGGCGGCAGTCCAGTGTATTGGGATCGCTACTACGGCAACGCGACATTTCAAGAGAAGTTGTCAGACTTCGAACTACTGCGCGGGGCCCTGCCGGCAACCGGGGAAGGCTTTGTCCTGCATCCGACGAAGATCTCGCAGATCACCGACGGCACTTCAAACACGACGCTCGTTGGCGAATATCATACGACCACTCTCGCGGATGTGCGCAAGAGCGTCTACGGGGCGCCGTGGCGATACCACAGCAAAGGGCACATGGTTCGCGGTTCGCTGTTTCGCACGCCCGACTTGCAGCAGTGCATCAATCTGGCGTCGCAGGTTTACGGCGCCGAGGGTCAATTCTTCTGCTTTCGCAGCTTCGCCAGTCTGCACGCCGGCGGGATCATCAATTTCGCCCTGTGCGACGGCTCCGTGACTTCGCTCAGCGAAGACATCGACGACGATGTGTACTTGCTCTACGGGTCCATTGCCGGCGGTATGAACAACGGTCCGACCGGCGGCGGTTCGGCGCCGCCTCCCCCGCCCCGCTAACCCGAGAGTTGCATGAGAGCGATCGGATGACCCCCAGAAGCATTACCACACATGGCCTGGCCGCGTTCGTCATGATCGCGGCGTGCGCAGGCTGCGCGGATTCGCCGTACGAACTTGCCCCGGTTTCCGGCGCCGTGACGCTCAATGGCGAGCCGTTGGCCAACGCCACGGTGAGTTACGAACCGCGCGGCGGTCCGGAGAGAAGCATCGTGGGGCCCGGCTCGGTTGGTACGACCGACGCCGAGGGTCGCTACACGTTATCGACATTCAAAGACGAGCCTGGGGCGGTTGTTGGGCAACATACGGTGCGCATTTCGACATTCAAGTCGCAGTTCAAGGACATTAAGAATTCCGACGCGGTCGAAGTCGTGTCGGAAGAACGCGTCCCCTGGCGATACAACCGATCTACGGAGTTGGTCGCGACCGTCGCGACCGGGGGGACCGATCAGGCCGATTTCGAACTCACCGGCGCCCCGCCTCGAAAGGGGCGGCGCTAACGATTGCGCCTCCGGGCAAAAGGCGCTTTTGACGATCTCGCGACAAGGCGGCGTGAATCACGTTGGGACGGACGGACTCTTCACTAAGACTCGCACTCATCGGCACATCTTATCTTTTCACCTTTGACGGAGACGCGACTCATGAAATTCACTCGACCTTTGCTTTTGCTTCCCATAGTCGTTGCCGCGTTGGCGTGCCGGGCGCCCGCCGCGACGATTGTCGCCGGCGACGTGACCGATTCCTTCGGCAACGAGAACATGATGCCGGATGCCGGCGACGCGGCGGGCTTGCTGTTTGACGAGGCGAGAACGGGCGGCGGCGATACCGCTGCCGCTGCGGTATTCAACCCAGTTCGAAGTCTCGATGCAGTGAGCGGTACGAACGACAATTGGGCGGACGGCCTGTCGCCGGGCGCCGCTGGCAGCGTCACGTTCACGGGACTCGGATTTCCGTTGCGCGGCGGCACAACGGCAACCAGAATCGGCCTCACGATCAAATACTTAGGCGCCGACGGAGTTTTTGGCGGAACTGACGATGAAGTCGTGGGATCGGTTTCGGACGATTTGAACTTTTCACCGACGTCTGAATACGTCTGGAAATTCGACGCGCCGTTGTCCTTTGACTGGGACGGTTTGGCAACGAACTTTAGGTTTGAAATCAGCGGGTTGGATGGCGACCTTCGATTCAAAAGCCGGCCTGCCAGTGAATCGCCATCGGGCGCTGGCGGTTTGCCGCTCAGCGTCGGCGGTAGCTTCACGCGGACAGGAGTCCCGGAACCCTGCAGCCTCGCGTTGGCGGCGTTTTCCGTCGCTGGCGTTGGGATCGTCGCGCTGCGAAAGCGGCGTTCTCGCTAACAGATGGCGTCTCCTCAGATTCGCTGCGGACGAGGCGTCGGGCCAACTGCCGCGAGCGGTCTCGAAGGAATGCGCAAACAACTGACCTGAAAGCTTTGTCCTGCGACGGCATCGACCGCTGGGGGCAGATGGCCGCGCCGCCGCGGGGCAAAGCTAACGGGTCGGCTTTTCATGACGCAAGTCAGAAGAAGTCAGAGCCAGTGATCGCGATCGCGGTCCGGATGCGCACGTGTCGCGCATCGAGGCGACCACCACCACAGAATCGACATCCGTGAATAGCACGAATCCAACTCGATCGACGCTTAGGCGTCTGCCCCCATGGGCTACGGTTCTCGCCATCGTGACGACGCTGCTGAACCCGCTGCCTGCGGCAAACGCCCAATCCAATGTCGTGGTCATCATCTCCGACGATGCCGGCTGGGCCGACTACGGCTTCATGCGCAACATCGACTCGGCGGCCGACCCTGGCAATCGTGGCGCCGTGCCGACGCCCAACTTGGATGCGTTGGCCGCCCAGGGCGTCGCGTTCACCAACGCTTACACAGGGGCGGTGTGCAGCCCGTCGCGGGCGATGATCGTCACCGGGCAGTACGGCACGCGGTTCGGCTACGGCTCGAACATCCAATCCAGTACGACCGCCATCAACAACGCGTCAACCGTGCAGGGCCTGCCCACGGAAATCACCACGGTGTGGGAACGGATGCAGGGGGCCGGTTACGCCACGGCGGCGGTCGGCAAGTGGCATTTGGGCGAGCACGCCGACGGCGGCGGGCAGCTGGGAAATCGGCCGGAGAATCAGGGCATCGAGTTTTTCCAGGGCCTGTGGGAAGGTTCGCGGAGCTACACCGTTGGCAGCACGACGGGCGCCGGCGCCCTGCGCGAGACGATTTCCGACGGCGCCGGCGGGGTGACGTCCAATGTCGTCATCGAAGGCAACTACAGCGGCCAGTACGTGACCGACGTGTTTGGCAACCAATCGGCCGACTACATCCGCAACAATGCGGGGGGCGCCGAGCCGTTCTTTCTTTACACGTCCTTCACGGCGCCGCACACGCCGCTGCAGGCCACCGCCGCGGATCTGGCTTACATCGACTCGCTTGGCGAGCCAGGCTTCACGGGCACTCGGCGAACCTACGCGGCGATGCAGTACGCAATGGACCGCAACGTCGGCAAAGTCATGGCGGCATTGGCCGACCCGGCCGGCGACGGCGTCGGGCCGGGCAAGGATGCTGACAGCATCCTCGACGACACGCTGGTAATCTTCATCAACGACAACGGCGGCGATTGCTGCGACGGCGACCCCAACGCCAGCGACAACGGCGATCTGCGCAACGGCAAAGGAAGTCAGTTTGAGGGCGGCCTGCGCGTGCCGATGATCATCGCCGGCGCGGGCGTCAACTCGGCCGCCCGCGGCACCGTGTCGACCGACCTTGTTCACTCGATCGACATTGTCCCGACTGCGCTGCTCGGCGCCGCGGGCGGCTCCTTTGGCGCCAACGACGTCATCGACGGGGTCAACCTCTTGCCGTACGTCAACGGAACCGCGGCCGGCGTTCCGCACGAAAATCTCTTCATCCCCCGGTTCAACAATCAGCAGTCGGCCGTGCGGAGGGGACCGTGGAAGTACATGTATCAGAACGGCACGGGCTACCAACTTTACAATCTGGACGACGACATTGACGAGTCGAACAACGTGGTCGACGCACCGGCCAATGCGGCGGTGGTGGAAGAATTGCATCAGTTGCTAGCCAGCTACCATGTGCAGCTGGACAAACCCCGGCACGACAATCAGGCGCCCGAAACTAACCAGTTCGATCACTTTCAATTCCGCGAGGCCGCGTTCACGGCCGCCACGTTCACCTCTGCGGACGCCTGGACGAACGGCGACACGGGAACCGGCAGCTACACCGCATCCTGGCGCGACGGCTATGCCGACAACCAATTGACGTTTCGCACAAAGCCGAGCGGCGATTACGTCGTCACGAACAATCTGACGTCTGTTGGCGGGTTCGCCTACATGACGAACACGATCAATTTCACAAGTCAACCCGCGGCGTTGGCTGCGCCGCACTCCGGAACAATCAACGGCGACGCGCTGCTGCTGGTCAAGAATCGCAAGGGCGACGGGCCCGAGATCAATCTTGATGCGACCGACGCGGCGCCCGGACTGTTTACGTTCAACCTCGACGCCGACGTCGAGGTTTACGACGACCTGACGATTCAAGGCGACGGCAACCAAGAATTCCGAATCAATGGGCGGATTCGCGAATTCCGCCCCGAACGCAACGTCGTCAAGTCGGGCAATAGCACAGCGTGGATCGGCGGCGGGACGGACCTGACGGGCAATCTGACCGTCCAGGGCGGGACCGTCGAGTTCGCCAGCGCGACCGTCAAAGCCAACAACGTCATCGCCCAGGCGGGCACGACAATCCGCGTCGGCGGCGGCGGGTTCGGCGAATCGCAAATCACGGTGACGCCCGGACCGCAGCCGGTGACGTCCCACCTGGCGTTGGAGTACGACGCGGCGGCCGACGGTTCGGGCGACGCGGTGTGGAACGCCACCGCACGCAGCGAACAGATCGGGCTAGATTTCGGCGGGGCGGCTTCCGCGATTTCGGTTATCGATCCGACCCTTCAGCGGCTGACCGCGGCGTACTCCACGGGGACGGTTGGCGGCGCCTCTTCGCCGAGCAGCTCAAACACGTACTTCGAAGCGGGCAGCCCGACGCGCAGCCGGTCGGACGCAACGTTTGAAGTCGTATTTCGCGTCAATGACGTCAGCGCGGGCGACAACCAAGTGCTGCTGGACGTCGGCGCCACTCGGGGCGTGTCGCTTGTGCTCGACGGGGCTCAGCTGGAAGCGGGCGTCGATGGCGATGCCGGCACGTTGCTGCAAACGGCAACGCTGACTCCCGGCTGGCATCAAGCCGTTGTGGTGATTGACTTGGACGGCAGCAGCGCCCCGAAGGACAGCTGGTCGCTCTACCTCGACAACAGCCTCGTTTCAACGCAGACGGGGGTCGTCATCGGCGATTGGGCCGGCGGCAACGCCTGGGGAATTGGCCAGGAGTCGGGAGGCGCTTTGGACCCCACGGGGTCGACCGCCACGGTGGCGGGCGCCCAGGCGTTCCAGGGCGACGTGGCGTTGTGGCGATACTACCACAACCTGGCGTTCAGCGCTGCCGACGTGACGCAAAACTATCAGTCGCTGCTGGCCGGCGACACGGCGACAGTGGAAACGGTCGCGTCGGTGTTGAACATCGACGGCAACTTTCTCATGCAGGCCAACGCGACGTTGGAGCTTGATTTGCGAGACCCCGCGACTCACGACAGCGTCGTGGCCACAGGACTCGCGACGCTGGGCGGCAATTTGGTCGTGTCCGCAGAAAGCGGCTTCGCTCCCGCCGTCGGCGATTCGTACGATTTGCTGTTCGCATCGGCGGGCGTGTCGGGGCGGTTTGATTCGATTGCATTGCCTGACGCGGGCCAGTTCGAATGGCTTGTCGAGTATGAAGCGAACGCCGTCAACGCCACGCTGATTCTGGGCGCCGACTTCAACGACGACGGCGCCGTCAACGGGGCCGACTTCCTGATTTGGCAGCGCGGACTCGGTCAAACGGGGCAAACCAGCAACGCCAACGGCGATGCCGACGGCAATGGCGTCGTCGACCAGAACGACCTGCGGATTTGGAGTTCGCAGTACGGTACGACTCCCGTCGCGGGCGTCACCACGCTCGGCGCCGTACCGGAACCATCCAGCCGGCTGGTCGCCCTCTGCGGCGGCGTGGCGCTGCTGGTCTGTAAGGGGGCCGGCATTGCCGCCGGCCTGTAGCACGAGCGAGGTTGGAGCGACAGCCGTCTCTCGAAACCACGTCAGACATATCGCACAAAAAAAAGATCAACTCGCAAACCACTTCCCTCGAAGCACCTACTAAGTATTCTCTTTAAAGGCGGTTCGCAATGACCACGCGACGACACATCGCCCTAACGGCGGCCCTGGCATTTTCTCTGGCGACCTGGTCGCACGGCCCTGGAGCGGTAGCAGCGACGATCGTTCCCGGCGACGTGACCGATTACTTCGGCAACCAGAACGCGGCGCCGGACGCCGGCGACGCTGCCGGCCTGCTGTTTGACGAGGCAAGAACCGGCGGCGGCGATACCGCGGCCGCTGCGGCCTTCAGCCCAGCTCGAATTCTCGATGGGGTGAGCGGCGTCAACAACAATTGGGCGACAGGACTGTCTCCGGGCCTCGCTGGCGCCGTCACCTTTACGGGACTCGGATTTCCGTTGCGCGGCGGCACCACGGCAACCACGATGGACCTGACGATCAGTTACCTCGGCGCCGATGGCGTTTTGGGAGGGATTGACGATGTCGTCGTGGGGACCGTGTCGAACGAATTGAGTTTTTCCGTCACGTCTGAATACGTCTGGGAATTTGACACCCCCTTGTCCTTCGATTGGGACGGATTGGCGACGAACTTTAGGTTTGAAATCAGCGGGTCGGATGGCGCTGGCAATCCGCTTGATCTTCGGTTCAAGAGTCGGCCTGTCGGTGAATCGCCCTCGGGGCAGGGCGGAATACCGCTGAGCGTCGGCGGTAGTTTCGTCCCCGCTGGCGGTCCGCCGCCGGAGTGGAACATTGCCGGTTCGGGGTTGTGGAACACGGCCAGCAACTGGACGAGCGACCCACAGGTTCCGGGCGTCGGCGGATTGGTCGACAGTCAGGCGCGCTTCCTGGGCGCCATCACCGCCCCCGCCACAGTCACGCTCAACGTCAACCCGGTCGTCGACACGATCGTGTTCGACAACGCCAACGCTTACACCATCGCCAACGGCGGCGGCAACTCGCTCACCCTGTCCGGCGCCGCGACGATTCAAGCCACCAGTGGAGAGCACGTGATCGGCGCTCCCATCTTGGGCTCGGCCGGCCTGAAAAAGACTGGCGCCGGGACCGTCACCCTTTCGGGCGCCAACGCCTACACGGGCTTCACCTCGCTTAACGCCGGCACGCTCGCGGTAAGCAGCAACGGCAATCTGGGCAATGCCGCCAACGGCTTGGATTTCAACGGCGGCGGCTTGCAGATCAACGGCACGACCTTCACTGCGCTCTCGCGCAGCGTCACCATGACCGGCGCCGGCACGGTCAACGTGGCCGACGCTGCCAACAACCTGAACGTCACCGGCGCCGTGAGCGGCGCGGGAGCGCTGACCAAGACGGGCGACGGCAGTCTGGCCTTGGCCAATGCCGCCGCCTTGGACGGCAACATCAACGTGAACGGCGGCACGCTGGTCGTGCGCAGCAATACGGGGCTCGGCACGACCGTGGGGGGCACGCAAGTCGCCTCGGCGGCCGGAACGGTCGAGCTCGACGGCTCCGGCGGCAACCTGACGATCGCCGAAAACTTCAATCGCATCTTGGCCCGTAACGTCAACAACCCGACGGCCCATATTCGCAACACGGCCGGCAACAATCAGTTGACGGGCGCAATCGACGTCGGCGGCGCCGCGACGACCTACGGCAACTTCGAAAACGCCGCGAATGGCACGACGCTCACGATCAACAACGCCGCGGGCGCGGCGAAGGTGTTTGACAGCAACGACGGCGACGTGAACATTCGCTTCCAAGGCACGGGCAACTTCAAAATCGGCAACGAAAACACGCCCGGCACCGGCAAGATTGTCGGACCGAACGTCGACGTGATCGTCGCCCTGACCGATCCTACGGATCGCGTCACGATCGCCACGGCCGTGGCCAGCACCGACACCACAAACGCCACCGGCAGCTACTGGGGCGGGTCGACCACGATCGAGTCGGGAACGCTGGCGGTGCTGCAGGACGGGTTGAACGCCGGCGAATTGGCCTCCTCGTCGATTGACGTGCGAGCAGGCGCCACGTTCGACGTTTCGAACTTCACGACCTACTCGCTGCAGGTCGTCAGCGACCCCGACGCCACGCCGGGCAACGGCGACGAAATCGGTCAATTGCTGACCGGCGGCGGCACGATCAACACCGGCGGCAACACGATCAGAGCGTTCGAAGATTCGCGGATTGCCCCCGGCGACGGCGTCGGGACGCTGCAAGTCACGGGCAATTTGAATGTCGGCCTCTTTGCCGCCAATCCCAGCGGCGGATTCGAGTTCGATCTGGGCAACGCCACCACCATCGGCGGCGGGGTCAACGACCTGTTGGCCGTGAGCAACACGCTCACGCTCGCGCCCTCCGGCAACAAATTCAACCTGCGCGTGACGCCTGCGGCCGGATCGCTGGCAGCGGGAACCTATACCTTGATGACTGGCGGCAGCATTGCCGGCGGAGCCGCCAGCGGTGATTTCAATCTTTCGCTGTTCAACCCCCAGGGCACGTTGCTCAATTCCCGTCAGGACAACGCGTCGGTGGTCAACGTCACTGGCTCCGCCGTGACCGTCAGCTTCGCTGCCGCCGCGGCCCGCACGTGGACCGGAGCAGTCAACGGCGTTTGGAACGTCGGTTCGACCGCCAACTGGTCTGCCGGCGACAACCTGTTCTTCGACCTCGACGCCGTCACGTTCGGCAATGGGCCGACCAACACGACGATCGACATCGCGGCTCCGGTGACCCCCGGCAGCATGAACTTCACCAATACGACATCGACCTACACGTTCACCGGCGTCGGCATCGAAGGCTCGGGGGCCATGACGCTCAATGCCAACGCCAAGGCGGTGCTGGCCAACTCGGCTAACAGTTTCATCGGCGGCGTGACAATCGCAAACGGCGCCACGCTGACTCTGGGCGACGGCGCCAGCAACACGGGGCAATTGGCCGCCAACAGCAGCGTCGTTGACAACGGCACGCTGATCTACGACCGGGTCGGTTACTCGTTCAATACCCAGACAATCTCTGGAACCGGGGGAGTGGTCGTCAACTCGGGCTACATCGACATGGCCCGCGACAATACCTACAGCGGCGTCACGACTATCAACGACGGCACGTTGCGGGCGCGCCAATCCATGGCTATGGGATCCGCCGACGGCACGGTCGCTACGGGAACCGTCGTCAACGGCGGCAGTCTGGACGTCGGCTACTTTGCCAACGCGTCGGTCAATGAGCATGTGACGCTGACCGCCGGGGGAGCGCTCAATGCGACCTATCCTACCGATAACTTTGCGACGCCGGCCAATAGCGGACAAGTCACCTGGACGGCTCCGATCGTGGTGTCGGGGACTGGCGGCCGCGTCGGTACGGACGCCGGCGACGGGATCGTGCCCGGTATGACGATCGCCGGCGGCGTCTCTGGCTCGGGAGCCCTGGACCTCGCGCCCGCCGCCAATCGCATACTGGCGGTCAGCAGCAACCTGGCGCATACCGGCGACACGACCGTCAGCGGCGCCGGCCGGACGGTTCTTCAAGGCACGGCGGCCATCACCAACTCGCCGTCGATTGAACTGAAAGCAGGAGCGACGCTCGACGTGACAACCACCGGCAGCGGCGCCCTGGCCCTATCCAGCCAGATGCTCAGGGGGGCCGGGACGGTCGTCGGCAACGTGACGACCACGGCGAACTCCACGCTGCGCGTCGGCGGCGTCGCGGCGGGCTTGGCGAGCGTCACAACCGGTCGGCAACTCAACTACGATGCGGCCCTCGACATCGAGGGCGACGACGTCTGGAGCGACTCCGAACCGAACGCCGGCGTCGTCGATCTTGATTTTGGCAACGGCCAGGCGACCCCCGTCGCCGTGAGCGACCCGACGTTCACCGCGCTGACCAAGGCGTATGATATCCCCACGAGCGGCGCGGCCCTGTCGCCAGGCGCAGATAACGCCTACTTCGACTCCCGCGCGCTCAACGCCGGGACCTTTGAAGTGGTGTTCAACGTCACCAACGCAGCCGGAGGGAACGACCAGGTGCTGATGGACATCGGCGGCGGCACGGGCGTATCGCTGCTGCTCAACGGCGCGGTACTCACCGCCGGCGTGAACGGAGTGGATACGGTGACCGCCGATACGATCGCTTACTCAACCGGGGCTCTGAGCACCGGCTGGCATCACGCGGTGGTCGTCATCGGCGCCGGCGCGGGCGCCACGGACGAATTCACGCTGTACGTCGACAACGCTGTGGTCGGCTCACCCGCCAACACCAACCAAATCGACGATTGGTCCGGCGGCAACGGCTGGGGCTTTGGCGGTCCGAACAGCGTGGTGCTGGACGGGACGCAGACCAACGCCGGCCCCGCGACAATCGTGTCGCCAAACGATTACCACGGTCAAATCGCCGTCGCCCGCTACTACCAGGCGGCCTTAACGGCCAGCGACGTCAATACGAACTTCCTCGCGTTGCAAGCCGCGCCGTTCGTCGGGGTCGACACGTTCACCGTGGACGGCAATCTCACGCTCGACGCCACGTCGACCGTGCAGATTGACATCTTCGACGCGACGGTCGGTAACGACCTGTTGTCGGTGTCGGGCAACCTCGCCGCGGCGGGCACGCTCGACGTAAGCCTGGTCGGCACGGTCGGCCTGGGCGACTCGTTCGACATCCTCGACTTCGCATCGCTTAGCGGAAGTTTCGGGGCAGTGAATCTCCCCTTGCTCAGCGGCGGACTGGCCTGGGATCAGTCGAGCCTGCTGTCGACCGGCGTTCTGAGCGTCATCTCCGGCGGCAGCACGCCGGGCGACTTCAACGGCGACAACAAAGTGAATGGCGCCGATTTCCTCGCTTGGCAACGCGGCTATCCGGGGACGTACGGGGCGAGCGACCTGACCGACTGGGAGTCGAACTTCGGCGTCGGCGCGCCGGCGATTGGCGCCTCGGCGGGCGTGCCCGAGCCGGCGGCGCTGCTGCTGGCGGCGCTGAGCGCCGGTTGCCTCGTCGCCTCCCGGCGGAAACGTTTGCATTGAAGCCCGAGCGTGCGGCCCGCAATCACCAGCGACTCGCCGTCGGACCCGACGCCGCTGCCCCTGGAGCGACGAGAAGGTCGCACTCGCCTGGCGCTCGATCCCAATTGTTGAGTGAATCAATCGAATGCCCTTGAACGCAACTCGAGTCGCGCTCCATTGTCTGGCGGCCGCCGTGGCGCTTGCTGCTCCGTGTCACGGGCAGGACGCCAAGCGCGGCATCGCCGGCGGCTCGATCGACAATGCCAACGCGCTCAATTCGCGGTGGTATTATCAGTGGGGCAGCACGCCGAACGCCGCCATCGACGAATTCAACGGCGAATACGTCCCCATGATCTGGAGCTCTAACACGTCCAACGTGATCCCCAAGGTCAACCAGATCCTGGGCTATCAAAACGACTTGAATGTGCAGTACGTCCTCGGGTTCAACGAACCCGAACGATCGTCGCAGGCCAACATGACGGTCGCTCAGGCGATCGACGTGTGGGACGTTATGACCGACGGCTTCGCTGGTTCAGGACTCAAGCTCGTCAGCCCGGCGGGCTCCGGCAACGAGGGCAAAGTGTGGCTGGAAGAATTCATGTCGATCGTCGACGCCCGCAACAGCGACGGCGACCCCGACAACGATCTGCAGGTCGATGAGATTGCCTTCCACTGGTACGGCAACGTGAGCACGACCAATCCGGTGCAATCCGCGAACAGCTTCCTGTCGACCGTCGACCAATATTGGAATCAGTACCAAAAACCGATTTGGATCACCGAATTCGCCGGCCTCGACTTCGGGGACGACGACGTGACCAGTCCCGACCTAATCGCCGCGAATGCAGCGTTTCTCAACGTCGTGATCCCCGGCTTGGAGAGCCGTTCCTACGTCAATCGCTACTCGTGGTGGCAATACGGCCAGTCGGACAATGGCGAGCAGGACGATTCAAGACTCGTTGAAGAGATCGGCGGGTTGTGGCGCCCGACCGTGATCGGCGACCAATACATACCGAGCTACCTGGCCGGGGAAGCGTTCGACGTGGCAGGAGCCTCGCACGGGGAGGACACGATCTACCTCCGAGGTGGCGAGATCCGCAACACGGGTGCGGCAGTCGACAATGCGGTGACCTATGTCTACGCCATCGAGGGCGAGAGCGAACTGACCGGGTCGGCCAACTGGGGCGTCGGCGGCGGGTGGGTCGAAATCGACGCCGGCGCCTCGCTACAGAAACTTTCGTCAAATACCGTCACGATGCGCGGCACGTCCGTCAATAACCGCGGGCTGTTGCAAGTTTCCGCCGGGGTCTTGAATCTATCCGGCGGGGGCGTGCTGGCCGGCAGCGGCGCGACCCGCGTCGATGGCGGGGCGGTCCTGGCCCTGGGCGACGCGCCCGATCGCTCCGGCGCCAGCTTCACGCAATCGCTGGAACTCTACGGCGGCACGATCGACGCCAAGCAGACGATCGACGGCACGCACGTCATCTCCGGAATCTCCACGCTGCACGCCACGTCGAAGTTTGGCGGCGACGGCTCGCTTGTCGTCAGCGGCGCCATCGTGGCGCCCGGCGGCGGAGGAGGGGGCGGCATCGAGAAGATCGACGCCGGAACGCTCATCATCTCATCCGCGGCAAATACCTATCAGGGCGATACAGTCGTACGCCAGGGTAAACTGCAGGTCACTGGCAGCGGCGCCCTGAGTCCCGCGTCGAACATTGTCGTCGACAACGACGGAGTCTTGGACGTCGCCGCGCACGCCATGGGATATACGATCGCCGGGCGGTCGCTAACGCTGCGAGGGCAGGTGCTGGGATCGCTGGTCGCCGCCGCGAACTCGCAAGTCACCGTGCTAAATAGCGCGGCGACGATCTCCGGCAATCTGCAGCTCGTCAATTCGACGGCTACCGTGGGCGGCGTCGGGTTCAATGAAACCGCTCTAGCTGCGCCGATCGTCTCGGCAGGGCTCGATCTGAATTTCGATGCGGCGCTCGACCTGGGGGGCGATGCCGTCTGGATTGACGCCCAATCCGGACAAAGCCTGAGCTTCGCCGGCGCTGCTGCGACTGTTTCGATCACGGACGCCGCTGTTCCGCAACTCTCGGCCGCGTACGACGTCGCGGCGGCGGGCGGGGCAGGGGGATTGAACAATTACTTCGAATTGAACGGACCGCGAAGCGTTCAGGACGCAACGTTTGAGGCCTGGTTCTACGTCGACAGCACCGGCGCCGGCGGTGATCAGGTCATTTTCGAGGCGGGCGGCGCGGGCCGCGGACTGTCGCTGCAACTCAACGACGCGATGCTCAGCTTCAACGTCAACGGCGACGGCTCCGGCCCCACAATTTCTGTTACGACCGCCGTCGCGCCGGGGTGGCGGCATGCCGTCGGAGTCGTCGACATCGAGGGGACGAACGACGACTTGGCGAATGATTCGATCTCGCTGTACGTCGACAACGCGCTGGCGGGAACGGTCGACAACGTGCTGATCGACGACTGGGCGGGGGGCAACACGTCGGGAATTGGCGCGTCGGCCGACTCGCTTGGCGCCGGCGGAACGCCGATCGACTATCACGGCCAGATTGCGGCGGTTCGTTACTATCGGAACGTCGCGTTCGACGCCGCTCAGGTCGCGCAAAACTACGATGCGATCGTCAGCGTAAGCGACCCGTTGCCAACCGCATTTCATGTCCAGGGGGACTATGTGCAGGACGCCGGCAGCACGCTGCAGATGGACCTGCTCAGCCCCGAGGATCATGACATGTTAGTCGTTGACGGCAACGCGGCGTTGGCTGGAACTCTCGAGATAGGCTCGATTGCCGGGTTCGCTCCGCAATTTGGCGACGCCTTCACCGTCCTAACCGCCGCCGGCGGCCTCAACGGTCGGTTCGATTCGATCACGACCCCCGCAATCGCCGGCGGCGTGCTTGTTCCTCGGTACGCGGGAAACGAGTTGACGCTGTTCTTCGCCGGCTCCGAGGCCGACTTGGATTTTGACGGCGTCGTCGGCCCTCAAGATCTTGCGATCTGGAGCAGCAGCTACGGCGGCGGCGATGGCGGCGACGTGGATCTCAACGGCACGACCGACGGCAACGACTTCCTCCTCTGGCAACGCCAGTATGCGGCTTCGTCCGCTTCGCAATCGTTGCTGACGACGCCTGAGCCGGTCTCGCTCGCCCTTGCCATGTGCGCAGCCGCTTCGTCGTACGTCGTCGGCTTCGCCAGGCGACGGCCGGGGGCCCGGCGCTTCCGACACGCACGCTGTCGCGCGACGGAGATTGCCTAGCGAGATGCCGCTGCAAGTCGCATTTCAATTCTTCACGTTCCCGCATTTACCAACATCAATCCACCGACGTTGAGCATGATTCGCATAACTGTCATTGCGACGATTTCCCTCGCATTGCTCCCCCTGGCCGCAAGCCCGGCCCCAGCGGCCGACCGGCCGAACATCGTGCTCCTCTACGGCGATGACGTCGGGTACGGCGACCTTGGGTGCTACGGGGCGAAGACGATTCCCACGCCGAACATCGACCGGCTCGCGGCCGAGGGACAGCGTTTTACGTCCGGCTATTGCACGTCGGCGACCTGCACTCCCAGCCGCTACAGCCTGCTGACTGGCGTCTACGCTTGGCGTCGACGCGATACAGGAATTGCCCCGCCAAACAGCCCCGCACTCATCAAGCCGGGGACTCCGACGCTGCCTTCTATGATGAAAGACGCTGGTTATCGCACGGGCATCGTCGGCAAATGGCATTTGGGGCTGGGGGAACCTCCCAAGCCAGAATGGTCGGGCGAGATCAACCCGGGACCGCTGGAGATTGGCTTCGACGAGAGCTTTATCATGCCGACGACCAATGATCGCGTGCCGTGCGTCTACGTTCGCGGCCACCGTGTCGTCGACCTCGACCCGGCCGATCCGGTCGATGTCTTCGAGAAGAACCCAGACGGCCAGCCGACTGGCGTCACGCACCGCGACGACCTGAAGATGGATTGGACCCACGGCCACAACGATTCGATCGTCAACGGCATCGGCCGGATTGGCTTCATGACCGGCGGCCGCTCAGCGCGCTGGAATGACGAAACGATGGGCGAGGTGTTCGTCAACGAAGCCCGCGACTTTCTCGTGCGGAACCATGACAAGCCGTTCTTTCTCTTCTACTCGGCGCAACAAATTCATGTGCCCCGAGTTCCTCACCCGAGATTCGTTGGTCGCACCCCGCATGGACCGCGCGGCGATTCGGTCGTCGAATTCGACTGGTGCGTCGGGCAAATCGTCGCGGCACTGGAAGAACTGGGCGTCGCTGACAACACGCTGGTCATCATCACGAGCGACAATGGCCCCGTGATTGACGACGGGTACCGGGACCAGGCGGTCAAACGACTCGGCAATCATCGCCCCGCCGGACCCTACCGCGGCGGCAAGTACAGCCGCTTCGAGGGGGGAACTCACGTCCCCTGGGTCGTTTATTGGAAGGGGCGCGTGCAGCCCGGCGTCTCGGACGCGATGATCAGCCAAATTGACCTGCCTCGAACGCTGGCTGCGCTAGCGGGCGCCGAGCCAACGTCTGCCGATGCGGCGCCCGATAGTCTCAACCTGTTGCCAGCGCTCCTCGGCGAAACACAGACCGGGCGCGACTTCGTCATCGAGCATTCCGGCCTTTCGCAGAAACTCGCGATTCGAAAAGGGCCGTGGAAATACATCGAACCCGCCCGCGGACAGGCCATCAACTGGGATACGCACATGGAGTTGGCCAACAGCCAAACGCCGCAACTGTACAATCTCAATGACGACCCGGGGGAAACGACAAACCTCAGCGAGCAGCAGCCGGTCGTACTCGACGAACTGCGATCACTGCTGGACTCCGCGAGGCGCGGATCAGCTTCAGTTTCGCCATGACCGTGGGATCGAGAGGACTTGTGACATTGCACAGCGCGGACTGGCGTCCGCTTAGCGCTGTAGATTTCGACAGCAGACTGGCGATCACGCGATCGCTCCGGCAAAGGCGAGTCTTCGACGATGAAAACGAATCGAAGTTGCGTGAATCGCCGCCGAGCCGGCCGAGGACGAGTCCCTCAAGACGAAGCCCTGCCAAGGTCGCCGCGCCGTGTGGCAGCCTGGTTGATTCGGTGCGTTGGCGCTCTGCTGACAGGCATGGCCGTGACCGCCAGCGGGGCCGCTGAGCCGATCGCAGCCGAGGGCGACGCCCCCTTGCCGAACCTTGTCTGGCTCAGCGTCGAAGACATGAGCCCCTGGCTGCCCTGCTACGGCGATTCGACAGTCGCCACCCCCAACATCGACCGCTTGGCGAAATCGTCCGTGCGATACGCCAACGCCTTCGCGACCAGCCCGGTCTGCGCGCCGGCGCGCTCGTCGCTCATCACAGGGATGTATGCGACGGCAATCGGTTCCATGCACCATCGGGTGGGGAGCGGTCGAGCCAGGTTGTCTTCCGGTGCGGACGTACGGCCGAAGTACGAAGCCGTGCCGCCGCCGTTTGTGCGTTGTTTTCCCGAACTTCTCCGCCGCGCAGGCTACTACTGCACCAACAACAGCAAGACGGACTACCAGTTCAAAGCCCCGGCGACCGTTTGGAACGAATCAAGTCCCCGCGCACACTGGAAGAATCGACCGGCCGGCGCACCGTTCTTTGCCGTCTTCAACTACGAGGGCACGCACGAGAGTCAAGCCTTTCCCCGGGCGAAGCGACGCCCGGAAGTCATTGCAGCGAGTGACGTCCCCTTGCCCCCGTTCTACCCCGACACGCCCGCTGTGCGTGACGGAATGGCGCGGACTTACAACAACATTGCCGCGATGGACGCCTGGGTCGGCGAGCGTCTTGAGGAGTTGCAGGAAAGCGGCTTGTTGGACAACACGATCGTGTTCTTCTTCAGCGATCACGGCGTCGGCCTGCCTCGGGGCAAGCGATCGCTCTACGACACCGGAACGCGCGTGCCGCTGCTCATTCGCATCCCCGATTCGGATCGGGCGGGCGAAACCGACACTCGGGTCGTTAGTTTCATCGACTTTGCCCCGACCGTTCTGTCACTCGCCCGCATCGAACCGGATCAGCGGCTCAACGGCGTCCCGTTTCTGGGGCCGTTCGAACGCCCCGGAACCGGATTGGCCTTCGCCCACGCCGACCGCTTTGACGAAGTTTACGATCGGGCTCGCAGCGTGACCAACGGCCGCTATCGATACGTCCGCAACTATGACGTGGACATGCCCTATCTGCTCCGGAACGCCTACCGCGAGAACCTACCCATGACGGCCGACCTGTATGCTCTCGCGGAAGGCGGAGCTGAGCGTCCCGCGCAGTGGCAGATCGCGGCGCAGACCCGGGTTGCCGAAGAGCTTTACGACTCGGCCAGCGATCCCTGGGAAGTCCGAAACCTGGCCGACGACGCCGATCATCAGGCGATGCTTGCCGACTTGCGGAGCAAACTCGATCAGTGGATCGAGCAAACCGGCGATCTGGGACTCATCACGCCTGAGTCGAAGATGATTCGCGAGCGTTTGTGGAACGGCGCGGACGCTCAGCCCACGACTTCGCCGCCGCGCTGCGAGTATCGCAACGGCCGCTTGGCAGTCTCTTGCGAAATGGAAGGCGCTTCCCTTGGCTACCGAAACACGGGCGACAAGGCGTGGCAAGTCTACGACGGGCCCGTCAAAGCGGACCCTGGGCAGCGGTTGCAGGTCCTGGCCCACCGCATCGGTTTCAAGCCGGTGCGAACTGAGTATCGGGTTCCCAGTGCTCAACGTCGGCAACCTGTGAGTTCAGATTAAGGTTGACCCTTTGCAGTTCAAGCGCCGCCCCGTGACGACACGTCCCGCGCGAGTTGGGTTGGGAGTTCGTCTCAACGCCAAGCGCCATCCAGGCCGCCAGCACGCGCCCAATCAAGCCTATCACTTCGGAACACTCGCACCCGCGGAAGCGAGTCGGCAACCATGTTAAAAACAACTTTCCTGACGTGCGTTGGCTGGGTTCTGGCAATCACGGCCGCGGCCGACTCCCCGGCGCGCCCCAACGTGGTCGTTTTCCTCGTCGACGACCTCGGCTGGGGCGCCATTGGCGCTTACGGCAACGAGTTTCATGAAACGCCGCACATCGACGCTCTCTGTCGCCGCGGGATGCGGTTTTCGAACGCCTACTCGGCATGCACGGTCTGCTCGCCGAGCCGAGCGGCAATTCTGACGGGCCGCTACCCCGCCCGGCTCCACCTCACCGACTGGATAGCGGGCCACGAGCGTCCGGACGCAAAGCTGCGCATCCCAGATTGGTCGCAGCAAATCGACCATACCGAGACAACTCTCCCGGAAGCCCTGCGCGAACATGGCTACCGCACGGCCTTTTTTGGCAAGTGGCATCTCATTCCTCAATACAAACAGTGGAGCGCCGAGCAAATTGCCCAGGGGCGGGCCGCGCACAGCCCCGACCAGCACGGGTTCGACGTCAACGTCGGCGGCCGCGAGTGGGGCCAGCCCAATGGTCGCGGCAAGTATTTCTACCCGTTTGATATGCCCGGACTGCACCAGGGGCGCGACGGAGACTATCTCACGGATCGATTGACCGAGGAGGCGATTCGCTGGCTTGACGGGACCGATGACCAGCCCTTCCTGCTGTACATGTCGTATTACACGGTGCACACGCCCGTCATGGCGAAACAAGCCGATGTCGAGCGGTTCGAGGCCAAACGACAGGCCCGCAAGGCCGCGGGTTTGCCCACGCCGCCAGAGAAGGACGCGGCCGTCTACGCAGCCATGCACGCGAGTCTCGACGACAGCGTCGGCCGCATCGTGGATCACCTCGCGAAGATCGGCAAACAAGACAATACGATCATTTTCTTCACTGGCGACAACGGCGGCGATCGTCACAGCGCGTGCGGCGGTCTGCGCGGGCGGAAAGCGACGGCGTTCGAGGGGGGCGTTCGCGAACCAACCTGCATTGTCTGGCCCGGAACTGTCGCGCCCGACACGCAAAGCGACGAACCGATCATCGGCAACGACTTCTATCCGACCATTCTCGAGATGGCCGGATTGCCGAGCCTGCCCGGTCAACACTGCGATGGCGAAAGCCTCGTGCCGCTGCTGCGCCAAAGCGGCGGTCTGAAGCGCGACGCTCTTTTTTGGCACTATCCGCACTACCACCGCACCTCGCCGTATGGTGCGATCCGCCGCGGCGACTGGAAGCTGATCGAGTTCTACGAGGATGGGAAGTTGATGCTTTTCAATCTTGCCGACGATCCGCATGAGCAGCGCAACCTCGCTGCCGAAAACGCGGCGATGGCGACGCAATTGCTAGAGCAACTGCAAGAATGGCGAGCCGACGTGAACGCCCAAATGCCAACTGCGAATTAGTCATGGCGGGCGGAGAGTCGCCGCGATCACACGCACAGCTCCACTCTTCCACTGGTCGCGGGAACCTGACAAGGGCGCCACGACGCAAAAAGCCAAGGCACGGAGAGCCAATCGGTAGCCGCCAACTCGACGGGTCGCGTCAAATCATGGCAAATACAGATGAGTTCAGGGCGGGCCCCCCTCGTCCGTGGTTTGCATATCGATAGGTTGACTCGCCCCGTCCCGGACCAGCTCGCCGGCAACTGCCGCATGCAACTCGGCCAAAGAGCGGAAGTAATCCGCTTCCGCCGCGACGACCAACAGCTGAGCTTCGGCGGTCGCCTGTTCGCGCAGGTTGATGACCAGAATGTTGCTGTTTCCTTGTTCGAACTTCGTGCGCTCGGCGTCCTCCATTCGTTTCGCCAGCTCGGCCGTGCGGCGCGCCTGCTGGAACTGCAGGAAGTCGGCGGCAATTGCCGTCACGGCGTGGCGAACCTCGATGGCGATTTTTTGCTCGGTGAGCCGCCGCTTGGCTGCGATCTGAGCGAGCTTGCCTTGAGTCGCTTGCAGCTTTCCGCGCGCCTCGCGACGCTGCAGAGGGACGTCGAGCATCAGCCCTGCCTCAAGCTCCAGTTGCGACTTGTCGCGTTTGCTGCTCGTCGGAGCGCCGACGTCTTGGGAGGCGACCATGGCCCCGTCAATTGCGGGCAGCAATTGGTTGTTTGCTTGTTGGATGTCGACTCGCGCTTGCTCGGCGGCGAGGCTCAGCAGCCGAGGTTCAGGCCGCATCGCCAGGGCTTGGGCGATTTGTTGCGGCAACAAGTCGACGGCCGGTTCGACGATCGGCGGGAAATCGGCAGGCAACTGCTCCGGCGTCGGCAGCAGCGGCGTGCCATCGAACGACCGCAGGTAGATCGACAGCTTGAGAGCCGACTGTTGGAGCTTCCGCTCGGCGGCAACAAGCTTGCCGCGCCGGGAGACGATGAGCCGTTCGTTGTCGACCAGCTCGATTCCCTTCATGGAGCCCAACTCAACCGCTCGCGCGATCTTCTCTTGTCGCGTGGCGGCGATTTCGAGTTGTTCCCGGGCAATCTCCAACTGACGACCGGAGGCGACCCAGTCCCAGTACGCCGCCGAACCGGCTTGCACCGCGTTGATAATCTCCAGCTGAATAATCGGCTCGGCCGCAGACTGCTGAATGCGGGCTTTGTAGACGGCGGCGCGTCGTTTGTCGATGTCGCGGTCGCGGAGGAATGGCAGGGTGAAGCCCGCTTTGAACTCGCCTCCTTTGTTCGTCTCGCGTTCAAGGTACCACGGCTCGAAAGTGCCGCGCCCTAAACGGTATCCGCTGAAGACCTGCCCGCCGCCCCAGGTGTATTGCTTGGCGCCGAGGCCGTAGCGGTAGTTCTCGTAATACCCGAGCGGCTTCGTCAGAGTCTCGCCAACGAGTTGCGTGTCAAAGGCGCCGATCGCAGCGAGGGCGTCGCCCGCCGCGATCTGCCGCTCGCGGGTCGCCGCTTCCAGCCCTGGATAGTTGGCGTAGATCGCCGCCACGATATCGTCGAGCTGAACAGCCGCTGGCGGCGTTGAAATGGGCTCGCCCTGCTCAGCGTCCGTAGGGACGGCGACAGGCGGAAGCGGCTCGACCTGTTGCGCCGCCGGGTTCACGAGCGCCGCCTCCGCTCCGCTCGGCGCGACCGGCGTCCCCGCCACGCCCTCGACATCCAAGGCGACTTCCTGGTACGCGGCCGTCTCCACGGCGGGATCCGTCACGGCGTCTGCCGTCACGGGCGCCGCGTCCGGAGCAAAATCTTTGGAAGCGAGCGGCGACGGCAAAGAGCGCTCGGCGCCATCTCTCCGGGCCGAAGTCTCAGCGTGTTTCTGCGGATTGACGCCAGACCGGCACCCAAGCAGGACTGCCAGCAATAGCGGCACAGATAGCAGTCCTCGGTAAAGCCGCATCAAATCTTGACCTTGGGTTTCTTCACGTCCTTTCCTTCTTCTTTCGGCGCGTCGGGCGAGACCACTGGCGGGAATCCATTCATCTGCCGCCAAAGCTCGTAGCCGAGTCTTACCTGGTTTAGCAGGACCCACCCGTTTGCCCGAACCCCCTGGCGGAGGTAGCGCTCCTGCGGCCATTCCTGTCCGTCCTGCGTGTCGGGAAGCACGAGCAGTCGAAACTGTCCCTTCGCATTGCTGGTCGCATCGACGTTGACCACCGTTCCGCCGAACGTGCCGACGGCCACCGAAGGCCAGCCGGCAAACTGCACCGCCGGCCACCCCTCGAACTGCAGGCGTACATGCCGCCCCGGCGAGACCAATGGCGCATCGTTGCCGGACACCCAGATCTCGACCGCCCGCTGCGCGCTCTCGGGCACCAGAACGAACAGCGGATCGCCCTGCTTGACGATCTCGCCCCCCTCGTTGGCCAGGAGTCGCACGATTGTTCCGTCTCGCGGCGCCGTGATAATCTGGCTGCGTTGCTTGGCCAGCTTGCCGTCCAATTCGCTCAGCTCCTTGCGAGCCAGCGCCACCTCGCCGGCGGCCTTCTGCTGCTCGGCGCGCGCCGCCTGGATGTAACCGGTCGCCTCGCGCCGTTTCTGTTCGAATTGCGACTTCTTGGCCTCCAGCCCGCTCTTGGCCGATTCGACGTAGGCTTCGGCTTGTTTCAGCTTCGCGAGACTCTCCTTGTATTTGCGTTCGGCAATCTCCACGTCCTGTTGCGACGCGAGCTGCGCGGCGAGGGATTGTTTCTGCCGTTCGTAGTAGGTCAGGGCCTGAATCTCCGCTGCAACCGCGGCGTTGAGGCCCTGGTTCTCCGCCTCGACCTTCTGCTGCGCCATCATGATTTCCTGCTCCGCTGCAGCGATCGCCATGACCTGCGCGTCGGTGACCGCTGCGAGTTTCTCCAGGTAGGCCGCGGCGACTTGCTCGGCAGCGGCCAACTTCGTCTGGGAGGCTTCCTGCTGGGCCTCCAGTCGTGCAATCGCTTCGGGGTCAAGATCGCGCAGCTCGACGATCGGCTGTCCCTTGACGACGCGGGCGCCTTCGCGAATGCCTTCCTCCCACTGGTAGACGCGGCCCGAAATGTTCGCCTGAATCGTTTGTTGCCGTTCGAGCGGAGCATACGCGACCACTTGCCCGACCCCTTTGACCGACTGCTGCCAGGGGGCCAACAGCATCGCCGCCGCCGCCAAGATGAGCATCACGACCAGCCCCTTCGCAATCCGCCGCGGAATGCGCGGAGACGTCACGAGTCGCAACGCGGGAATGCCGGGCGAGGGAGTGGTCGTGGGGGCATTGGCCGGAATTGCGCTCATGATCGATCTTTCTTCGACGACTCGACCTGGGATTGCATGGCATCGGACCCACGATGTTGTTTGGCGGCTTCATCGCTTGCCCCCGAGACGTCAACGCATCGTGCACACGCCTCGATCACCGTTTTTCGGCCGGTGGCGATGAGGCAGGTTCGGCGCGACGTCGGCGCGAGCAGGTTGGACAGCACGATCGCGAGTTGATCGTCCGGCAAGCCGTCGAGCACGCCATCCACCAACAGCAGGCGGGGTTGGCCGGCGACGGCGCGGGCGAGCATCAACCGCACCAGTTGATCGTGGGAGAGCATTCGTCCGTCGGTGTCGATTGGCGTCGCGAGACCTTCTGGCAGACTCAGCAACTCGTCGAGCAAGTCCATATCCGCCAGCGCGAATCGGATTTGTTCCTCCGTCACGTTGGCGCGGCCGAGGTGCAAATTCTCGGCGATTGTGCCGGCGAACACCTCAATGCCGCGAACTAAGGCAACCTGTTCCAGGACGGATTCAAGGCGAATTCGGCGGATGTCGTAGCCGTCGAGTTCAACGTGCCCCGACTCGGGAGGACGCAATCCCGCGAGCATCTCCAAGAGTCCGCTGCGGCTTTGGGCTGTTCCTCCCGCCAAGGCCGCCTGCTCGCCCGGCAACAGGCGCAGGCTGGCAGATTTCAGGCCGATGCCGCCAGGGGAACTCCCGGAGAGATCATTCACCGCGACGGACAATCCCTCTTTTCTCAATGGCAACTCGACGCCTTCGGTGCGATGGATCGGCATGTCGAACAGGTGTCCCAGCTTGTCCATCGCCGCCATCAAGTCGTAGTAGCTCTCCACATGTTTGCCGATCTTGGCGAAGGAGCCGACGATGACAGTGACAATAAGTTCCGCGGCGACCAGCTGCCCCAGGGTCAATTCGCCCCGGATCACCAACCAGCCGCCGAGTCCTAGCAGCACCGTACTGGCGAGCGCCTGCAGCCCCAACGCGGCGACAATCTGTCGCATGAGGATGCGAAAGTGCCGTCGTCGAGCCTGCAAATAACCGGTCACCTGCCGATCGGCGACGTCGAGCGCGAAGCGGAATTCGTTTGTCGCGCGGAACGAGGTGGGATGCCGCGCCAGTTCCTCAAGCCACGCAGCAGTGCGGTATTTCCATAGCGATTCGTCGATGGCGCTACTCACCGAGCCTCGCCCCAGCACGAAGACGATCGCGATGACCAGGACAAGCAGAAACGCATCGAACCCCAGCAGGACCGGGTGATAAAAAGCAATCACGGTCATGCCAACGAGGGTTTGCAGTACCAGCGACACTCCGTCCAAAAGCAACTGCGAGATGACCTTCTGCACGGTGACGACGTCGAAGAATCGATTGACCAACTCGGGGCCGTAGTGACCGTCCCAGAACTCGGTGCGGACCAGAGGCAGGCGATGAGCCAAGTCGGAACTGACGCGTACGAACAGTCGTTGCTGTACGATTTCCGCAATGTAGGTCTGCAATCCGCGCAGTGCCGCGGAGAAACCAAGAAACACGAACAGCAGCGACGCCAGCACGACCACTGGCTGCAGCATTCGACCGAAGGCCACGGTATTGACCAGGGCTTCCACGGCAATCGGGGTCGAGAGGGTGAGCAACCCCACAACGATGGCAAACACAACAACAACCGCGATGTCGCTTCGCTCGGGCTTGAGCAGCTGCAACAAACGCGACAACGGCGTGAGCGGCTTCCCGCCCTCCGCGTGATTCGACTCGCACGGAAGCATCCGTTCCAGCGACAGCCACGACGCCGTGGCGCCGTTCGAACCGACCAGAGTCGCGAGTTCGGCGGGCGTGACCCAGCGGACCGAGCCGGGGTCGCCGGATGTGCTGATGGCGACTTTGTTGGCGCGATAATCGGACAGCAGCAGCCAGTCGACGCCGCCCTCGGGATTGTCCCGCAACAAGGCCATGGGAGCCCCGGGGCGAAACAAGCTGGCGGCAGCGGCAGGTTCAACGACCACGAGGTCGGCGCGAAGATTCCAGCACGCAGCGAGACCAACCAACGATTCGCCGGCGCCGCTGGCCGATGTGGTCTGCTCCGCGGCCAACGACGTGGCGAGTTGGCGCCGCGCAGCGCCCCGGTCGAACGGCTGCCCCATGCCCCGGCACGCCAAGTCCAACATCTCCACTAAACTGTCGGCCACGCCGGCAGTTACATCAGGAGCGGCGGAATCGCTTTCATGCGACATATATATTCTGTGGGCGCACTGAATCGGTTGGGGGGACAAGTAACCGCGAGCGCTGCTGCTAGCACTGCGGCGACGCTAGACCAGCACGATACAGGCTCAAGGCGCGGCGCGAAATATGAATCAAGGCTGCTCGTCGGGCCTTTTCCGCCGCGACTGCGCGCGATCGAGGCGCCTGGCGAGCGCGCGGGCGACGATCGGTCCGCCGGGCTCCATGTGAACCGTCACCAGGCATCCTGCGTCAACACCCCCCCGCGGACCATTTTCATCGGTCAGACGCACCGTGACTTTGTGAATCCTCCGGGAAAAGCGGGCAAATTCGCGGCGAATACGCCGTTCGATGGCGAGCCGGGCGCCAGCCGTCAACTGCCGACCGCGGGCAATCAATTCAGTTTGCATGCAAGTACTCCCATCAAAGCGATGAAAAAACGGGCAAGCCTCGGTAGGCGGGCTGGTCGCGGCTTGCTGTTTCGCGCGTACCGGCGACCTCCGGGGCGTTATCCTGCGAGAATCCCGCGCGCGACCAAAAATGAGACAATATCGCCGGCCACCGCATCGGCCGGTCGATCGACCGTCGAATCAACGAGATCGGCGTCCGTCGGCTCTTCGTACTGATGAGTCACGCCGGGAAAACTGGCGATCTCCCCCGAGTCCGCGGCCGCGTACCGTCCCGATTGATCGCGATTTCGGCAAACCTCCAGCGGCGTTGCCAGGTGAACATGGACGAGCCGCTCCGTGCCAATGAGCGTCCGCAATCGGCGCCGCACCGCGTCTTCCGGCGCTACGAACGCCGCGATGCAAATCTGGCCGGCATCGTTGACGATTTTGGCAATCTCGGCGGCGCGACGTACGTTCTCAGAGCGCTCCGCGGCCGAGAATCCCAAATCGCGACTGATTCCGAACCGCATCATCTGCCCGTCCAGCATCACGCCGGCGCACCCGCGACGAAACAGTTGTTGCTCCAGCGCCAGCGCGACCGAGGTCTTGCCGGCGCCGCTGAGTCCGGTGATCAACACGGTACAAGGGCGATGGCCGAAGTGCGCCACGCGCTGTTCGGCGTTCACAAGGCTCGTCGCCCGTTCGAGTCGCCGACTCGGGGGCTCGTCGTCCCAGTGGTCGGCGGCGCCAGTCGTCGCGGAGCGATGGATCATTCCCGCCGCCACCGTCTCGTGCGTGACCCGGTCGACCAGGATAAAGGACCCCGTGGCGCGATTCTGAGCGAAATCATCGACGACCAACGGATCGTGGAATGCGACGCGGCACACTCCCAGATCATTAAGCTTTAAGGCAGCCGCCGCAGTTTCGCGCTGCGTGTTGACGTCGATTGCAAAGCGGAGGGCGCTCACCTCGCACGCAGTCTTTCGAGACGTGTGCTTGCACCAGTACTGCTTGCCAACGGTCAGCGGCTGTTCCGACATCCACACCAGCGCGGCTTCCGCTTCGCGCACGACCCTGGGAGCGCTCTCCGGCCGAGCGATCATGTCGCCGCGGGCGACGTCAATCTCATCGGCAAGCGTGATCGTCACGGCCGCCGGGGCGGCTGCAGCGGGCAATTCGCCGTCCATCGTGACAATGCTCCGCACGCGCGACTTTTGACCCGACGGGAGGACAACGACTTCGTCGCCAACTTGAACTTCGCCGGCCGCAATCGTCCCGCAAAACCCGCGGAAGTCGGCATGCGGCCGATTCACCCACTGGACGGGAAACCGCAACCGTTCGGCGCCCGGATCGAGCACGACAGGCGCCGATTCCAACAACTCGAGCAGGGGACCATCGGCGTACCACGGCGTGTGTTCACTCGGGCGGGCAACGTTATCGCCGCGGAGGGCGGAGACAGGCACGCAGCGGATGGCCGAGATCTCTAGCGTGTCGGCGATCGCGCAAAACTCGTTGCGAATCTGCTGGAACCTAGCCTCGCTGAAGTCGACCAGATCCATCTTGTTCACCGCAAGAATCACTTGCTTGATCCCCAGCAGAGAGACGATGAACGCATGCCGCCGCGTCTGCGTGAGAACGCCTTTGGAGGCGTCGACGACGATCACGGCCAGATCTGAGTTCGAGGCGCCCGTGGCCATGTTGCGGGTGAATTGCTCGTGTCCCGGTGCGTCGGCGATGATGAACTTCCGCCGCGGGGTCGTGAAATAGCGGTAGGCGACGTCGATCGTGATGCCCTG
>JAGQOU010000567.1 GCA_020427145.1 Planctomycetales bacterium | reverse complement strand
ATGCCGACGCAGGTGTCGTCGTGCCGTGGTTGCATCACGATTCGCAGCCGGTCGGCGGTGAGCGGATCGGCGGGGTGGACCGTGTTGTACACGTCGGACAAGGTGCTGTAGGCGTCCGTGTTGTAGATTTCCACGCGTCGCCAGCCGTCGGCCGACGGAACTTCTACGTGCCACGCGCCCGGCAGCTGCACCCCGCCGTTGTCGTCGTAGAAGTAGACGCCGACGCTGCGAATCGACTTGGCGCCGCCGAGGTCGATTTCGACCCACTGCTCGCGGCCCTTCTCATTCCAGCTGGTCCAGCGGCGGATCGACGTGTCGCGGGAGGAGCGCGGCGTGTGTCTCATCCGCACCGCCTCGATCAGGTCCCCCTCGTACGTGTGCGAGGCCGTGGCGTCGGCGAATTTGAGGTTCTCCGGCGCCGCATAGTCGATCTTGGCGAGATCTCGCTGCGTGCCGATCCACGTGATCATGGAACCGCGATCGCGATTGGACCACGCAAAGTAGGGAATCAGCGCGATGTCGGCCGGCTCGACGCCCGCTTCGGTCAGTTGCTCCCCGGGCATTATGATTTGCGGCAGGCCGGACAGCGGACCGTCGGCGATGCGCTCGACGCGCGCCGCAGCGCCGTCGGGCACGCCGGGGAAGAACAATCGCTGCACGCTGCCGCCGTTGTCGATTCCCTCGGCGCAGAACAGCAGCGGACCGCGGGACAGCGCCACGCGATCGCGATCCGCCTCGACCTGGTCGATGCAGGCGTTGACGCGCACGGGCATCGGCAGGTGCAACGCGACCTTGTCCCCCGGCGACCAGCGGCGGCGAATCACGGCGAACCCGTCGTGGGCCGTGACGGCAACTTTCTCCCCGTTCACTTCGACCGACCATGGCGGTGCGGCGTCGACAAAGTGATACAGCTGGCCAGGCACGAACTGCTTGCCGGCCCAGGAGGGGATCCGCAGCGCCAGCTCGAACTCAACCGGTTCGGTCGGCTCCAACTCCAACTCGATCTCCCCGTCCAGCGGATACTCGGTGCGCTGCGTCAGTTTCATCTGCGTGCCGGCAACTTCGGTCTCGGCGGCGTTGTCGCCGTACAGCACGCAGTACAGCCGCTCGCCGCGCACGGCGTACATGTAGCCGGAGATTTGCGGAATGAGCCGGGCGATGTTCGACGGGCAGCACGCCGTGCCGAACCATGCTGATCGCGGCGCATGCCAATTGTCGGCCTCCAGCGGGTTGGGATAGAAAAAGCTTTGCGCGTCGAGCCCCACGCCGGCGAGGCAGTTGTTGTAGAGCGCCGCTTCGGCCACGTCGACGAACTCGCCCCGCTCGTGCTTCAGGAACATCCGCACGTTGAACAGCACGTTGCCCACGGCCGCGCAGGTTTCTAGATAGGTTTCCTTGTTGGGCAGCACATAGGCGGGACCAAACCCCTCGATGCCCGGCACGGCGCCCAGCCCGCCGGAGATGTGCATCTTGCGATCGACGATGTCGTGCCAGATCGAGTCGAGAGCCGCGCTGTAATCGTCGGCGCCCTGGATGCTGTCGACCTCCGCCATGGCGGCGTACAAATACATCGCCCGCACGGCGTGCCCCACCGCCTCGCGCTGCTCGGCCGCCGGGGCTTGCTGTTGGGCGTACGAAGGTGCGTTGATCCCGCGGCCATGGGGGCGGTACGTCACCCCGCGGATTTCGAGAAACCGCTTGGCCATGTCGAGATACAGCTGGTTGCCCGTCTGGCCGTACAGCTTCACCAGGGCGATTTCAATCTCCTCGTGCCCCGGCGCC
>JAGQOU010000042.1 GCA_020427145.1 Planctomycetales bacterium | reverse complement strand
TAGCGCGACTGCTTTGGGAGCAGTAGGTCGCAGGTTCGAATCCTGTCACCCCGACTCAAGACACAATAGAAAAAGGCCCGTCGGCGTTTGCCGGCGGGCCTTCTTTGTTGGTCAGGCGATACGTTGGTCAGGCGATACGCCTGCGGCGCGCGAGTCCCAATCCCGCGACGCAGATCGCGGCGAGCGCCACGGTGCTCGGTTCAGGAACGGCGGTGATTTCCATCGCGCTGATGTAGGCAAAGCTTCCCTGGATCAGAGTCACATCGACGAAGACCTGTCCAAAGGCGTCAGGTCGAACGCCGAAGACCTGGGCCACTTCATCATTGTTACCGTCGTACCTGCCGTCGGCCCCGATGTTGTTGCCGGACGTCGTCAGTAGCACGGATTGACTGTTGGCGCCGGTGACCGCGTACTCGGTGATTCGAGTCTCGGTCGAAGAGCGGCTGCCGAAGAACTTGAAGTTGTAGGCCAGGTTGGGGTCGAGCCCGTCGAGCATGAAGCCGCCGGCCTCGTCGTCATCGCCGCCGCCTTGCACTCCGTCGCCGGTGCTGAAGAAAAAGTCGACAGTGGCCGATTCGACGGCCAGATCGCCCAGCAAATTGCTGTCGGGGTTGAACAGGCCGCCATTGAGCTTGCCGTTGGAGTCGAACTCGGCGGTGATCGTGATCCCGATGCCGGTGTCATTTCCGTCGGTGTTGACAATGTTGCGTTGGTGCTCGCCCGCAATAGCCCTGACGCCCCCCTCGCCGCCGGTCCAACTGCTCCAGTAATTTCCGCTGGCGTCGGGCCCCGTGGTGATGTCGCCGTCATCGGAATTGCTAGGGCCGAAATCGTAGAGGATCCGCTCGCCGGGTTTCAGCGTGAGTGGGTTGGGAGTGTAAACCTTGTCGGGCGCGAATTCAGCGAGAACCGCCGGGCGAATCACCGATTCCCACACGTTGTAGCCGTCGCGGTTGAGGTGAATCGAATCGACAAACTTGTTGGTGAAGTTGGCGCCGTTGTAGGCGCCCAGGCCGTCGAAAACGGCCGGCAGGTCGACGTAGTGGATGCGACTGTCGCTCGCGGCGACGGCGGCGATCCCGGCGTTAGCAATGTTTTCCTGGGTCCGATTCCCCTGGCGGCCCGGCGTGGGCATGATGCCGAGGTAGAAGATCTCGGTGTTGGGCAGCGAGCCGTGGATGGTGCTGGAGAACGTATTGAACGCGCTCACGACGCCGCTGCCCGAAAGACCGCCGGCGATATCGTTGGTGCCGAGCCAAACGACGACCGCGCGCGGCGCGTGGGCGATGATGTTGTCGTCAACGTGCGGTTGGTACGTAGCGAAGGTGGCGCCGCCGAGGCCGCGTTGCAGCACGTTGTAGTCGGCAAAGTCGAGCGTGAGTTCCTCCCACCTGCGGATCGACGAACTACCAGCAAACACAATGCCGCCCGTGGGAACCGGGTCGAGCGCGTCTTGCGCGTTCCACGTGTTGACGTTGGACTGGTAGGCCTGCCCAAAGACCGGGCCGGCAACCAGCGCCGCGAGCGCGGCCGTCACGGCGAACCGGCCAACGCGATTGACTGGAAAAAGTAACATGGCTACTCCTTGGTTCCCGCCGAAAACTTTCAGGCAGGACGATGATCTAAGCAGTTGAGTTCCGAGGGCAGGCGCAGCGCGCTAGAGCAGACTGCCCGGCCGACCTCAAGACTTTGCCCGCGATTGGGGCAAAGTCTGAGGCGGCCGGCTGTCTGAGTAAGAGTCTCGCGGATTAGCGCGAGGCGCGACGGCGAACAGCCGCGAAGGCCAACCCGCCCAGGCCGAGCAAGGCCAAGGACGCGGGCTCGGGAACCGTGTTCTCGGTAATCGACATGATGCCGACGTACGAGAATCCACCGGCATTGGTCAGCATGTCGATGGTGATTGAATTGCTGCCATCGGGGACCAGACCCAGAAGGGCGACGGTGTCGTCGTCGTTGCCGTTGGGATGAGCGGCAGACCCGGCGCCTCCGCCCGACGTCTGCAGGATTGCTGAAAGCATCGCTCCGTTGGCGTCGGTGGCCCTATACTGGGTGGCACGGTAGCCGCCGGTGTCGCGGGTCGCGAAGAATTCCAGGTCGTAGGTCGCAAGAGGATTCAGGCCATTCAGTACGAAGCTGGCTGACGGCTGCGTGGTGAAGAAGTAGTCGCGCGTGGCGGTCTCAATGGCAAGCTCACCCAGCAGATTGGAGTCGGGGCCCAGCAGGCCGCCGTTCAGTGCACCGTTGGCTTCCCACTCGTTGTTGCCCGTCGAATCCAGGAGCTGAATGCCGATTCCGCTCGCGCCGTTGGCATCGTCAATTAGCCCGCTGATCGCGGCGTTGTCAGGCACATCGAGATTTCCGGTATCCGAGTTGAAGGCTTCTTTGTTGAAGTTGTTCCAGTAGTTGCCGTTGGAGTCGGGGCTGGCCGTAATGGCTCCCTGACCGCCGCCCGTGGCAACGTCGTTGCGGCCGAAATCGACAAGATACCTAGCTGCGCTGGCCGGCATGCAAATGCCGAGCAAGGCCAGGAAGAAGAGTGACGTCGAGATGGTGGTCTTCATTAGTCGGAACTCCTACAAACAAGGGGCATGGAGACCTTGTCTCACGACAAGGCGCCGAACAAAGGTGATGGCGTTGATAAGCAGACTTTCGATTGAAAAGATGCATTGATCCCGTAGTTGGTATTCCAGCTGCGGGTGCATATAATAGGGATTGAATACAATCCAGCTGCGATTGTATGCACAGATTGTATGCGATTGCAAGTAGATTGTATACGAAATTTGCCGCCAATTTGTGGACTGAAAACGGGAGATCGGGACGGATGACGACCGCCGCTGCACGCACTTCACGCCACATTTGCGACGCCATTGAGGACGATGTGGTGACTGGCAAGCTGCCGCCGGGCACGAAGCTTGATGAGGCCAGTTTGTGCCGGCGATTTGACGTCTCGCGAACGCCGATTCGGGAGGCCTTGAGGTTTCTCTCAGAACGCGGAATGGTCGAACTGATCCGCAACCGCGGCGCCTTTGTGGTCGAAATGACCGTGCCGCAACTGATCGAAATGTTCGAGGTGATGGCCGAGCTGGAAGGCATGTGCGGGCGGCTTTGCGCGAGGCGCATCACGGCTGAGCTCCGCGAGGAGTTGCGATCGGCCCACGAATCCTGCTGTGCCGCCAAGCGGGACGACGACGCCGACGAGTACTATTACCACAACGAAGCATTTCATGACGTGATTTACCGTGGTTGTCAAAACAGCTTCCTCGCTGAACAGGCGGGAGCGTTGCGTCGGCGACTGCAAGCGTATCGACGGATGCAGCTTCGTTTTCCGAAGCGCATCCGCGACTCGTATGACGAGCATCAGGCAATTGTCGATGCGATTATCTCAGGCGCCGAGTCACAGGCGGAAGCTCTTCTCAGAGACCACGTGCTGATTCAGGGCGAACGCTTCGCTGATTTCGTCGCCATGATCGGCAACGAGTCGTCACAGGCAAGTCGTTGAGATGACGCGTCTCACTGCCACTGCGAAAGAAGACTGATGGCGATCTACGGAACAGCATTGCTGTCGCTGTGTCTGATTTGCGGCCTTGTCGCGGGCCAGTTGATCGGACTGGCGATCGGCGTCGATGCCAATGTGGGCGGCGTGGGCATCGCCATGCTGCTGCTGATTGTGATCTCCGGCCGTCTCCAAGCCATGGGGTTGATGGCAAAGCCGACCCAAAGCGGCGTTTTGTTCTGGAGTTCGATCTACATTCCGATTGTCGTGGCGATGGCCGCGAGCCAAAACGTACGCGCCGCCTTCAGCGGCGGGACAGTGGCAATCGTGGCGGGAATCGCGGTTGTCATCGCGAGCTTTGCCATGGCGCCGCTGATTAGTCGCATCGGGCGCGCCGAGGCGAGCGTCGCCTCTCTGCCGGAATCCTCGTCGCCGGGAGACGGGGAGTGAACGAATTGTGGCCGGCCATTGAATCAGTGCTCGTCAAGTACTCGCTAATCACGGCCTTTGCGCTGGTCGGCTTGATTGTGTGGTTGTCCTACGCCATCTCAGAACGCGTGACACGCGGGCGGATGCACGGTTCGGCGATCGCCATTCTCATTGGATTGGTGCTGGCCTACATCGGCGGCGCATCGACGGGCGGGACGCAGGGCGTCGCTGATTTCAAATGCCTGGCCGGGATTGGCTTGATGGGCGGGGCGATGCTCCGCGACTTTGCCATTGTCGCGACTGCGTTCGGCGTGCGACTCGACGAGTTTCGCAAAACCGGCCTGAGCGGAATTATCTCGCTGCTAGTCGGCGTACTGACTGCGTTTCTGATTGGGGCCGTCGTTGCGTATGCCTTCGGGTATCGCGACGCCGTCAGCATGACCACCATCGGCGGCGGAGCCGCGACCTACATCGTGGGCCCCGTGACGGGAACGGCGCTCGGCGCCTCAAGCGAAGTGATTGCGTTGAGCGTCGCGACCGGCCTGGTCAAGTCGATGCTGGTGATGATATTGACGCCGTTTGTTGCGAAGTGGATTGGGCTGGACAATCCGCGATCCGCCCTCATCTTCGGCGGGCTGCTGGGAACGACCAGCGGCGTCGCGGGCGGGCTTGCGGCCACGGATGAGAAACTTGTCCCGTATGGCGCAATGACGGCCACGTTCTATACTGGGTTGGGATGCTTGGCGGGGCCGTCGGTCGTGTACATGGCCATTCGAGCCGTCGTGGAAATGTGAATTGAAGCTTGGAGGCCATGAGTTGACGCAACTGCCCATCATCGAACGCGCCATCGCACACGGCCAGCGAACAGCCATTCGCTCGGCAACGGGCGTGCATGTCTATCGGGATCTGATCGCTGCATCGGAAACCATCGCGACGACGTTGCTGGACGGCAAGGATGATCTGCAGGAAATGCGTATTGCGTATCTCGCACCGGCCGGAGAGAGATACGTCGGGGCGCAATGGGGGATTTGGCGTGCGGGAGGCGTCGCTGTTCCGCTAGGCCTTGCCGCAACCGCGAAAGAACTGGAGTACGTGCTGACCGACTCGCAGGCGGAGACTGTGATCGTGGCGAGCGAGCTTGCCGATAAGGTCGCGTTGATGTGCGATCGTCTCGGCATTCGGATTGTCAGCACGGGTGATCGACCCTCGACGCCGACAACCACGCTGCCGGAAGTTGCGACCGACCGCCGCGCGATGATCCTCTACACCAGCGGGACAACCAGCGAGCCCAAGGGTGTCGTCACAACTCACGACTGCATTCAGGCTCAAATCGAATCGCTGACCGAGGCGTGGTGTTGGCGGCAGGACGACCGGATTCCGCTGTTTTTGCCCCTGCACCATATACACGGCATTGTCAACATCATGTCGTGTGCGTTGTGGTCAGGAGCAGAAGTTGAAGCCTTCCCGCGATTCGATCTCGATGCGGTTGGCCGACGAGTCGCCGATGGCGCGTACACGGTCTTCATGGCCGTCCCGACGATCTATGTGAAGCTGATCGAATGGCTGGAGTCGTTGCCATTGGCGCAACGCGAACCCATTGTCGAAGGCTTTGCCGCCATGCGGTTGATGGTTTCCGGATCAGCCGCCTTGCCTGCCAGCGTTCATGAAACATGGACGGAGCTCACAGGCCAAAGGCTGTTGGAACGGTACGGCATGACGGAAATCGGCATGGCGCTCTCGAATCCTTACGACGGAGAGCGCCGTCCCGGCGCGGTGGGGCGGCCGCTCCCCGGCGTTGAAGTTCGCTTGCAGGCCGATTCTGGCGAACCGGTCGCCGACGAAGGCGTTGTCGGCGAGATTCAGGTTCGCGGCCCCGGCGTTTTTGGGGAGTATTGGAACCGAGCCGAAGCAACGAGTGCTTCATTCACGGATGGCTGGTTCCGCACGGGCGACATGGCCGTCATCGAAGCAGGTTACTTTCGCATCATGGGTCGGCGAAGCGTCGATATCATCAAGAGCGGCGGTTACAAGCTCTCGGCTTTGGAGATCGAAGCATGCCTATTGGATCACCCAGTGATCGCTCAGTGCGCGGTCGTGGGAGTGCCCGACGAAAAGTGGGGTGAAACCGTCGCGACGGCGGTTGTTCTGACTTCCGACTCGTTTCTCGACCTCGAATCGCTCCGCACCTGGTGTGAAGGTCGCATTTCGCCCTACAAGATCCCGCGAAAGCTGCTGGTCGTCGATGAACTACCGCGAAATGCGATGGGCAAGGTCAAGAAACTGGCCGTCTTGCAGTTATTCGGCGGAATTGAAGTAGGTCCCTAACACGGGGGGCTCCTGCATCGCGGACACGGCCCTTTCATCTGCTGCCATTTCCATGGCGGCGGCAAACGAAGCGTGGCGGCGTAGCCGATTGGCAGAGTCCCGGACCGTGATGGGGATCATCGCGTCTCTGGCAGCGCGTTGCTTGTGACCTGATTGCCTCGGGGTGCGCGAATTGGATGAACTCGGGCCGCTGCCAATTCGACGGCGGCTGGAGCGACTGCGCATTCGAGCCGCATAGCGTTTCGCGGGTTGCCCAATAACCGGGCATCGGCCTAGCAGGGTTCGGACGAGGGCGGCAACTCTCTGGGTGAGAATAACGGGGGCGGCCCTGGATTTTCCGGTGATCCTGGCCGCCCGCAGCGCTGCGGCGCTATTGCTCTGCGCATTGGAACGGGTTTTGCGTCCGACGGTTGGTTTCGTCGCACCCAGCGACGGCGCACAGGCCGGATTCTGCGCGCTCTTTCTGGAGAAATGGCCGCACGGAGGCGCCGCACAGCCGCTGTTCGTCGGACCGCGTCCCCCGCGGTCCCAGAAAGGTCAATTGCAGGATGGAAACAGTTATCGACAAGAATGGGCGCACGGGAAGTTCGTTTGCTTCGGGCGGCTCCTCGTCCAAACCCGCGTTCTCGTCGGCGCGATCCGCGGCGGTCGCTGCGGCCACGGGTTACACGTCGGGCCCGCCGGCGATGGACTACCGCGACACCTCGACCGGTGATTTGTTCAACGCCAACGTTTTTTCGACTTCCGTGATGAAGAAGCGGCTCCCGAAGCCGGTTTACAAAGCACTGATTCGCACGATCGAAAAGGGCGACAAGCTCGATTCCTCGATTGCCGACGTGGTGGCGTCGGCGATGAAGGACTGGGCGATTGAGAAGGGCGCCACCCACTACGCTCACGTTTTTTATCCGCTCACCGGCCTCACCGCGGAGAAGCATGACAGCTTCCTCTCGCCCGACGGCGAGGGGGGGGCGCTGGCCGAGTTTTCCGGCAAGCAGCTCATTCAGGGCGAGCCGGACGGGTCGAGTTTCCCCACCGGCGGCATCCGCGTGACGTTCGAAGCCCGTGGCTACACCATCTGGGACGTGACCAGCCCCGCGTACATTCTGGAAAACGCCAACGGTACGACGCTCTGCATTCCCACGGCGTTCGTGTCGTGGACCGGCGAGGCGCTCGACAAGAAGACGCCCGTGCTGCGGTCGATGCAGGCGTTGAACGTGCAAGCCCAGCGGATTTTGAAGTTGTTCGGGCACACCGACGGCGCAATGGTGTCCTCCACCGCCGGGCCCGAGCAGGAGTACTTCCTGATCGATCGTAATTTTTTCTTCGCTCGCCCCGACTTGCTGAACGCCGGGCGGACGTTGTTCGGGGCCAAGCCGCCCAAGGGTCAGGAGTTCGACGATCACTATTTTGGCGCCATCCCCGAGCGGGTGTTGGCGTTCATGCTGGAATCGGAACGCGAACTGTTCAAGCTGGGCATTCCGGTCAAGACGCGGCACAACGAGGTGGCCCCGTCTCAGTACGAGATCGCCCCGCTGTTTGAGTTTGCCAATGTGGCGACCGACCACCAACAGCTGACCATGACCGTGCTGAAGCGCGTTGCCGAAAAGTACGGCATGAGCTGCCTGACGCACGAGAAGCCGTTTTCGGGCGTGAACGGTTCGGGCAAGCACGTCAACTGGTCGATGGGCAGTTCCAGCCAGGGCAACCTGCTGGATCCGGGCGACACGCCGCATGAGAACGCACAGTTCCTGCTGATCTGCGCGGCGGTGATTCGTGCCGTGCACAAGTTCCAGGGCCTGCTGCGGGCCGTGGTCGCCTCGGCCAGCAACGACCATCGGTTGGGCGCCAACGAGGCGCCGCCGGCGATCAT
>JAGQOU010000560.1 GCA_020427145.1 Planctomycetales bacterium | reverse complement strand
GCGACGCCCGTGATCACCGCCGCGCGACGTCGCGCTCGGCGGCCGGCCAGGACAGGTTCGGCGAGCGTAGCGACGGCGACGGTCGCGACGATCAAGGTCAGCATCAAGCGTTTCATTTTCATGCTCCGATTTGCGTGGGCGTGGTCCGAACCTGCCGATGCGTCCTGAGGACGGCGGCGGCCCGGGGCGCCGCGCCAGCGTCTGCGATCCGATGGGCAGTTGACCGGCGGGCCGAAGTCATCAAGCGTCGGAACGCGACGAGTGTTACGCGCCGGGAGACAAGAGTCGGGGACGAGACGCATGGGACCTGACGGGCGCGGCATAGCCTCGTTTCTTGAGCCCGGGTTGGTGCGAGCTCGAAAGACCCGCGCTATCCGCAACGAGCGAGGGGCGCGAAACGCTGACGTTCCGCGCCCTCGCTTGCCGCCTTGAGCGTGCTCGATGCTTTCACTGCAGCACGCTGTCGTCCATCACAAGGTCCGGCAGCGGCGAGTCGGAACGCCGCTCGTTGACGGTCATCAGCGCCCGAAAGACCTTGTAGTCGATGGTCTCGCGCAGAAAGGTCGCCCGGCCGCTGCCGAAAACGACGTTGACGCCGCCGCCATGCTCGCTGGACGGCCGCGCGTTCGGCATGCGCTCCGTCTCTGTGCAAATTTTCGAGCAGAGCTTGCCGAGATACCGCCCCGTTCCCGCAACGACTCCGCAACCCGGCATTGGATCGCTCCCTTGGCATAGGCAATGCGGACCATTGATCAGTGCGCATTGCGGAGGTTGCGTCCACCACACGAAGACAGGGTTCCAGATGCCGTCTTTTTGTTGATCTTCATCAACCATGTCGTGATCGAGCGGGTCGTCATCCGGGTTGTTCGGCGATTCCGTCAATCCCGACCACCCGATGCGGTCGTAGGGACCGGCCTCGATCTGTTCGCTGAATGCGAGCGTGCGGTCCGTGCCGTCTCGCCAGTGTCCTTCGACGACCCGGGCATGGCGGTCATAGATGCGGTTGAGAAACGGGCCGTTCGCGGGCTTCTGGGTGATTGCCGGCCCCGCGAGTCCCCCGTTGGCGACATACGAGTTGACGCTCCCGGAACGCGACTTAGCCGAGTCGCTCGGGCAGAGCATCGTTTCCAAGTACATCTCCGGCAGCGGCGTGTGCCCCGTGGCATAGGCGTCGAAGATGGCGCTTCGGTCCAAATCGGGCAACAGGATAACCGCCCAGGTCGTCCAGCGCTCGGCGGAGTAAGACTCTCGTCGCTGATCGGGCAGCTGGTCAAACAGCCCCGGATAGCTCCCCATGCGCCCTTCGTACTGCACCGCCGCGAGGCCCAGCTGCCGCATGTTGTTGAGACACGTCGAACGCCGCGACGACTCGCGCGCCCGCTGAATGGCAGGCAGCAGAAGCCCCACGAGCGTGCCGATGATGGCGATGACAACCAGCAGCTCAACCAGCGTAAACCCGACGCGAACCTTCCGTTTCATAGTGTCCTGCCTCTCGTCTTGCGACACGCCGTTCGGGATGGGTCGAGCCGTACGATCGGCCCGACATCGCGAACAGAACCGCGGACGCCGCAAAGAGAAGCAATTGAACCGGCACACGGCGCGCAGACGCCTGCCGCGCTACGCGCGGACCGGTGGCCTCACTAGCCGTTGACAATTTTCGCTTGGCGCGGAAAGAAGTTGGCCGAAAAGGCTATCCCCCGACGCCTCGACTCTGTTCCGCCCGGATTCTATCAAAGGCCGACTGTGGGCGTCCACTTTTGTCGAATTGATAGGGGAATAAGCCCAATGATTGCGCCGTGACTGAGGACGGTCGACGCTGAATCGCATGTTTTTTGCCGTCCGACGACCTCGTGTCGCTCCCGGAAAAGCCCTGTTGGCGATTCTCCGGGAGGAGGATTCACCGACGCGGCTGCTTCCCGCCCGAGCCTGTCGGTTGCTACATTTTCCGCCATGGCTGGACTCTTTGACGGAACGCCGCTTGAGCGGCCTGTGACGTGCGATGCGTGCGGGCGACCCGTCGCCGCGTGTGCGTGCGCGCCGGCCGCGGCCGCTGAAGCGATTGCTCCCGCAGCGCAAAGCCCGCGGGTGCGGCGGGAGCGGCGCCGCGGCAAGTGGTCCGCTGTGGTGGCGGGGCTGGCGCCGGAGAGTCTCAAGCCGCTGCTGCGAACGCTGCGCGGCGAACTGGGCGTGGGCGGCGGCGTGAGCGATGGCGAACTGGTGCTGCAAGGAGACTGCCGCGACGAGGTCGTGGCCAAGCTGCTGCAACTGGGATATCGGGCGAAAGCGTCGGGCGGATGATGCGCGCGGACGCCGAGTTCACGCGGCCGAGCGGTCCTGCAGGGCGCGCTGAAACGACTGCCAGAAGGCCCGCTGGCGATCGTACTTGTCTTTGGAGATGAAGCCCTTCGACAGAGAAAAGTCGAGGCCGTCGAGTTGATCCTGCGTGGCGTCGACATAGGAGTAGTCGGCCGCGGCCATCGGATTGACGAAATCGGGGTCGCCTGGTTCGACACGGTACGCGAAGGCGCCCTGCTCATCGACATGGATGTTGGCCATCATGATCGGCGAGACCATCTGCAGTTCAAAGATCATCCGATCGCCCAACGACATTCCGGCGGTCGCTTCTTCCCACGCGGCTACCACCTCCGGCGGGGTGTTGCTGCTGGGGAATCTCATGCCGTAGCCGATGCCCGTTTGGGTCAGCCCGTCGCGATTGAGGTCGACTTGCGCCGCCCGCGGCAGTAGCAGGTTCAACGCCCCTTCTTCGGTGAGCGAGTCGACGTCGATCGGGGCCGCCAGGTGCTGCACGTTCTGCACCACCGTGAGCTCGTCTTGAGATAGCCCGCGCAAGAACTCAACCGGATGAACGTACCCGCCGTCCGCCTGGGCGCGGGTCACGATGTCGCCAAACCCCTCCTTCAATCGTTGCCGGTCGACAGGCCGCGCGGTCGCGTACTGGCCGCGCGTCTCGGACTCAAACCAATCGGACCACGCCGAGGCGACGGACTCGGCCAGCGGCGCGTCGGACTCGACGGGCTGGGCCGAAGCGTAGCCTTGCCGTCCGGCGGCCACGAGCACCTCGCTGAATACGTCCTGTGCTCGATGACGAGCGGACCGCGAACTGGAGGAAGCGAGCGTGCCAGCAGCGCCAGCAGGGTTGACGTCCATGATCGAATCCGTGGCAAATGTCACGCAGGGCCGCGTGCGTGGGCGCGCGGTCGCGCGAATGACGACGAGTTGCATCCTGCCGTAGTCATCGGCAATAGATCGGGCGGTCTTCACAGCAACCTGGGGGCGGGCGAAGCGGCCCAATGGCACGGCCCGTCACCAGGGCGGGCCCGCGAGGCGGTCGATGTGGACCTGCATCTGCAGCAACTCCACGGGGTCGCCGAATTGCGTGTAGATGGCCACGTCGGCGGCGTCGCGGCCGTAGGCAATGGCCACCCGACCGCCGTCCAGCGACTGCTGCGTGGGGTCGAACGTGTACCAGCGTCCCCCCACGTACGCTTCGAACCACGCGTGCAGATCCATCGGCTGCAAGGTTTCGAGGTAGCCGACCACCATCCGCGCCGGAATCGACAGCGCCCGGCAGAGCGCGATGCCCAGGTGAGCCATGTCCCGGCAGACGCCTTGAGTGCGCTCGTTCACTTCGGCTGCGCTGATGATCTGCTGACCGGCGCCGGGGACGTACTGCAGCGTGTCGCGAATGTATTGCACGATGGCCGCGCATTGGTTGTACCCGGGCGCCCAACCGGCCCCCAACGAGGCGGCCATCTGCGTAAAGCGTTCCGACTCGCAATAGCGACTCGGCAGCAGAAACGGCAAAGTCTCCTCAGGCAGATGCTGCACTTCGATGAACGGCGCCCCCGGGG
>JAGQOU010000041.1 GCA_020427145.1 Planctomycetales bacterium | reverse complement strand
TCTTGCGGGACAAACGGGCGTCGTCGCGCGGGAATTCTCTTGCCGAGACGCGAAGGCGCAACGGGACGATGGGCGAAGTGCGTGCCACGGCCGGCTTGCCCGGCAGCGGATCTCTGAGGCGGTATTGCCATGACACGAGTTTGAACTGGGGGTAAGGTCGCGTCTCCGCTTCGCACCGCTGGACAAGCCAGCGGTGGCACCCGGCACCCGGCGTGAAGCGCTCCGCGCTGAATGTCGGGTTGTTCGCGAGGCGGCGCAGCGCCGCGGTCTCAGGGCGCGTCGCCACCGAGTTTGCTTTCCAGAAGATCCATTCTTGCCGCCAGAAGCCTCGTGTTGATCGCGTCGACCAGGTCGCTGGCCTGCTGAATCTTGCTTTGCAACAGTCGGATTTCCGTGGCCACATGGTTGGATTCTCTGAGCTTTTGCAACTGGTCTCGCAAGGCCTTCAACTCGGCGCCCTTCGAGAGAATGAGCAACTCGGCGTCAATACTTGTCGCCGTCTGTTCACGTTGTTGCTCGGCCGCGAGATACTCGCGTTCGATTTGCAGCGTACGCAGTTTTGCCTCGGCCTTGTCGACTGCGAGTCGAGTGGCCCTCGCCGATTCCAAAGCTAGCTTCGCAGCGACAAGCTCTTTCTCGGCAAGCTGCATTTCCGTTTCAACCTTCTTGACCTTGGCCTGCATGAGCGCCGCATCCGGGACGGACGACTCGCCTTGAAGAGCGGAACGCCGGTCCCTCATGATTTCCGCCGCCGTGACGTCCGCCTCCAGCAGCATTTGCTTCAGCAGGAGGTCCGCCATGATCCTCGAACGATCGCTGTCGCTGAGCAACGCGGCCGGGTTGTCTGTCAGCTCGTAGAACTCATCGAGTTTTTGAGAGAGCTTCGCCAGGTCCGCGAAGGCCTCGTCGCGGCTCTGCAGGAGGAATCTGATGCGACGTTCCGCCAAGGTCAGTTGCTTCTCGGCCGGCCCCGCGCTCGTCGCGGGGGGGGCGTCAAGCGATTCGTCGGCAGCGACCTGCGCGCTCGCGCCGCAGAGGAAGCAAGCCGTCGTAAGCAAAGCGATCGTAGCAGCTTTCATGGCACATTCCTTGGGTAAGAATATGGGGGGAATCGTTACTTCGCGGCCAGGCGCCGGAGCGCTTCCAAACGACACTCGGCGTAGCGGTTCTCATTGATGCGAGCGATCATTTGCCGATTGCGGGCCTCCTGGGCCGTCATGAGGACCGCCTGCTCCGCCAGCGCCAGTTGCTCCTTGAGCAGGGCGATTTCCTGCCGCAGTTGGGTGATTTCGCGTTCCGGATCGGAGGACTTGGCGACGACCGGGGGAGCCGTCGGCTCGGCCGGCCCGCGCGATGGCGCCGCACGCCACGCCAGCAGGGCCAGCGCCGTCGCCCCGGCCACCGCGCCCCACGTCGAGCGCCGCCGCCGTCGCTGGCGCACTTTCGCCAGCACGGCCGCCGCGGTGGCGTCGGGGTTGAACGCTGCGCCCGCGTCAAGCGATCGCAACGATTCAATAAGTTGTTCTTCCCGCTTGTCCATATCTACCGCTCGGGATGCGCCCTTTCGTGGGATTCGATCAGCTCGCGCAGCCGTGCTCGCGCTCGACTGAGGCGGGCGTGAAACGCCTCGGCGCGAATGTTCAACGCGGCGGCGACTTCTTCGCCAGATAGGTTTTCCATGTAATACAGCACAAGTACGGAGCGATCGGCCTGGCGAAGTTTGCCGAACGTCGCCGCCAACGCTTCTTCTCGGGCCGTCGGCGTATGCGGTTCACCCGTTGGTACGGCGTCCAAATCGGCCGACGATTGGAATCGACGACTCAGCTTGCCGAGGGCTCGCAGGCGGCTGTGGCACACGTTGATCGCCAGCCGCCGCAGCCAGCCCTCCAACGACCCCGACCCGTGGTAACGATTCGCCTTGCGCCAAGCCGTGATCAGGACTTCTTGCAGCAAATCGTCGGCGTCACTCGCCCACCCCGTCAGTCGGCCGACCAACCGATGCAAGGCGGGTCCGTACTCGGCCACCAGCTCGTTCATCGCCGTCTTGTCGCCCGCCGCCAGCCTTTCCATCAACGTCGAAGCCGCGCAGCTCAGCCCCGGCCTCGTCGTGGCAGGATCGTCGATGGCGTTGTCCATGAGGGCCGCGGTCTGACGAAATGTGGCCGAGGTGAAATTGCCGGTTGGGGCGCCGAGAGGCCTCATTCTACTAGACGCGCGCCGGGGGACCGATCCTGACAGCGTTTTCGAGAAGACGGCAAAATGCCGAGAAATGGGGCGCGGGCGCCCGGAGTTCGGCGCCCGACGGCACGTACGCCGAAGGCGTTGCCGCCTACAGGCGAGGGTTGCCGCGGCCAGCGGTTAGCCTGGGGCCATCTTGATTCCCTAGGGGAATCGCCGTCGGCAGAGAGTGAGCCATGGCCCGTGGTCGCCGCCTCTTGCGGCTGCGCCGCACCGGGCGCGAGAGCTAGCGCGAAGCAAGGTGCGCAGAGCGAAACGCAATGTACCAAAGCAGCGGCAGCCGTGGCCTGGCGCGGTGCGCTTCGCGCAACGTACTATATGAACTTCGTACTGCTGGATAAGCCCGCGGAGGCACGCGGCTGGGAGCCAGCCCCCCCGTCTGCACAGGTCCGTTGTGGCGCCGGCAGTCCTAACGGCGAATATCGAAGTGCCCCCAGCGGGGACTGGCAGGTAAGCCGTGCTGTTGAGACGCTGCCGACATGGCACAATTTGGAGCGAGGAGTTGGCATCGGAGCGGCGCGCCAACTGAATTCTTCTTACTGCGACGGTTTTCGTACCCAAGATGAGTTTCTGCGTTCCAGCTTCGGTTCGTCAAGCGGCTTTGCAGTCGGCTGGTTATTCTCTCGGATTCGCAGGCCGAATCCTGAGTTGGATCCGACCTTCACGTCAAGATTGATCCACCAAACCGTGTAGTGTGTCCCATCTCGCAATGTCCAACCAGACATTGCGTACACCCTCGCATCATGTGGAAGCTGTTTCGTACTTGCGATCTTGGAGAGAATTGCCTTTACCTGATTACTCGCACGGAGATTCGGCAATTGCAAACGGATCGCATCAACGATCTCCTGTTCTGTGAGAGGGGATTCGTGTTGTCCGACTGGATCGCTCGCAGACCGGGAATTGAATGATGCCACGACATCAGCTAATGGAATGGTTGGAATTGTGGAATACCAATCGTATGCCGTCCGACCAAACGTGAGCAGTACCGCAGTCACGGCGAAGACAACCAGCACAAATGCCAGGCTGAATCGAAACCGGCGTTTCTTGTTTGCTATGGATTCCGTCATGCTTGCAAAACGTCAAGAGTGACCTGTTTGCCGTAGCGTACTCTGGAACTGACCCTTGGGTCGCATTCTAACCAATGGCTGTTGACTTCACGACGCTTGATCCAGAACCCTCCCTTGCCTTGCCGCCGTCTTGCGTGCCTCCCCCCTTCGCCTGTGACTCCTTCCAGGGCTTGCCATAGATCGGCTCGGTCTCGGCCCAAGCAGAGACGCGATAGAGTGCTAGGCGAAGGAACTCAAGCCCCGGCTAGATTGAATGCCTGCCGGTTCACACTCAGCCAGGGTAAAAAAGGTGTCAGGAACCGATGTCGCGGATTGTCTCCTGATGGCTTGATTTCCAGACTGGGCCGCCGCGGTGCGCCGGGCGCCATTTTCGCAGAGGTCCGGCGGCGTGGGCGTGTTGTTTCAAGAAGCGGTCGCCATCGTTCAATCCTTGTCGTGCATAGAAAAAAAGCGTGAAGGTATTCGGTTCAAACCTTGCGGTCGGTATCTCTCGCTGCCGACAAGGCTGACGCGACGATGCCGGCCGGGACTGCGACGACGCCAAGGCCGACCGCCAGTACGGCGAACGTGAATATCCGCCCGCCGACGGTGATCGGATAGACGTCGCCGTACCCGACCGTTGTGAGCGTGCAGACTGCCCACCACAAGCTGTGGAATACCGAGGCGAACGCCTTGGGCTGCGCTTCATTCTCGAAGAAGTAAATGCCGACGGCCGACAGGTAGAGCAAGATCGACGCGACGCAAAAGAAGAGCACCAATTCTTCCCTGGCTAAGATCAATGCTCGATGGAAGCGGCGAACTGCTTTGCTGTAGCGGGCGAGTTTGATGAGACGAAACAGCCGCAGCAAGCGGAACGAGCGAATCGCTCGCAGGTCAAATCCCGACGCGAGGTAAAATGGCAGAATCGCCGCCAAGTCGACCATTCCGAAGAAGCTGAAGGCGTACTGCGACGGCCGGTCGGCAACCCACAGGCGAAGCAGAAACTCGAGGGTAAAGAGCCCCACGGTCGCTGCTTCGACCCACCACAGAATTCGTCGGGTTGCCGGCGACAGGTTTGGCAGCGTCTCGATCGAAAACGTGACAAGCGACAGCACGATCAGCGCCTGCACTGACATGGCGAACGCGAAGCCCGCGGGCGTGCCAGATTGTTCGACGATGGCCTTGAGTTTGTCGCGCATCAATCACGGACTCACGAGGGCGGTGGCCCGTCGAATGTAGTCCAGCCGTCGGGCATTTGCGAGCCTAGTTGTTTCCCTTCGGTCGGGCGCCATGCTCGGGGAGGTCCGGCGGCGCGAGCTTCATTCGGGGCTTCTGAGCGCCCGCGATGCCGCGGACACGACAGGTGTGGAATGATGAGCGACGTGCGGGGCGCTGCATGACAGGCCAGCCGGAGTTCGGTCCTCGCCATCAGTTCGTCGCATTGTGACACTTAGCCGCCGGTCAATGACCGGCGGCTAAATAGGGACGCGATCGATGTTGGCCGCGTTGGGAAGCGTTGAGGCGCCCCATCCCGAGCGGTTGCTTTTCGAAATTGGGTCTTGGCGTCATTGTGCGAGACGATCCGGCGCGGTTACTGTTCGCTGGCCGTCACCTCTTCCCCGCGGGCGAACTTTTCCAGCGTTTCCTGGTAGCGTTTCTTCCCCGCCTCGACGACCTTGCGGATTTGTTTGGCGTTTTCTTCGCTCTCTTTGCGCAGCTCGGCGATCATTTGCAGCGACTCGACCTGGTAGTCGCTGATCGCGGTGACGAGTTTCTCCAGCGACTCGGGGCTGACCGTCGAGCCGTAGCCGGCTTTCAGCGCGGCGCGTTCCAGCTCGCGGCCCAGGTCGGCGACGTCTTCCAGCGACTTGTTCACGCCCTCTTTGAGCGCCTCGGTGCTTTGGGTCGCTTCGTGCAGGCCCTGCTGCGAGGTGTACACCGTGCCGAGGATGGTGAACACGTGCTCGTTGGTCGTAAAGAACGTGACAGCGCGGCGGTAGACCTGGTCTTTGACGTCGTGGGTCTGCTTGAGCTTGGTGACCAGCGTCTCGCCGACGTCGTAGCCGATCGACAGGTTCTCGGCGATGTCCTTGAGCAGCTGATAGGTGCGGTCCTCTTTGAGAAAGTTGGAGTTCGCTTCGTCGCGGGCCAGCTCCAGGCGCGACTGCTGGCTTTCGTCGCCGCCCGTGTACTCGTCGACCGCTTTTTGGGCGTCGGCCAGCTCCTGCTTGGCCTTGTCCAGGTGCGGCAGCTGGGCTTCGAGCAACTCGCGGCCGAGGATTTCTGCTTCCTTGAGCGCGAACCGAAAATCGATGTACGCGTCCATGATCGTCTGTTCGCGCACCAGCTGGTCCTTGGTGTCTTTGCAGACGTCTTTGTAGACCTCGACGATGTCTTCGAACCGGGCCGAGGGCGTGCCGCGGCGGAGCTTCATCCACAGGTTGGCCATCTTTTCGGTGAAGCCGATCTTGCCGTCTTCCAGCTGGTGGATGAGGTTCTTCGAGTCTTCGCGGATCGAATCGAACATCTGGCTAATCTGCAGATAGCGATTGCCGACGTTGATGTTCTCGACGTTGTCGCGCACCAGCTGGTTGAAGGTGCTCATGTACTTGATCGTGTTGGCGATGGCCAGCGCCTTGGCCTCGTCGACGTGGCGAACTTCTTCCAGCAGGCGGATCAGCTCGGCTTGCGGGGCTTCGCCCGCTTTCAGGCCGAACTTCTCCAGCACGTCGACGGCTTTGTCGAGATAGCCCTTGCTCTTGGATTGGGTCGGCGCGGGGGCGGATTCGGTTTGGGTTTGAGCGGCCATGGTCGGGCTCCGCGGTAAGGGATGTGACTGTGCGATTCGCTTGAATGAGAACGGACGGGGCGCGCGGCGGACAGCGCCGCCAGTTGAACAAAGCGGGGGCGGCTGGGGACGCAGCGCAGCGGAGCCCCCGGGAATCTCACCGGGGGGGCCCCGCGGTCGTCGCCGGCCACTCTATATTTTGCGTTCCAACGTCATGACGACCGCGCGGGGCGGGCTAGCTGTTTTGCAGAGCGGGGTTTGGTAAACTGGAGACTTGCGACGCCGAGACCGGCGCGTGGCCGTTGGCGGGGCCGTTTCCAGCAAGGAAATCAGCTTACCACGCTTCGCCGCCGTGCCAACAGTTGTGCTCGGCGGCGGCGTGCGTCCCTGGGGGCTCCGCTGCGCTGCGTCCCCAGCCACCCCATTCATCCCCTCCCGGTCCACAATCGCGATGCCCGCAGAGCAAATTCAATCCGCTCCCGACGACGACTCGCGGCGCGATCAGGCTGCGATTGACAGCGACGGGCTGCCGTCCGGCGAGCGGCTGAGCCTGGCCGAGATGACGCGCATCATGGACGTGGCCACCACGCTGCGCAAGGAACGCGCGTTGGTCGAAGAGCAGCTGAACATCGACCAGATCAAGGCCAAGCTGCGCGAGCGGCTGATGGAGGCGGCCCGCGTGAGCGGCGACACGGTCAGCGAGGCCGAGGTCGACGCGGCGGTCGAGCAGTACTACGACCGGATGCACAAATTTGCCGAGCCGCCGCACAGCTGGCGGACGATGGTCGCGCATGTGTACGTGCGCCGGGGGCCGATTCTCAAGATCGCCGCCGCGCTGGTGGTGGCCGCGGCCGTGCTGTGGGGCATGTTCTTCGCCGGGCTGCTGCCGGGCAAGCGGCGCGATTCGCTGCAGGCGGCTAATAAGGTGTCGGCGGTGGCGGCGGCGGTGGAGACGATCGACGACGTGGCGGCCGACCCCGCGATCAGGGACGAGGCCGCCGCATTGCTCGCCGCGGCGCAGGTGGCCGCCGAGCAGCAGGATCTCGCCCAACTCGATCAGGTGTTGGCCGAGGTCGACGCGCTGAGCGCCGCGTTGATGCAGGACTACACGCTGTCGATTCCCGCGGGGGCCGACGAGCAGTCGGCGATCGAGCGCGAGTGGAACGACGAACAGGGGACGCGCACGTCGGGGTTCTACGTGTTCGTCGAGGCGACCGACGCGCAGGGCAACCCGGTGAAAGTGCCGATTCGCAACCGCGAGACGGGCCAGACGGAGCGCGTGAGCCGCTGGGCGGAGCAGGTGCCCCAGGAAGTGTTTGACCGCTTGGCCGCCGACAAGCAAGCTGACGGCTTGCTCGACGAAAACACGTTTGGCGCGAAGCGGCGCGGCGAGCGCGAGCTGCGAATTGAATTGCCGGGCGCCGGCGGGCAGCCAATCGAGCGGATGGGGCAGATTACGTCATGGGATTGAACGTCCTCTCAGGGGCCGGGGTCGAGCAGACGCTCGCGCAGGCCGTCGATCGGATTCGCCGCCAGGTCGACGAGCACGTCGCGGGAATGCGCGAGCTCGACGGCAAGATCGGCGAACTGGTCGAGCGCCGCGGCACGGCCCTGATGGACCTGGCCCAACACTACCTGCCCGACATCACGCTGGCGTCGATTCAAAGCACTTTTGTCGAGGTGCGCGACGACTTGCTGGAGGTGTTCGCCCGCAAGCAACGGCGGCAGCAGCAACTGCACGACGAGTCGGCCGGTTGCGAGCGGCAGGTCGAACACCTGGAAGCCGAACTGAAGCGGGTGACCGACGAGCTCAACGAAAAAGTCGCCGAGCGCGAGCGACTGGAGGAGTTGCTCTCCGAGCGGTTGCACGGCAGCGAGGAGTTTCAGACGCTCTCGGCCCGCGCGCTGGACGCCGAGCAGGAGCTGCAGCGCAACGAAGCGCGCGTGGCGGAAATCCAAGCCGAGGCGGCCGAGAAGCTTCCCTCATACGAGAACAGCAAGTTGTTCATGTATCTGTGGGACGCCGGCTATGGCACGGCGGCGTACCAGGCCGAGGGGTGGACCAAGCGGATGGATCGCTGGGTCGCCAAGCTGATCGACTACCCCGCGGCGCGGCGCGGGTACCACTTTCTCAAGGCCACGCCGGAACTGATGGCTCAGGAAGTCGACCGGCGTCGCCTGCAATTCAACGACCTGATGGAACAGGTCGAGGCGATCGAAGACCATGTGAGCGACGAGATCGGCCTGACTACGGTGATGCGCGCCGGGCAGCAACTGGGCGCCGAGCGCGATGAACTCGTCAAGTCGATCGCCGGCGAGCAGGACCAGTTGCTGGCGAAGCAGGAAGAACTGATGCGGCTGGAGGGGAAGCGGAACGAGTTTTACGAACAGGCCGTCGACCGCATGAAGACGTTTCTGGGAAACATGCACGAGACGCGGCTGCAGAGCGAGTCGATGGCCACGCCCGATCGCAGGGACGACGCAATTGTCGCCGAGTTGACGTGGCTGTCGAGCCAGCTCGACGACGCCCGCGGGCACGGCAGCTCGTTGGCCGCGGAGCGGCAGGCGTGGGACGTCAAGCTGTCGGGGCTGCAGTCGGTGCTGCAGAATTTTCGGTCGGCGGAGTTCGACTCGCAGCGTTCGGTGTTTGATCCGGCGTTCGACGCGGGCGGGCACGTGCAGGCGTTTCTCGACGGGCGGCTGACTGGCGAACAACTGTGGGCCGCGATCCGCCAGCACCAACGGTTCACGCCGATGTGGCACGAGCAGCCGTCGTCCGGCGGCGGAGGCGGAGGGGGCGGTGGCATCGGCGATATTCTTGGCAGCGAGATGTCCTACGTGCTCTTCCGCGTGCTGACCGACGTGGCGGGCGAAGCGATGCGCCAATCGGCCCGCCGCGGCATGGAGCGCCGCGAACCGATCCGCCGCGAGAACCGCGAAACGAGCGGCCGGCCGACCTTCCGCCGCCGCGGGTTCACCAACGGGCGGGGGTTTTGACGGCCGGGGGCGAGTCGGGAAGACTGTTGGTCCGCGAGTGTGGGGTGGCTGGGGACGACCACCGGGAGCCCCCAGCGGAAATCCTGGAGGCTTCGCTTCGCTCCGTCCCCAGCCACCCTCTGTGGGGTTCAATCGGCATTACGACCCGGCGGCGGTTGGGGGCGAGGGCTTCTGCGGAGTGGAACGCAGACTGCTCGCGTTGTGTTCGGATACCACGCCATGATCCATTGATTTCTCTGTCCGCGGTGGTTCTCACATGTTCGGCAGTTGGTTTCGCGGACGACGACGGCGGGCGCTGCTGGCGGCAGACTTTTCTGATGCGTGGGAGCAGACGCTGCGCAGCACCGTGCGGCAATTTCCGCAGTTGTCGGTCGAGCGCCAGCGACGCGTGCGACAAATCGTGCAGGTGTTTGTCGCCGAGAAGGACTGGGTGGGCGCCGGGACCGAGGTGACCGACGAAATGCGGGTGACGGTGGCGGGGCACGCCGGGCTCATGGCATGCGGCTACGACGAGCCGTATTTCTACGACAAGCTTGCCACGGTGATCATCTACCCGCGGACGATTCGCTTCGACCCCGAGCGGGTGGAACGCTACACGGCTTTGCCGGATTTTCCCGCCGAGGGCGTGGCGTTTCAACGGGGACCGGTGCTGCTGTCGTGGGCCACGGTCCGCCGCGAGTTGGCGGGCCGAGCGCCGGGACGCAACGTCATCCTGCACGAGCTGGCTCACCATGTCGACGGCCTGCTGGACGACATGGACGGCACGCCGGCGTGGAGCGACCGCCGGCGCGCGGCCAAGTGGCAGGAGGTGGCCGAGCGCGAGTTTCTGCAGTTGGCCGGCAGCGCCCGGCGGCGCGAGCCGACGCTATTGGATCACTACGGCGCCACGAACCGGGCGGAGTTTTTCGCCGTGGCGACGGAGTGTTTCTTTGAGCTGCCGCAGGCGATGCGCCGACGTCACGGCGAGTTGTACGAACTGTTGGCCGGGTTCTATCAACTCGACCCGGCGGAGTGGTTCGCCCCGGCGGCGTTTGCTGAGCAACAGGGCGCCGAACCGACGCCCCGCCGCGTGCATCGCCGCCCGCACGGTCGCCCCGCGGGGGGCGCCGCGGGCGAGACGGTCGATGCCCAGATCATTGCCCAGCGGCACGCCGAGCTGTTGCGTCAGCGCGACCAAACGCGATTGCGCGCTCTGAGTTCGATGACCGAAGCGGATGCGCTCTATACGTTGGCGCTGGGCCACCTCGACGCGCGCCCGCCGCGGGCCGCCGACGCCGAACGGATATTCTCTCAACTGCTTCAAGGCAATCCGGCCGACGAGGAGGCGCTCGCCCATCGCGGCCTCGCACGTTGGATGCAGGGGAATGTCGTCGGGGCGCAGGCCGACTGCGACGCCGCCCTCGCGATTGACCCGGTCGACGTCGACGCGCTGGAAGTGCGGGCGCGGCTGTCTCTGGCCGAGCGGCGGTGGCCGGCGGCGCTGGCCGACGTGCAGCTTGCCCTGCGCGAATTGCCGCAGGACGCCGACTTGCTCGCGCTGCGCGGCGACGCGCACGCAGGGCTGCAACAGTGGTCGCGGGCGCTCAACGACTACAGCGATGCGGTGGCGTACGATCCGTACCACGCCGCGGCGCTGCGCGGGCGCGCCGTCGCCCACGACGCGCTAGGATTCCGCCAGCGCGCCGCGGCGGACCGTCGGCGGGCGGAGTCGATTGAGCCGACGAAGTGACGAGGTTGAGTTCACAAATCGCTTGCCGCTGGACGACTCGCGCCCCGCTGCGGTTCGCCTGCGCCGGTTGAATCGATTCTCGGGTCGCCAACCCTCTTGACGATGTGCGGGGCCGCTCACATCACTGTGCGTTGAGGGCAAAGCGCTGCGATTTTCCGCAGGTCAGGGGCGTCGACAGCGGGGCGGCCTACGGTTGCCTAGCAAATCGACACGACCACACAGTCGGCTCGCCCCGACATTTTGCAGGGAGTTTGAAATGGCTACTCTTGCCTCACCAACCATGTCGACTATCGATACGGTCGTGCAATCGCCGCCCTCGCTGAGCGAGCCCGTTGCCGCCTTGGACGGAGACCTCATTCGTTCACTGACGACAGTTGTCGCCGCGACCGGCAGACTCGACACCGCGTCGATTGAGTTAGCCTCCTCGGCGAATCAGATCGCGGTCGAGTTGGCGGAGATGTCCGCCGAGTCGAATCAAGTGGCCGCGGCCACCGAAGAACTCACCACGACGATGCACACGATCGCGTCGTCGGCCGAACAGATGTCGGCGACGACCAAGTCGGTCGCCTCGGCCGCCGAGCAGATGTCGACGGCGATTGGCGAGGCCGCCACGAACGCCGAACGCTCGGCTGAGGAAACTCGCAACGCGGCGGAACTCGCTGCCAACAGCGGCGCCGCGGCGGCTGAACTCGGCAAGGCCGCCGACTCGATCGGTCGCGTGCTGCAAGTGATTGAAGACATTGCGGGACAAACCAAGTTGCTGGCGCTCAACGCCACCTTGGAAGCGGCGCGGGCCGGCGAAGCGGGGCGAGGGTTCGCCGTGGTCGCCAACGAAGTGAAGGAACTGGCCCGGCAAACAGCCGAGGCCGCGGGCGGCGTGCGAACTCAGATCGCCGGCATGCAGGGCCGGACGCACGAAGTGGTCGAAGCGATTGAAAAGATCAGGGAGTCGACGGATCGAGCGCGGCAGTTCTCGCAGGTGATCTCGTCAGCCATCGTGGAACAACGCACGGCGACTGGTGAAATCGCCAAGAATATCGCCGAGGCCGCCACTGCCAGTACGGCCGTCAGCGAAAGCGTGAACTACAGCGCCACCGCGTGTCAGGAGATTTCCAAGAGTCTGCAGACAATCAACACGGCGCTGGACAACGCCAACCACAGCGTGGGCATGTCGCAAGACGCCAGCACGACGCTGCTGGCCGACGTCGCCCGGCTGCATGCGGCTGGCAATGAGTTCCCCTTGCCCAAGAAGCCGTTCGACGCCACTGGCATTCGTTCGGCTCACGGGCAATGGCGGGTGAAACTGGCCGAAATGCTCGCCGGCAAACGCAAGCTGGCCACCAGCGAACTGGCCGATCATACGCAGTGCGCGTTCGGCAAGTGGTACTGCGGCGACGGGCAAGAACGGTTCGGACATCTGCCCGTGTTTCGGCAAATCGAACCGCAACACGCCGCCGTGCATGCGCTGGCTCGCGAAATCTTCGAACTGTATCAGACGGGTGAACTGCGCACGGCCGCCGAGCGACTCGGCGGATTCCCGCAGCTCAGCGCAAAGCTGTTCGCCAGTCTGGACGAGCTGGAGCGACTCGCGGCATCGGCGTCTTAGTCTCGCAACGCATGCGTCAGTGAACGGCCGGAGTCGTTCAGAACTCGGCCTGATACTTTTGCGTCATTTTACGACGGACGTCCGCGGTGGCGTCGTCGATGAGGCGCCAGCCCTCGACGACGGCGTCGGAGGCGACGGCCATTTCCTGCCGTTTGGCGGCTGAAGCCTGGGCGTTTCGCTCATAGGCGTCGTAGTCGTAGTAATAGCCCGCCCCTTCAGATCGTCGCACGCCGCTGCGGATGCCAGCCTGCCGCTTCGACAGCGACATGATCCGCAGCGTTTCGGCCAGCTTGTCGCCGTATTCGAGCAATTCGTCATCGACGTACAGCACCGGCAGGTCGTCAATCCGCCGCGCGTAGCGTTCCATCCAGGCCGACGTGGCTTTCGAGTCCTTCAAGCCGCTTCGCAGATCCTTGAGCAGCTCCTCGGTGGAGGCGAAATAAACGAGCGAGCGTTCGCGGCGTTCGCTTTCCGACGGTTCGCTGTTGCCGGCATCGCCCGCGGGATTGAGATCAGTGGGCGGGATTTCGAGCACCGAGAAAAGCCGCCGCTGGCCGTCAGTCGAAAGCTTTCCTTGCGCCAGCAGTTGGCGCCCTTTTGCGGAAAACGACCACTTGGCCAGTTCGTCGGTGGCCATTCCCAATTCCGCCAGCGTTTGCAGCAGCGCGTCTTTGACGATCTTTTCGTGAGACGACACGTCGTCGCGGAAGTCCACCTGCAATTGACACTGGCAATCGCTGCCGACCGCAACTCGTAGGGCTGCGCCGCGAACGCCGGCCAGCAGTTTGGCGAGGACTGCGGGGTCGCCGTCGGACGGCTTGAACCACGACGCCTGCCGCAAACGATCCTCCATGCGACGCGGCGACGCGGCGTCGGTCAGGTCGATCATAAACAAGATCTGCACGCGGTCGTTGACGAGTTTGAGCGCCTGCTGCAGGTACTCAGACAGCGACGCGGGGGCGGCGTTCTGCGCCTGCCCGATGACGCGCGAGACGAACTGTCGTTCCGCCCGGGCGACGACCCCCAGCACGTTGTTGGGCAATTGAAAATAGGCGGTGTTGGCTGCCGTCCAGGCCGTCTCGGCGCCGTTGACGGTTTCGACATAGCCGCGATCTCGCATGGCCAGCGAGCGCATCGCAACGGCTGCGGGCGTCTCGATCACCGCGACTTCCCACATGGGGACAAAGTCGTTGCGAAAATCCAGGCGTCCGCCAATGGCGAGCTTCGTCGCCTCGGGCGGCAGGAACACGGGGCGCTCGACATAGGCTGCTTCCAGAGTGCGACCCCAACCTTGCTGTTGCGCCACGGGAGCTTGGAGGGTTTTCTCGACGTCGATCAGAATCAACGCGTTCGCGTCCGCCGGAATGCAGCTCGCCAGATCGTCAAATCCGTCGCCCGCTGCGACGACCGGCAGGAACCCTGCGAGTGCAGAGAGGATCGTCAACATGCGAAGCGTGAGTGGAGGCGTACGGTGAATCATGGCGAAGTTCCGGGTCGAGGAGTTGAGTGCGTTGGCGGTGCTGGTACTTAGGCTTCCAATCCGGCGGGAGAGGCGTGCCGACTGGGATTCCGTGCAGAGCTGCGTGCGGGGAAACCAACGGAGAAGAGTGGGCGTCGGCAACGAACGGCCGACGATTGACCTATCGTAACTCAAAAGGTGCGCCCGTGGCGACCGGTGGGGCTTGCCGTAAGTCGATATTGCCCGCGGGGCGTCTCCCGGGCGACTTGCGACCCCGTACGTGGGCCCCGAGAATCGACCGTGGCGATCCGCGGCCGCCGTCGCGGCGATTGAACCGGCAATCGCGGCGACTGGGCGGCTATAATTCTTGCCGCCGGAGAGGCTTCCCGGCAGTCTGCACCCCAGGGAATCTCAGCACGCCATGGCCAGTACGCCCCCCTACGATCTCGACGAATTCATGTCGGGGTTGGAAAAACGCAATCCCAATGAAGTGGAGTTTCACCAGGCGGTCCGCGAAGTCGTTCAGACTGTCATTCCATTCGTCAATGAGCACGAGAAGTACCGGCAAGATCAGATCCTCGAAAGGATGACCGAGCCCGACCGCATCGTGATTTTTCGGGTGACTTGGGAGGACGATGACGGCAATTTTCGCGCGAACCGCGCTTGGCGCGTGCAGTTCAACAATTCGATCGGCCCGTACAAGGGCGGGTTGCGGTTTCACACGGACGTGACGCAAAGCGTGCTGAAGTTTCTCGGCTTCGAACAAGTGCTGAAGAACAGCCTCACCGGCTTGCCGATGGGAGGGGCCAAAGGGGGCGCCAATTTCAATCCCAAGGGCAAGAGCGATCACGAGGTGATGCGGTTTTGCCAGTCGATGATGACCGAACTGTATCGTCACATCGGCGAAGACACCGACATCCCCGCCGGCGATATCGGCGTGGGCCAACGCGAAATCAGCTACCTGTTCGGACAGTACAAACGGTTGGCCAATCGATTCGTCGGCACGCTCACCGGGAAGGGGTTGTCGTTCGGCGGCAGTTTGGTGCGGACCGAAGCGACCGGCTATGGCTGCGTCTACTTTTGCCAGAACATGCTTCACCACCGCGGCGACGGCATGGCGGGCAAGTCGGTCGCGATCTCCGGCAGCGGCAACGTGGCCATCTACGCCGCTGAGAAAGCGATCGAGTTGGGCGCCAAGGTGCTCACGCTTTCCGACTCGGACGGGTTCATCCACGATCGGCAGGGGATCGACGCCGAGAAGTTGGCCTTCGTGAAAGACCTGAAGGAAGTGCGTCGCGGGCGAATCAGCGAGTATGCCCAGAAGTTCAAGTCGGCTGAGTTCTACGCCGACCGCCGCCCCTGGGGCGTGCCTTGCGAAATCGCCCTGCCCTGCGCGACGCAAAACGAAGTGACCGCCGAGGACGTGCAGCACTTGCTCGACAACGGCCTGGTCGCATTGTGCGAGGGCGCCAATATGCCCGTGCAGGCGGAAGGAACCGATTTGCTGCTGGCGGCAAACGTGCTGTATGCGCCCGGCAAAGCCGCCAACGCCGGCGGGGTTGCCGTGAGCGGGCTCGAGCAGAGTCAGAACGCGCTGCGCATCTCGTGGAGCCGCGACGAGGTCGACCAGCGGCTCAAGGGCATCATGCGCGACATCCACGACCAATGCGTCCACTACGCCAGCGATGGCAACGGCTGCGTGAATTACGCGCGCGGCGCCAATATTGCGGGGTTTGTGAAGGTGGCCGACGCGATGCTGGCGTACGGCGCCGTGTGACCGCCTTGACGGCCGGCGATCAACGGCTTGAATGAAGGCCCAAGGCCGCCGCCCCGCATCGGAAAGATTGCCGCCGTGAAATCCGCTGAATTGCTCGTCCGTTGCCTGCAGCATGAGCGCGTGGAGTACGTCTTCGGCATCCCCGGAGAGGAGAATCTCGATCTGCTGGACGCCCTGGCGGATTCGTCGATCCGTTTGGTCGTCACCCGTCACGAGCAGGCCGCGGGGTTTATGGCGGCCACGTACGGTCGGCTGACGGGGCGGGTGGGCGTGTGTCTGGCGACGCTTGGTCCCGGCGCGCTCAATCTCGTGACACCCGTGGCATTTGCCCAGTTGGGCGGCATGCCGATGTTGACCATCACCGGCCAGAAACCGGTCAAGAGCAGCAAGCAGGGACAGTTTCAGATTGTCGACATTGTCGACACGATGCAGCCGATTACGAAGTTGACGCACTCGATTGTCAGCGGCGCCAACATCCCGGCCCGCGTGCGGGAAGCGATCCGGCTGGCCGAGGAGGAACGTCCCGGCGCCGTGCATTTGGAGCTTCCCGAGGACGTGGCCGCCGAGGAGACCGACGGCGAACCGATGCACCGGAGCCTGGTCCGTCGGCCGGTTGCCGAGGCGAAGGCTGTGCGGGCCGCGGCGGAACGGATTGAAGCGGCGACGCGGCCGTTGGCGGTGATCGGCGCCGCCGCCAATCGCAAGCTCACTTGCCACATGCTGCGCAAGTTCTTCGAGCAAACCGGCATTCCGTTCGTCACCACGCAAATGGGCAAGGGAGTGGCCGACGATCTCAATCCGCGCTGCCTGGGCAACGCGGCGCTGTCCAGCGGCGATTTCGTCCACCGCGCGATCGACGCCGCCGATCTGATCATCAACATCGGGCACGATGTCATCGAAAAGCCGCCGTTTGTGATGCAACGCCACGGCACCGACGTGATTCACGTCAACTTTTTCTCGGCCCAGGTCGACCCGGTCTACTTTCCGCAGATCGAGGTGGTGGGCGACATCGCCAATTCCGTCTGGCAATTGACCGAACGGGTCGCACGGCAACCACATTGGCAGTTCGACTTCTTCGACCGGGTTCGCACGGCGCTGCAACAGCACATCGCCGACGATGCGGCCGACGCGCGATTTCCCATCTTGCCGCAGCGGCTTGTCGCTGAGGTCCGGGCCGCCACGCCGGAAAAGGGCATCGTGGCGCTGGACAACGGCATCTATAAGATTTGGTTCGCCCGCAACTATCCGGCGCGGTTCTCCAATTGCCTGCTGCTGGACAATGCGCTGGCCACGATGGGAGCCGGACTCCCCTCGGCGATCGCCGCCAAGCTGGTTTATCCCGACCGTTGCGTCACGGCCGTGTGCGGCGATGGCGGGTTCATGATGAACTCGCAGGAACTGGAAACGGCCATCCGGCTGGGGTTGAACCTGACGGTTCTTGTGTTGCGCGACGACGCCTACGGCATGATCAAGTGGAAGCAGCAGCACATGGGGCTGCGCGACTACGGGCTCGATTTCGGCAATCCCGATTTTGTTCGCTATGCCGAAAGCTACGGCGCGCACGGCCATCGGCTGGCCGCCGCGGCGGATTTGGCGCCGCTGTTGCGTCGTTGTCACCAGACGCCCGGCGTGCATGTGATTGACGCGCCGGTCGACTATTCGGACAACGACCGCGTGCTGAACGAAGAAATCACCCGCCTGAGCGCGACGTTGCAGCCCGATTGAGCCGTTGCATCTCGACGTCGCAATGCGGCGGCGAGCTCGACTCTCACGTCCGCGTCTTCCCTGGCACGTCTTTCCTGAAATGCATCATCATGACTGAATTGACCGCCCAGCCGTACTTTCTCGCCAGCAAGCCGGCGGCCCCCAACGGCGATTTGGAAGTGGCCGACAAGTACACCGGCGAAACAATCGCCAGAGTCGCCATCGCCGACGCCGCAGCGATTGACCAGGCCATTTCCGCCGCGACGGCCGCCGCCGAATCCATGCGGCGGCTGCCGCCCTACGAGCGGCAGCGCGTGCTGGAGCATTGCGTGCAGCGATTCGCCGAGCGTCGCGAAGAGCTCGCCACGATGTTGTGCGCCGAGGCGGGCAAGCCCATCAAGGACAGCCGCGGCGAGGTCGCGCGGCTGATCGATACCTTCAAGATCGCCGCCGAAGAGTCGGTGCGCATCAACGGCGAGGTGCTCAATCTGGAAATCTCGCCGCGCGCTCGCGGTTACCGGGGCATGTGGCAGCGCGTGCCGGTGGGGCCGTGTTCGTTTATTTCGCCGTTCAACTTTCCGTTGAACCTTGCGGCCCACAAGATCGCGCCGGCGATCGCGGCGGGGTGCCCGTTCGTGTTGAAGCCGGCCAGCCGCACGCCGCTGGGGGCATTGGCCATTGGCGAGGTGCTCGCGGAAACCGATCTGCCGGCGGGCGCGTTTTCGATTTTGCCCTGTCACCGCGACGGGGCCGACCTGTTCACCACGGACGAGCGGCTCAAGCTGCTGAGCTTCACGGGCTCGCCGGCGGTGGGGTGGGATCTGAAGGCTCGCGCTGGCAAGAAGAAGGTCGTGCTGGAACTGGGCGGCAACGCGGCGTGCATTGTCGACGAGGACGCCGATCTGGACGACGCGGTGGCGCGGCTGGTGATCGGCGCCTTTTACCAATCGGGTCAGAGCTGCATCGGCGTGCAGCGGATTCTCATTCACGAGCGCATTTACGACACGGTGCGTGACAAGCTGGTCGCCGCGACCGAGAAGCTGAAAGCCGGCGACCCGCGCGACGAAGAGACCTTCATCGGCCCGATGATCAGCGCCGGCGAGGCCGAGCGATTGGAGGGATGGATCGAGCAAGCCCTCGCCGCCGGCGGTCATCGACTGTGCGGCGGCCCCCGCGACGGGGCGCTGTTGCCCGCGACCTTGTTGGAAGACGTGCCGCCGGAGTTGCCGGTGTGCGCCGAGGAGGCGTTTGGGCCGGTGGCCGTGCTGAGCAAGTTCAGCGACTTCTCGGCGGCGTTGGCGGAGGTGAACGCCAGCGAGTTCGGCCTGCAGGCAGGCGTCTTTACCCGCGACCTTTACAAGGCCCAGCAGGCGTGGGACGAACTGGAGGTGGGGGGCGTGGTGATTGGCGACGTGCCCAGTTGGCGCGTCGACCACATGCCCTACGGCGGCGTGAAGGACAGCGGCCTGGGCCGCGAGGGCGTCCGCTGGGCGATTGAAGATATGACCGAAGTGCGGCTGCTGGTGATCCGCGACCCGCACGCGAAGTGACTTGCGGCGACATGCATCGGGAGTTGGGCGCCTGGGGACGGAGCGCAGCGGAGCCCCCAGACCATCACCCCCTCGCGGAGTCTTGCTCGGCGTTCTACTTCGCTTCGTCGCGAGCTGCGCGGCCTTTTCACCGCCGGGCGGTATAATGAAATGAAGTCGCCGCGAGCCCTGAACCCCGGGAGGCCCGCCATGGATTATCCTTCAACAGCCGACAGCGGCATCCTCATCAATTCGTTGGTCGTCGAGACGCACGACGCCCGGCTGTTCGCCGATCTCAGCGAAGCGGAACGCAATGCGCTGGTGCGGATCATGACCAGCCAGGATTTTGTCGCCGGCGAGGTGATCGTGCAGCAAGGCGCCGCCACGCGGAACGTGTGGATGGTGCTGGCTGGCGAATGCGAGGTCGTGAAGGAGCCCGCCGAGGGGTCGCCCGCCGCGCCGGTCTCGCTGGCGGTGCTGAAGCCCTTGGACGTGTTCGGCGAGATGACGCTGCTGACGCCCGATTTGCATGTGGCCACCGTGCGGGCCAAGACGTCGGTCCGCACGCTGCGACTGCGGGGCGAAGACTTCACCGACCTAGTGGACGCTCAGCCGCGGTTGGCGTGTCGCCTGGCGTGCAATCTGCTGCGGATCGTCAGCGCGCGACTGCGCAGCGTCGACGAGAAGTTGACCGGCTGTCTCGACGATCACGACGCCCGCACGATGCAGCAATCGTGGGAGGAACTCCGCGGCCGATTGGGCAAGCTGTACGCGGGTTCGCCGGGGTGAGGCGCGCGGGCGGCGACTTGGCGACACGGGCGTGAACCGGGCCGTCGCGTTGAGCGGTTCCGCCGGGGACGTAGGCGACGATCCCGTTGGCGACGCCTTCATGAGAGGCTGAACAGCATCCGCACGCCAACGAGTGCGAGCGCCGCGGCGAGGCACCGCAAGATCCATTTAGGATCGATGCGATGCGAAAGCATGGCTCCGACTTGGGCTCCGATCAGGGCGCCCACGCCCAGCGCCAGCGTGCGATGCACGCCGCGTGCAAACTCGCCTGTCGCAATGTGCGCCACGGTGCCGGCAAACGCGGCGAACGCCAGCACAAAGTGCGACGTGGCGGTGGCAATTTGGACGGGAAAGCCCAGCACCTGAGACAGCACGGGAACGTGGATAATCCCGCCGCCAAGCCCCAAAAAACTTGCCAAGAGCGCGACGGCGAAACTCAGGCCGGCGCCCGCGGCGGGCCGGCTGCGGTAGGCGAATTCCGTTCCTTGCCAATCGACGACTGTGCGGAGCGTTTGCGAGCGTTCGTCCAAGGAACCAGAACGACGGTCGCTATCGCCCCGTGTCAGCAAGTAGCTAGCGGCCGCGATAAGGACGGCCCCGAAGATGCCGTTGAAATAATCCCGCGGCACCCAGCGTGTTGCCAGTGCGCCCACGGCGGCTCCAGGAATTGCGGCGGCGGTGAACAAAGCCCCGGAGCGATAATCGATTCGCCGCATGCGGGCGTAGGCAAGCGAACCCGACAGCGCGTTCAGAAACGCGACGGCCAGCGAAATGCTGGTGATCGTAGCCGCACTTTCCAGCGGATAGAGCAGCAACAGCAGTGGGGTCAAGAGAAACCCGCCGCCGGCCCCGACCAATGTGCCAAAGGCGCCGACCGCGAACCCCAAGGCGATCAGTCCCAACAGCGGCAGCATCGATGGCGCCTCAGTGACGATCAGCGGGCTGCGCCGTCCCGTCACAGCGCGACTTGCGATGGCCGTGTTGTTGATTGCCGGCCAGCAAGAAAGGGAAGCTGGGGTGCAAGGACTTGAACCTTGAATAACGGAATCAGAATCCGTCGTGTTGCCAATTACACCACACCCCAGTGTGGTCGGGCCGAGCCGTGCGGGCCGGCGGCGGTTGGGACCTGGGCAGGTCGGTTCGCTGCGCGGGCGCCAGTCCCGTAAACGTAGGTTTGCCTCGGCTCGGCGTCAAGGCCGCCGACCGTTGACGCTGCCGCGCAAGGGCCCATAGAATCAGGGCTTGCGCCGGCGTCGCCTCCCCGCCGGCCGCCCTGCTCTCCCCCGCACAGTGTTCTCGTATGACCAGTCTGAAGATCCTCCAAGGCCCCGAAATCGGTAAGAAATTCGATCTCGTCGCGCCGCTCGCCGTCATCGGCCGCAGCCCCGAGTGCGACGTGGTGTTAGACGTGGCCGCGGTCAGCCGCCGCCACGCGTCGATTGAGCTCGGCTCGGGGCAAACCCTGCTGCGGGACCACGGCAGCCGCAACGGCACGTACGTCAACGGCCAGCGGGTCGTGGAAGTCGCCGAACTGCGCGACGGCGACCAGGTGCTAATCTGCGACGTGCTGTTCGAGTTCCGCTCGTTGGAGACCGCCGCGAAGTTGGGCGGGGCGAGTCCCACCGCGTCGTCGCTGCTGGCGCCCATGGCCGTCACGGCCGACGAGGGCGAAGGGTCGAGCATCATGGCCACGCTCGACGTCGGCCGCGGGGCGTCGTCGACCTGGCAGACGTCCGCCAAGCCGGAGACGCAGCTGCAGGCGATTCTCGAGATCTCCCACAACCTGGGCAAGACGCTCGATGAGAAAGAGATTCTGCCGAAGGTGCTCGACAGCCTGTTCAAGATTTTCGTGCAGGCCGACCGCGGGTTCGTGATTCGCCGGCCGGTGGAGAACGGCCCCCTGGCGGCGGTGGCGGCCAAGGCGCGCCGCGGCGAGGAAGGCGCCGAGATGCGGTTCAGCCGCACCATCGTCGAGAAGGCGATGAACGACAAGCAGGCGATCTTGTCGGCCGACGCGAGCAGCGACTCCCGGTTCAACATGGCCCAGAGCATCGCGGACTTCAGCATTCGCTCGCTGATTTGCGCGCCGCTGATCGACGGCGACGGCGAAGCGTTGGGAGTGCTGCAGATTGACACCAGCGACCAGCGAGCGCGGTTCACCGAGCAGGACCTGCGGGTGTTGGCCGGCGTGGCCAACCAGGCGGCCATCGCCATGGACAACGCCCGCATGCACGAAAGCATCATGCGGCAGCAGGCGCTGGAGCGCGACCTGGAACTCGCCCGTGAGATGCAGCGGACGCTGCTCCCTTCGAAGTCGCCCGACGTGCCGGGTTATCATTTCTTCCAGCACTACGAAAGCGCCTACCAGGTGGGGGGCGACTACTACGACTACATCGCGCTGCCGGAGGACCGGTTTGCGGCGGTCGTGGGCGACGTCGCCGGCAAAGGCGTGTCGGCTGCCATCATCATGGCCAAACTCTCCAGCGACGTCCGTTTCTGGCTGGCCCGCGAGAGCGACCCCGTGGCGGCAGTCAACAAGATTAACGCCGCATTCTGCGCCTACGGCTGGGACGATCGGTTCGTCACGATGATCCTGGCGATCGTCGATCCCAAGACGAACGAGATGACGCTGGTGAACGCCGGCCACATGCCGCCGCTATTGCGCACCGCCACGGGGACCGTTGAAGAAATCGGCGGCGAGGAAGCCGGCCTGCCGCTGGGGGTGATGGACGACTACGAGTTCGAAGCCTACCGCCGTCCGCTGGCCGCGGGCGAGTTTCTCACCATGTTCACCGACGGGTTCAGCGAAGCGATGAACCGCGACCGGGAACTCTTCGGCCTGGAACGCCTGGCCGAGTTGGCGGGCAACCAGAGCGTGACCAGCGCGTGCCTGGGCCCGTACATCCTGGAAGAAGTCCGCAAATTCGCCGGCAGCTTCCCGCAGAGCGATGATATGTGTCTGGTCTGTTTTGGGCGGGAGTGACGTTGGTTTAGAGACGCTGCAAATCACGTCTGCAAGAACGAGTTGCTCGTCGGTAGCACATGGCGAGGGCGACGAGGGCCAGCATTATCGCTGCGGGTTCAGGCGTCTGGTGCGTCTTGATATGGTTTTCGTTGGCGTAGCCGTAGTTGGCTGCCCAGTAGCCCAGGTCCGCAATTCCGTCGGCATGCGCCGACTCGCCGCGTTGCCATACCAGAAAATCGCCGCTGTCGACGACACCGTTGTGGTCGTAGTCGCCGCTGAGGCCTAGGGACGTCAGCACGATGTCGTTTCCGTCGCCTCCGTGATAGGAAATTGACAGCGGCGCACCGCCGAACTTGCCCACGAGAGCGCCTTCTGCGAACATCGGAAAGGCGCCATCGACGTTGCCTGCTACGCTTACAATCAAGAATTCCTGGCCAGGCGTCAATGCCGTTCCGTTGGCTAAGTCAATTTGCAATTCGCCATTGAGCAGGAGGTCGCCGCCGATCTCCAAGGACGGTTCTTCGTCGGCGACGAGCGTCAAGTGCAAGCGAGTTGACTGCGAGAAGCGGAAATCACCGCCAACAGTCAAACGCCCGCCATCCGAGATTGAAAGGTCCAAGTCGCAATCATCGGTCGTGGAAATGTCGCCGATCGTATGCCACAGTGATTCGCTGCCTGCGATATTCACTGTGGCGTTTGAGCGAGACGAACCGCGGAATGAGGTTTCTTGGCTTTCGACGTAGCCACCGTTCGACAGTGCCAAAAGGCTGTGGCCTAACTGACCGATTTCCAACGTTCCCGCGATCGTCCAGCGGGAGCCGGCGCCGTCAATCGTTGCGGTGGCCTGCGCGCTACTCGCGGAGAGACTGGCTCGGCCACTCGATACTACACCGCCTCCGGTCACAATTAGTGAACCCTGCCTGCCGATTTCAAGCATCCCGTCGAGGTTCCATTCTGTGTTCACGCCATCGACGGCGACGGTCGAGCCGACGCCGACCAACGCTGAATCAGAGGATTGCACACTGGCAGAGTTGCCGTTCACGACGGCCCCCTCGAAGATATTGAGGATTCCGATCCCGTCGTACCCAACGTAGGTGTGGTCGCCCATGCGCCACCTCGTTTCCCGTCCATGGACGTTTATGGCGCCTTTCGAACCGGAGAAGTAGCCAGCGTACCCCCACGCTGACGACAAGTCGGAACCGTCAGTAATGTTCAATTCGCCGTCGTCGACGCCCAATGGCGCCACCGTAGCGTTCCAGTCGACGCTCACGGCGATGTGTTGTCCAGGAAGTTCGTCCAGAACGAATTCCGTGGGCAAATCAGTAAAGCTGCTGACGGTCCAATTGCCTCGGAGTAGCCATCCCTTCGCTTCAATCGTTCCGACGCCGTGGAAGTCGTCGGGCCGTGCAAGAATCGTCTGCCCTTTCAGGGCGCCCTGATCAAAAGTAAATGCACCGCCTTCATCATCGAAATTCAGAATGACGTCGCCCGTCGCTTCAAGGAGCCCGCCGTTGCTCAGATTCACGGCGACGGTTGAGCCGCGGTATTGTGATATTCTAGCGTCTCCCGAGACAGTCCATCGTGACTCCGCCCCGTCGATGTCAACGTTCAATTGCGCGTTCAAGCCGCCGGGAGAGACATTCGCGGCACCAGTATTTGCTACTCCGCCATCGCTGATATTCAACGAGATTTGCCCGGAATCCCCAACCCCTGAACGCCCAAGGTCGAACGTCGACGCAACGTTGAACTGAGAGTTCGGGCCGTCGATCGCCAGGTTCGTAATCTGACCAGGACCCTCGTAGCTACTGACGCGTGGAGCGGAAAAGTGACCGCCGTTCTCAATTCGTATCTCACCGCCGCTGCTTCTTATCAGCAACACTTCGTCTGCGGAAAGTCGAGAGCCCGCTCCGCTCACGTGAAGACTGCCTTGTCCGTTGGCCGGAGATCCAATGGAGACGCTTTGGGCTTGCACCGTACCGCCGCTCGAAACGTCGAGTCTGCCGTCGCCAGCGTTTCCTATCCACAGATCGGCAATGTTTAATAGCGAATCGGTTCCCACTACGCTAACGCGTCCCGACCCGCTACTGCCAGAGCCGAGGAAGGCATGCAAAAACGCGGCCGGGGCCGACGGGTCGTGAACGTTTTCCGCCACGTTTGCGCCGTTTGTCACGATGAGCTCGCCGCGACCCTCGATCCCGATGTATAACGCGCTTCCTCTGGACATCTGCCAGACCGTTCCCGCGCCATCGATTAAAACAGTCCCGCGGGAATTTTCGCCGTTGCCGATGTAGTTGCGATGCGATTGCAGCAAACTGCCATCGTTGACGATTAAGACGCCGGCGCCCGTGTCGCCAACGAAAAGGCTTCCCTCAAATTGTTCTGGAGCCGAGATGGGCGTCACGTCGCCCAAAGCGATAATACCGGCGCGCAGTGAGGAGGGTGCGAGCACGAGCATTAACGTCGCAGCACATCGCATTACGCGATGAAACCGTCTGGTCATATCTCTTCTCTTTTTGCGCAATGGCGCTAAACGACCACAGCGCTCGTACCGCCGCCGTGCCCCTGAGCAACGCGGCGTAGCTTTTTCACCTTGAGCATAAATTACCGTGCATCGAATCACAAGAAGAATAAGCGCTTTAGGAAAAGTTCACGCCTTGATGCGAAGTTCCTCGGGGTTGCACTGGAAAAGACCCCAGAACGCATTGAAAGCCGCCGTGCCCTCCCCCATTCCCCACTGGATTGCACCAGGGAGACTTTGCAAGAACTGTCAAGAGTGCACCGGTGGTGGAGAGCCCGTGGCCGAATGTGACCGACGCGAGGGAAAATGACCGATAGCTCTCTAATCTGCGGATTTGTTATTGCCATACCGATGCCCCTTCACCCGCATCGGCACGGCATACAAACTCGTGCGGGCGGTCACGTACAGCGTCGTTCCGTCCGGGCCGCCGAAGGTGCAGTTGGCGGGTTGCTCGGGGGTTTCGATCACGCCGAGCCACTCGCCCTGCGGGCTGACCACCTGCACGCCCAGTTCGGTGGTCACGTACAGGTTGCCGTGCTCGTCCATCGTGCAGCCGTCGCAGCCGACGATGTCTCGATTGCCGCGCGCGTGGAGTTGGCAAAAATCGCGGCCGTCGCCCAGCTTACCTGGCGCTTCGATCGGATAGGCTAGCACGCCCATCGACTCGGTGGGCGCGACGAAGAGTGTCTGCTCGTCTTTGGACAGCAGGATGCCATTGGGCGCCGGCAGGTCGTCGACGACGCGCGTGACCGTTCCGTCGGGGGCGAGATAGTAGACCCCTTGCACCGTCTGCGGCAACGGACGGGGGGCGTTGTAATGCGGGTCGGTGAAGTAAATCCCGCCGGCCGAGTCGAGCACCAGGTCGTTGCAGGCGTTGAATCTCGTGCCGTCGTACTTGTCGACGAGCACGCGCCGCGTCGGGCCCGCGACGTCCCACTCGACCAACGCGCCGTCCATCTCGCAAGCGAGCAGCTTGCCGGCGGGGGTGAACATCAGCCCGTTGGTGTGACGCGAGTTCTCGGCGAACACGGTCAGCTGGCCGTCGGCGGCGAGCCGGTGGATCCGCTGGTTGGGAATATCCGTGAAGTACAGGTTGCCCTGGCCGTCGTCGGCGGGGCCTTCGACAAACGCAAAGTCGCCGGCCACCTTTTCAATCGGCCCGGCGGGGCCGAGCGCCGCCAGAGCGTCGTCGGCCGCCGAGGCGCGGGACCCTAGCAAGAGGAGCGCGACGGCGACGCAGCCGAGGCCGGTGCTTTGGAGAATCGAGGCGACGCGGTGCGAACCGGCGAGAAGCATGGAGAAATCCTCAGCGAAAGAAACGAGGGCGCCAACGGGGGGCGCATGTCGCTGAGTTTATCGCGAAACCGACGCAACGGCAAAAGCCCCGCCGCTCGAATGGCTCGCCAACGCACAAGTCAGCGAGCGGGGGGCGTCAGCCCCCTGTTGGCTTGCCCCTCGCAAAGTAGAACGCTCGCCCAGCGCTCGTAGAAACAGCGGGCTTACGCCCGCCGCTCGCGTGGAGATGCGGAAGCAGCTTGTGGCGCGAGTGGGCTCGTGCGGACGATGCGGCGCGGGCGACCGCTACCAATTCACTTGCAGCATGTTGACGATGCGCTCGACGCCGTCGACACGGCGTAGCATCTCCTGGGCCATCTGCTTCTGAAAGAAACTGCTGACCGTGCCGTGCAGACGAACGGACCCCTCGTCGGCAGACACTTCGAGGTCACGGGGAGACAGGTGCGGGCTCTGGGACAGGAGGCCGTGGACGCGGTCCACGAGAGCGCAGGCTGGTGCGAGGGCTTCCATCGATTGTTCCGATCGGGAGGGAGAGGTGGGCGATCGTGACTTCAGGAGAGCCGGTTGCGCACGCTGGCGACGCTTCGGCCTGTGGAATTATCGGTCAAGGGCGCGCACGCGGCGTCGCCCCGGCGATATGCCGAATAGGAAAAATAGTCGCCAAACGTCGGGCCATGCGGCCTTTGCCGCCTTTGCTGGGGCAAGTCGACCAATTCTCGACGCCCAGCGGCTTGCGTTGGGGCGAAGGCTTGATTCCTGGGCCCGAATCTTACGCGAATTGCGTTTTGCCGCGCGACTCGCCGAAGAAGCAGCGGGCGTTGCTGCTGCCGTCCCGGTTCGACTCGTGATCAAGAGCCGCTGACCACTTGCCCAGCGGGGGGGCGATGCGACCTCGCCGTCGTCCGAGATCGACGCGAATGCGGCGTACGTCGAGCAAGCCCATGCCGAAGCGGCTAAAAACTCAGCATCTTGCGAAATGCGTCCATCCGCTGGTCGATCTCGTCGCGGCTGATTTCGTGCATCCGTTCCAGCCCAAATCCTTCGACGTTGAAACTGGCGACCACCACGCCGTAAGCCATCGCGGTCTTGAGCGTTTCGGGATCGAAGGCGTCTTGCTCGGCGAGGTAGCCCATCATGCCGCCGGCAAAGCTGTCGCCGGCGCCGGTGGGGTCGATGACGTTGGGCGTCGGGAACGCGGGCATCACGTAGGTCTCATGCTCGCCGAAGAACATGGCGCCGTGCTCGCCCTTTTTGATGATCACGAACTTGGGACCCATCGCCTGCACCGCCTTGCCCGCGGCCACCAGATTCTCGGTGCCCGTGAGCAGCTTCGCCTCGGCGTCGTTGAGCACCAAGCCGTCGAGCTGGTCCAGCAGTTTGTCGAGGTCGGCCCGTTGGGTGTTGATCCACAGGTCCATCGTGTCGGCGACCGCCAGCTTGCGGCCCGGGACCTGATCGAGCACCTTCATCTGCACGCCCGGCACGCCGTTGGCCAGAAACACGTACTTGGCCCGCTTGTAGCTTTCGGGCAGCTTGGGGTCGAACTCGCCGAACACGTTCAGCTGCACGTCGAGCGTTTCGCGGTCGTTCATGTTGGGCAGATAGCGACCCGTCCAGGTGAACGTCTTGCCCTCGGGGACCAAGTGCAACCCGGAGGTGTCGATCCCCTTGCTGATGAGCATCTGGGTATGCTCCTCGGGCCAGTCGGCGCCCACGACGCCCACCAGTCGCACGCCGGTGAAGAAGCTGGCGGCCACGGAAAAGTGGGTCGCCGAGCCGCCCAGCAGGTTGTCCCGCCGCTCGGTGGGCGTTTCGACATTATCAATAGCAACCGATCCAACAACAACAAGCGGCATGGCGAGCAGATTCCCGGGGAAGGACGACAGATGGCGAAGTTCAAAGCCGCGATTATGACCGGACTCGCCGGGCGAGGACAAGGGTGCGGCGGGAAACGGCAGGAGAGCTGCCGTATGAGAAGTCGCGAACCGCCAAGTACGCCAAGCCAAGGAATCAACAGGATCACAGGATGCCCAAGATCGACTGGATCGACGACTGAGAGACGCGAGCTAGCCGTGGTCGGCAATCACCCTGTAGATCCTGCCAATCCTGTGATCCTGCCCCAAATCGACTCCTTGGCGCAATTGGCGTGCTTGGCGGTTCTAGAAAACGACTCTGCAGTCCTCGTGCGGGAAACGGAATCTGCCAACGAGCCAGCTGAGCAAGGCCCTGGGTGATCAGAGGTCGGCGCGGGACCACTGCGGCGCGGCGGTCGCGACGCCCGCAGGCGCTGAAGGATTTGCTGGCGGAGTGCGGGGTCTGCAAAACGCGTCCTACAGCAGCAATTTGATGCACAGGTACAGCACCGCGGCAATCGCGAGGATGCCCACTGCGATGGCTCCCATCCCCAAAGCGCCCCCTTCCGGCGACGCTTCGGACGCGCAGTTTGCGCACGGTTCGGCAACGCCCGTTTCGGCGTTTCGCAGCACAGGTTCGCCGCACTTGGGGCAGACGCCCCAATTCTCGTTTCCTTCGATGTTGACGTTCATCGCCGTCTCCTACTGACGCATGAGATTTCGACAGGTTTCCAAAAAGGGGACATTCTACTTTTTCGCCCCGCCGCGCGGGCGGCCGCGGGGACGCAGGGTCGACTCCAGGCCCAGCCGAACGGCCGTGCGGCGTTGCCACGACTCCGCCCCGTAGGGGGAGCCGCGCTCGACGCTGCGACGCAGGGCCGCCAACTCAGCCTCCGTTTCGATCGCGTTGACCGCGTCAAGCCAATGCCGCGGCGCGGGGATCGGCCATTTGGCGAGCATCGCGGGACGCCGGCCGCCGCGATTCCACTCGCGATTTCGCCACGCCAGGCTCGACCACGGCCACGCTTCGGCCCGGTCGACCAGCCCGGCCCGCAGCGGGTTCCGCTCCACGTACCGCAGCACCGTGCGCAGGTGCTCGTCCTGCTGAATCGGAAACGCCTTGAACCGGCCCTGCCACACATGGCCGCTGCCGCCGTAGTGCCGATGATACCGCCGCACATGGGAGGTGAGCAGCCACTGCATCCAGCGGCTCAGGTCGCCGTCGCGGCGGGGCCAGAGCACCAGGTGAAAATGGTTGGGGAGCAGCGCGTAGGCGAGCACCCGTAGCGGCAGCCGCTCGTTGGCCGCGGCCATCAGATCGACAAAGGCGGCGTAGTCCGCCTCCTTATGAAACACCTCGGCCCGCCCGTTGCCCCGATTGAGCACGTGGTAGCAGACGTTGCCGGCGGATGCGCGGGCCGTGCGAGGCATGACGGTGAGAATACTGGATCGCCCTTCCGGCGGCAAGAAAAAAGTAGAATGTCCCCTTTTGCGGTCCGCTTCGCTCGCTTTGCAATGGAAGACGTGACCCTTTTAGTATGGCTCTACGCGTAAGGCCGAGCGTATCATCAGGCCGGACGGTTGGACCATTTGCGATTCGCCGCGACCCGAGTCGCCAGTCGGAGATAGGTTTTCGTGACGTTGCATTTTCGGTACCGCGTACGACGATTGCTCGCCGCAACGACATTCATCGCGTTGCTTCTAGGCGCCGCAACTTGGTACTTCATGGGTACATTGCGTCATGCGACGCTTCAATGCGGTACTTACCGTGTTGACATTGCACGTTCGATTCGCGAGTCCTCTGATGGCGAAAGCCGATTTTATTTCCAAATCATATCACCCAGTGGGGAGAGGTCACCACGCCACTTCCTGGCGACTGCGATCCACCGGCCATACGACCAAGTGGAATTCGGCGTCACTCAAGATCTTGCTGACAGCGATCACCTTCTGATTTATCGGCGTCGCCGCAATCTGATCATAGAAGGCACGAGCCTGCGAGGCATTAATTGGCCTCGCTACTTGTTGCGTCAACTTGGGATCGTCGCCGTTCGTGTTGACTCTGACGATCCCAGGTTCGTTCGCACCAATGAGGCGCCGGTGATGGATGCATTGGATGACGGCGCAGAGATTGATCAAGATGGGACAGATGATCTATTGAGTCTCGTAGAAATATTGGAAATCAACGGGGCAATCGATGGCAAAAGCGCTAAGGCGCTATTCCACCTTCCAAATCTCAGTCGCCTGACGATTGACGGACTCGGTACTCCGGTAAGCGGCGAGACCGTGCAGATTCTTTCCGACCTTCCGTCGCTCTCGATCCTGGTACTCGATCAAGCAACTGCCGAGAAGCTCGATCCCGCGATTGTCATGAGAATCAAGGAAACTCACCCTGCATTGCAGCTACTTTACTACGACTTGGGCATTGATTCCGTCCGCAAAGTCGAATAGGGAAAGGCAGATGTTCACGTCGATCAGACGCTAGATCGCTGGAGCGGTGAAGGGGGGCATTCTGCTTTTCCGAGCGGGCCAGAAAAGAGGACATTCTGGCTCTGTAGAGCCAGAATGTCCCCCCCTTTTCGAACTCTCACCCGGCGCTGTCGGGATTCGTTTTTAATCGATCCAAAATCGCTTCGCAGCGAACTAGTGTTTTCTTGAGATCGTCCTTGTAGACGTGAGCTGCGCAGCGGCGAATCTCTGGATGCAGCTCTTTGGCGCGCTCTTCCAGCAATGCCACCAACCAGTCGCGATCTTCCTCGTCGAGTGTAAGGTTCATGGTTTGTTCTCCTCGTGACTCACCTGAGATCTTGGCCCGCAGCTCAGAAAGCGCCAATGGCGGTGACGTCTCAGGTCATCACTTCGTGCTGCGGGCGCGACCGCAATCTCTATCCGACGCTACATTCAGTCTATTTCGGCGCCTCTCATTTTCGCAAGCATCGCATCAAGCTTGCACCAACGGGCGTAGTTGGAATTATTCGACTGAAGATCATCCAGGCGATTGTCGGCGAGAGCAGCCGAGGACTGTCAAGGCGGCAGGAACCTCATCGGAGGTCATTGATTCATTCAACGGCCGGTTCGTTCATTCCTGAAGAAAGACAAGTCGAAACCAAAAAACAAGGCCGCGAACGGCGTGCGTTCGCGGCCTTGGCGTTGATGAGTTGCGGCCAACTGGCGGCGAGCGATCAGCTCGTCGGATCGTCGTCGTCCGCGTTGTGGATGGCCACCGGGATGGCGATCGCCGCGGCGATCAGGCCGCCGACGACCAGCGGGTTGGCGAGGGCTTCCTTGCAGCCGGCCAGGCCGCAGGCGACCGGGCTGCCGCAGTTTTGAGCCAAGGCCACGCGGGCGTCCTGCACAACCAACAGTTGCGGCACGGCGCTGGGGGGCGCTGTGCCGGCTTTCCACACGCGGCACATCTGCATTTGCGAGCCGACCTGCAGCTGATGCACGCCGCCGCGGACGCCGCTCAGGCGGAATTGGCCTTTCGCGTTCGTGGTGGTCGTTTGCGGCGGTTGGACGTCGGCCAGCGTGATCGTGGCGCCAGGGACAGGTTGACCTTGAGGCGTCATGACCTGCCCGCTCAGACCGCCCGTGGCGTCGAGTTGCACGTCGACCACCTGGAACGCCTGGTTCGTCATGGGCGCCACGCCTGCCGGCGTTTGAGCGCACAGCACTGCCGGTTGCAGCACGAGCGCCGCGACGGCCGTGAAAGCGAGCACGCGGCCCTTGTGGGTCAGTCCACTCATCATGGTTCTCCTCACAGCCCCCTGTGAATCGGGTGAACGTACTAATGCGACGGCGCCGCGGTAACGATGCGGCTGGCCGAAGCGGGGCGGACGTTAGCAGTTTCGAGCGGATGGCAGAAGAGCGATTGCCGCGGGCGACAAAAAAACGCCGCGCGACGAAATCGTCGCGCGGCGTCGTTGCTTGCAGAGTGACCGTCGCGAGGTCAGTTCGCGACAAGCACGGGATCAGCTGGCAGGATCGTCGTCGTCGATGGCCAGCGGAATCGCGATGGCCGCGGCCACGATGCCGGCGGTCAGCAGCGGATGCTGGGCGACCCAACCCATGGCCGTGCCGAAGGGGCCAGGCTTGCAGGGGGCGCAGGGAGCGCCGGCGCCATACTGAGCGCGGGCCAGATCGCCGTCGGCGACCATCAGCACGCCGGCGGTCGCTGCCGGGGGCGCGGTGCGAGGGGCCCAGAAGCGATAGGCTTGATAATGGCCGGGGGCGACGATCTCGTAGACGCCTCCCTTGAGCCCGGTGATGCGGAACTGTCCCTGGGCGTCGGTCGTGGCTTGCACCACTTCGCGGCCCTGCGACTGGATCGACACCGGCGCGTTGGCCAGCGGAGCGCCCTGGGCGTCGACGAGTTGACCGACCAGCTCGCCGCCGGCAGCCAACGCCACGTCGGACGGGTGCGCAGCGGCCTGTCCCGTCGGGGCGGCCAATGCCGGCGCGGCTAGCATGCACATGCAAGCCGCCGCGGCGGCCAGCCCTTGGAGTTGACGTACCTTCATGCCCTGAGCTCCTCGTGAATTGAGTAAGTCCGCCCGCTGCCCCGGGGCGATTTAAGTGTGTGTCGATGCTTGCAACCAGGGAGAGGTCGTGCCCCGGCACGATGGTCCAGCACATTGCCATGTGCTTTCTCATGACTGGCTATCGACTTCCCGCCGCGGCGACCTTCAATAACAATTGGAGGATTAGGGGGAATTTAACGCTTGCACTCGACGTCGGGCGCGCGGTTGGCGAAAGCCTGCCGGTCGGTCTGGTGGTTAGCTCTGCCGCCAGTGTTTGAAGTGCCGAATCATCTGCTCTTCAGCGCGCGGAATGGCCTGTGCCATTCGCGCCGACAGTTGCCCCGGCGGATTGCCGCGACGGATGTCCGCCAGATAGCTCGTCAGCGCTCGGTGGGCGACAATCGGACCGTGCAGCATGAAATGAACCCACGCCCAGGCAAAGCGATACTCGGCGGCTCCCATGTCCGCCAACGTGTGGCGCGCTTCCAGCGACGCGATGGACTGCACCATTCCCAGTCGCAGGTTCCAGCGCAGCGCTCGGAGATGCGGGTGGCCGAAGGCCCGCTCTGCGGCCGGCGGCTCGAAGTACTCGGCCAAGCCCTCGTCGAGCCACAACGGCACCATCGCCAAGTCGGTGTGCAACAGCGCGTGCGTGCATTCGTGCCGCAAGTCGATCGGCAATTCGCGATGGTCAAAAGCGTACACGGCTCCGCGACCGCCCGACTGCACGTAAATGGCGCGGCGGTACGGCACGCGGGGAAACTGGCTGCTGAGCAGCAGGCGGTGCGAGCGCTCGTCGGCCGAAAGGTAGACGTCGACGGTTTGCCGCGGCGGCCGGATGGCCAGCGTGCGTTGCAGTTCGCTTTGCAGTCGCCCCAAGTCAGACAGTTCGCGGTCGAGGGACGTCAGCGGAAACGCGGCCGCGACTTGAAACGGCCCGTAGGCGCGGCGGTCGATCCAACCCGGCCCCGCGGCCGCGCGCGACTTGCGTGCGCAAGCGAGCAAAGCGGCGCCAGCGCCGATCGTCAACAGTTCGCGTCGAGAGAGATCGGGCATCAGGCCGCTCGCTGGAGTCCGAAGAAACGCCGCCAGCCGCCGCTGTGCGCCGACTCGGTCGGTGCGGGCGCGAGCCGGCCGCCGGGCACGTCGGCGCCAGCCGCGACGCGCGCCGGAAAGTCGCAGCATGTCGCTTGCGCCATCGCCGAACCGCCCCACTCCGCGACGCGCTCGAATGCGCGACGAATCAACGGGCGGCGATTGCGGGGGCCGTGGCCGTCGCTGGCGATAAAATGCACAAGACCCTGCCGAACCATCCATTCGCCGAGCTGTTGGCTGTCGGGGCCGAAGGTTCCCACCAGGCTGCCGGCGGTGACCTGCATCAAGCAGCCGCCGTCGACCAGCTCGGGCAACAACTCGGGCGCGTGCAGCAGGCCCCGATTGCGTTCCGGATGAGACAGGATGCCGACAATGCCGTGTCGCTTCAATTCGGCGAGCAATCCCTCGAGCGGCAGGTATGTTTCGTGAGGCAATTCCAGCAGCACGTGGCGGCCGTGGTCGCCCAGGGTCATCACGTCGCCGGCCAGCAGTCCGGCGACCATGCCCTCCTCGATGCGTACGTCGCCGCCGGGAAGAATGGTGAGCGGAATGCCCGCCGCGTCGAGATCGCTTTGCAGCGCGGCCGTGCGGGCGCGAATGTCGTCGCCCCGATTGTGAGCGAAGTTTCCGAGTTGATGCGGCGTGACGATAATCGTTTGCGTGCCGTCTGCGACCGCCATGCGGGCCATGGCCAACGACGCCGTCAAGTCGCGGGCGCCGTCGTCGATCCCCGGCAGCAGGTGGCAGTGGATATCAGAAAAACCAGCAGGCATGGAACCACCTCTAACCAACGAGTAGGCGGCGGCGCGCAGCGCGGACCGCTCCCGAAAAATCGCGGCGGAAGTGTAGCGAACCGGCGAACCCCGTCAATCGCAGGGCGGCGAGACGCGATCAAAGACACGATCGCGGGCGATCAGACCAGCCCCAGCGGCCAATCGGTGAGCAACTCCACGCCCGTCTCGGTGACCAGATAGTTCTGCTCCAAGCGGATGCCGTGCCGCAATTCGTCGTGATAGAGCCCCGGCTCTGCGGTAAAGAAGTTGCCGACCGCGAACAGGTCGTCCCACTCGGTGCGGGGATTCAGATGGGGCCCTTCCTGCGGCGCCAGCCCCACGCCGTGGCCCAGGTGGTGGTTGAACACCCAGGGCTGTGCCGCGTCGAGCATTTCCTGCACTTGCAAGTGCAACGCGCGGCAACTGACGCCAGGTTTCACGGTCGACTCGACCAGCGCGAACACGTCGGCCAGGCGCCGCCAGGCGTCCTGCTGGGCGGCGGTCGGCTCGCCGCCGACTGCTAGCGTGCGGGCGTTGTCGCTGTAGTAACCGCGGAAGCCGACGCCCAGGTCGAGAATCCACAGTTCGGTTGCTTCCGCCACGCGGTTCCGAGGCGCACCGCCGCGGGCGTTGGCGCAAAAGTCCTGCCCGAAGTAAGTCAGCGGCTCGCCCAGCGTGCGGACCGCCGTGGCGTGCAGCTCGTTGTACAGGTCCAATTCGTTCAGCCCGGGACGCACCAGTTCCCGCGCACGTTGGTACATAGCCGCATTGGCCTCATTGGCCCGGGCTAGCATCCGCAGTTCGTCTGAATCCTTTTGACGGCGCAGGGCGAACACCGTCGGTTCGAGATCGGCCAGCTGGCTGCTAGCCACTGCTTGCAACCAAGGCCGCCATTGCGACCACTCGCCCGCCGTGGCGCCAGCTGCTGTCGGCAACGCCGCGACCAGCGCTGCGGCGCTGGCGGCCGCCTGATCGTCGCGCGTCGTGGAATGCCACTTAGCCTCATAGGCGACCACTTCGTCGGCCGCCGCTGGCAAATCTCGCTTGCGAGTGGGCAGCGCCAGCGTGAGCCGACCGTTGGCGTCGAGTGCCGCGCACGGCGTCCACAACGTCCCCAGGTAGACGCCCGTGAGCCATTGCACGGTCTCGCCCCGCGTGATTAGGGCTCGCTGCCAGCCGTGGCGTTCCATCTCGGCAAGCAAGCGTTGTTGGCGACCGCGGCAAGCGGCGAGGTCGGGAGCGTACGGGTCCATGGCATGTTCTGGAGAGGCGGGGGGATTGCGGTGGGGGCTGCGCCGCGCGAACGACGATCCTCCCGATCCGCGAACCAGATGGGCAACGGTTACGTCCCGATACCGTAACGGCTGGCCAGTCCGTTGAATATGCGTGGCGTCTGCGGGTAGTGTCCTTGGGCAGCAGGGCCCGCGCGAACGTCGCGTCGCAGGACGATGGCGTCAGGACTTGCTTCTTCTCAAATTGAGACCGGAATCCCGGCCTGAGACGAAAAACCGGCATTTTTGGCAGCGATGGGCCTCGGTGACGCCGCAGGGCGAAAACCGCAAGTCGTGTGACAAACGGCTGTTGCGCCACGACTCGCCACGCAAAAGTCGCCTCATCTGAGATTTGGCATGGCGGATGCTTATTACCGTTTCGACCTAACCAAGTGGCGTCGGGGCAAGCGTCGCCCACCCCTTTTATTTTCCTGGAGGACAGTAGGATGCTCGTGCTCAGTCGAAAAGTCGGCGAGAAGATTCATATCGGCGACGGGATCGTCGTGGAAGTTCGTCGCGTTGCGGGCAACCGCGTGACGCTGGCGGTCGAAGCCCCTCGCGAATTGCGGATTCTCCGCGGCGAATTGTACGAGGCGGCCAAGGAGTTCGAGGAAGCGGAAGTGGCCGAGGAAGTTCCTGCCGCCGCCGAGGCGCCGTCATGCGTTGTCGCGCATCACGCGTTGGCTGGGTTGGAAAGTCTTTCGCAGTCGGTCGCCTGAGCGGGTTCGCCCTGCCGCTGCCGGGCTTATGCGCTTGGGGCCGGCCTCCGCCCCAAGATTTGGGAGACGCCAGTCGTGGTCAAGCGAGTCGAAGTCTTGCCGTCGCCATCGCCTCGCCGCACCGAGGCGCGACGGGCAAGTCGCCGCCGCGATTGACTTGCCAGCGCCGTCGCTTGCTCAAAGTTGCTAGCGTATTGCGGCGTTGACGCGCACCGCTCACTTTTCCTACCGTCCCGCCCCCGATCGTGCGGCTTTCACCGCAAGCCGTCGGGGAATCTTGGACCGTAGGCGCGCGTGGCATGACGCCCAACCGAATCAATCACGCTCGACGTCGGACAGCCTGCGCGCGGTGGATTCTGGCCGCCTCGCTAGGATTGTGCTTGGTCGCGGGCTGCGCCAGCTCGAACCGGTGGGTTTCGGTTCGCTCGACGCCGCGCAATCCTTTGACCGAAACGTTGGGGTTGTTGACGCGGCAGGGCCCCAAGCCGACCGAGCGCACGATGCAGCTTTTGCGTCGGTACGACTTGGCCGACCATCTGCAGGGCGATCGCGCGACGCTGTTGTCGGAAATCGACGCGATCGACCGCCGCGAACCGAGTCGCGAGCACCTGTACGCCGAAGCGGAACTCGCCTACGTCGGCGCCAAGAAGGCCGAAGCCGCCAAGAAGTCGAAGGAAGCCTTCGAACTGTACGGCGTTTCAGTGCTGCAGTCGTATCGGTACCTGTTCGACGGCGGCTACGCAGCGAACAGCAATCCTTACGATCCGCAGTTTCGCCGCGCGTGCGACCTGTACAACGGCGCGCTGGAGGGCACGCTGCGCATCGCCCAGGCTAACGGCGGGCTGCAACCGGGCACGTCGCACGTGATTCACTGCGGCGACAGCGATTGCCACTTGCAAGTCCAGCTTAAGAGCAAGGGCTGGCATCGTGAAGACCTTGACCATGTCGAGTTCGTCACCGATTACGAGGTTCACGGCCTGCGCAACCACTATCACAACTTCGGTCTTGGCGTGCCGCTGATCGCCATGCGACGGCACCACGCCGATGCGGAGCCTGACGAGCAGTTCTATCCGCCCGATCTGTCGTTTCCCATCACGGCTTTCCTGCGAATCGAATCCGACGCGGCGCCGCAGGATTACGTAGGACCGGCGGCCCCGGCGCAATCGCCGGCGGTGGCCGGCAAACCGGTGACGCGCGCGGTGCTGGAGCTGTACGATCCGTTGGAAACCACGGCGGTGCAGGTCGCGGACGCCAAGGTGCCGCTGGAGACGGATCTCAGCACGCCGCTGGCGTACTACCTCAGCCAACCCGCGCTCGACGACAACCGCGTCTCCACGCTGGGCTTGCTCAAGCCGGACAAGGTCGCACAGCTGTCCGGGCTCTACATGCTCGAACCGTACAGCCCCGACAAGATTCCGGTGGTGATGGTCCACGGACTGTGGTCGAGTCCGGTCACGTGGATGGAGATGTTCAACGATCTGCGCAGCGATCCGTACATTCGCGACTATTACCAGTTCTGGTTCTACCTGTATCCCACGGGCCAGCCGTTCTGGATTTCGGCCGGGCAGATGCGCATCGACCTGGCCAATATGCGTCAAGCGCTCGACCCGACCAAACAGGCGCCGGCGCTGGATCAGATGGTGTTGGTCGGACACAGCATGGGCGGCCTGGTGGCGAAGCTGCAGACGATCGACAGCGGCGACAAATTCTGGAAGACGGCCAGCGACCACCCGTTCGCAGAACTGCAGGCCGACGATCCATTGCGCAAGGAGTTGGCGAACACCTACTTTTTCGCGCCGAACCCTTCGATCCGCCGCGTGGTGACGATCGGCACGCCGCACAAGGGAAGCGACTTTTCTAACGACGTGACGCGCTGGCTGAGCAACAAGCTCATTCGCATTCCGTCGCAGATGCTGCGCGGCCAAAGCGAATTGTTTGCCCGCAATCCCGGCTTCTTTCGCCCCGACACGACGCTGCGGATCAACACCAGCATCGATTCGCTCTCGCCCCACTCGCCCTTCATTCCGCCGCTGTTGACGGCCGACCCGGGGCCGTGGGTGAAATATCACAACGTGGTCGGGCAGGCGGACGACGACGGACTGACGAAGAAAATCTCGATGTGGATTGCCGGCGAAGGCGACGGCGTAGTGTCGCTGGCCAGCGCCGAGGTGGAGCAGGCCGAATCGCAGATCGTGGTTCCGGCCGACCACATGAGCGTGCATCGGCACCCGCAAAGCATCTTGGAAGTGCGCCGCGTGCTGTTGGCGCACCTCGAGGAGTTGCGCAAGTACCCGTACGGCACGGGCGTGCATTACGCATCGTCGACCGCGGATCCTGCGCCGCAGGTCGCGGCGCCCAGGGCCGTGTCGGCGGGGCCGGAGCGCGTTTCGGCGGGGCCGTCCCGCGAGCCGGCGACGGTGCGATAGCCGCCGGCTCGGTCCGGTCGTTGGTCGCTACTTGCGCGCCTCGACCATCGTTCGCAGCGGCGACCAGCCGGCCGTGCTGCCAGCGACGACAGGCGCGGACGCCGGTTTGACTGAACTGCGGGCGGTGTCCCAATTGCCGTCGCGAACGCCAGCGTGGCGAGCGACGCCAGGGGAACTGACCTTACCCTGGGTTTCGCCGTCCTTCGATTCCGCCTCGGCCGTCGGCGTCTCGTCCGCGTCGAACACCAGTTCGCCGCGCAGGACGCTCATGTCGCTGGGGGCTTCGATCCCGATGCGGACCGTCTTGCCTTTGGTGCGAACGACCGTGATGGTCACGTTTTCGCCGATTTGAATCTTCTCGTTTTGCTTCCGTGTGAGAACTAACATGCGTCACTCCATTGGTAGATGAGACTCTCGGCGTCACAACCGACGCGATAGTCCCATTACGCACACAACATGCCAACGGATCGCCGCGGGGGGCGAAACGGCAAAACAATGGGGGCTGATAAGCACTTACGACGATGCTGGCGGCGCCGGCGCCGGCGCCCTGCCTGAGTAGTTTTGACATGCGCCACGAAAGAACTGCCATGCCGGCACGCACGCGGACCGGGCGCCAGCTAACGAATCGAAAAGTCGCGGCTCGATGAGCCGTGCATTTCGCGCGAGCCTCGCGCCGCGAGAGATACCCGCAACGCGGAGAGCCCCGGCGCATAATCGCCAGTCGGTCCGCTACGACTTGCGTGAGGCGCGGGACATTCGATCGCGGATCTCGGCGGCGCGCTCGTATTGTTCCGCAGCGATGGCTTGGGCGAGTTGGTCGGCTAGCGACGGCTTCAGCTCGTAGTGCTCTGCGATCGAGCCCCGCATTTCGCGCAGTTTCTCGACGAACGCGTCGTCGTCCCCCTCGTCGCCGTCCTCGTCGAATTCCTTTTCATCCAGCACCGCGGCGAGTTGTTCCAGCCCGAGATCGATCGCCTGCACGGCGGCCTCGGGGTTCGAACTCTCCAGCTCCGCCAGGGCGGTCGCCTGGATACGGTGAAACATGACGAACGGCCGATATTGCTCGTGCATCCACGCCCATTCCTCGACCGGCGCATTGGCCGAGCTGAAATCCATCAGCCGCAGCGTGTGCTCGGCGTCCTGGGCGGCCCGACCGTATTCGCGCAGCGCCAGCCAGCAGATCCGGCGATGGTAGAACTGATAGAACTCGCGATCGATTTGCAGGCAACGATCGTCGTTGAGGACGAAGCGGTCGCCCTCCTCGAACGCGGCGGATACGAGATAATCGTAGTAGGTGGGAAACCCGTGCGGGCGCTCGCTATCGGGTCGGCCGACCGTCTCCAACTGCAAGACGCCCATATCGACGCGTAGCTGCAGGAGCTCGCGACCATCGGCTCCGACCACCCGGCGCGCCTGCGGCTGGCCCGGCTCAAACGCCCAGTCGGCGAGAATACGGTCGAGATGTTTAGCCGGCGGACGGCCCATGGCATGCGATGGGTGTTTGAGGCGAGTCGATCGATCTCTTGCCCCAATAATATTCTACCGCACAATCTCAGGCTATGCCGAGACGCGATTTGCTCGCGAAAAGGCCCTCCGCGGCCTCGCTGCGGATTACCCCTCGCCGCCGGCGTCATACAGCATGGCTTCCTGCAGCAGCTCAATTTCCTCGGAATCGTGCCGATCCACCGCGTCGAGCAGGCGGGCCACTTCGGCGCAGATTTCTTCGAATCGCTGCGCATCGCACTCAGCCAGGTCCTGAATCGCCGGGGTCAGGCTCTCCAGCGTGTGGCGGAACGTCTCGTGGTCGTCCTCAAGACTCTTGATGCGGACTTCCAGATTGGGATTCACCTCGGCGACGAAGACCATGTAGCCGTCGCGCTCCTCGAAATTCATCAAACGTTCGAGATGCGTCTGAAAGCTGTTCAGGGTGAACTGCAGGCTCGACGCTTTGCGCGGCAGGCCGATCGCCGGCGTCTTCCAGTCGAGCGTGACGCGGAGCGCTTGCTTCACATGGTCAAGAATCTGGTGCTCCATCCACGATGCGCGGATGTCGGAAGCAGCGGGCAGGGAGTTGGCGGTCGGCATGAGTCGGTTCCTCCTGGAAATGTCCCCGAGTGCGAGTTGTGGCGCGCGGTCATGCGGCGCGGGACAGTTGTCTCGATACGGCGGTTGCGCTAAATCCCCGCGGGAGAGGGGATGACGCATGGCAAAGGCAAGCGAGAAAAGTAGCTAAACGGTCGCGAGCGAACCGCGCTCAGCACGCTGGGCGCAGCACAACCCACGGTGCAAACATGCGCGCCGCCGGTTCCCCCCGGGACCGTCTGCGAACGCACGCCAATCCGTGGCGGTTGAACAGTTGCTAGTTTAGCAAGTCGCCAAATATCTCCAAGTTTTTTTGCGATTCCCTGAGGGAACCGTCGCCCAAAGTCCCTTTCCGCTGGGGAAAGGCAACGATTTTGCGGATTAGCAAAGATCGAGAAAGGCGACTGCCCGAACGCACTGTTCGCGGTCGCCCGGCGGAATGGCCCGGCGGGATTACTCGTCGCCCGGCCGGGGGCCTTGGCGTCGTTGCTTCTTTTGCGAGTTCTGCTGCTTCTTTTGCAGGCGGCGTTCCACCGAGCCCCGCGAGGGTCGCGTGGCCCGGCGCGGTCGCGGCGGCTTGGCCACGCTGAGCAGCATTTGCCGCAGTCGCTGGTAGGCGGCCCGGACGTTGGCTCCTTGATCGCGGCTTTCGTCGGCGGCGATGACCACGTCGCCATCGGTGGTGACGCGATTGCCGTAGCGTTCGCGAAACCGCGTGATCACGCCGCCGGGCAGGAGACCGGCCGCCGCGGTCGTGGTCAGCGACCAGCGCAACACCGCCTTGGAATTGACCTTGTTGACGTTCTGACCGCCGGGGCCTCCGCTGCGGGCGAAGGTCAGCTGAAGATGCTCGGCGGGGATCTCCAGGCCGTCGTCGATGATCAGCTTACGGGCCATCTCAACTCTAGCCGCCGCGAACCGGCGACCAGGCGTCGCTGGCCGCCAACGACGATGCCAGCAGCGACTCGTAATCGGCCGGGGTCGCGTCGGGGCCGTAGATCTTCACGTCAAAGTCGCCGGCATAGCCCGCGTCAATCAGGCCGGTGACGAATTCGGCCAGCGGAATGGCGCCCGCGCCCAAGGCGCAGCGAGATTGATCGATGCTCCGCGGTTCGCGGCGATCGGCCACATGCACCAACGCCGTATGGGGCGCTAATTCGCCGAGATTGGCCAACACTTCGGGGCAGTCGCCGAAGTGGTACGCGTCGAGCGCCAGCTTCAAATGCGGGCTGGCGAATCGTTCGATAAACGCCACCGCCTCGCCCGCCTCGGTTTGAAACGACCACTCGGCGGCGCAGGCCTGATGCACTGGCTCCAGTGCCAGGACGACGTCGGCCGCGGTGGCGTAGTCCAGCAGTTCGTCGAGCGCCGCGTGCAGCAGGCGCTCGGCGTGACGGTAAGTGTGATTGTTGCGGCCGCCGGGGTACACGACCAGGCAGCCCGCTTGCAGGGCGGCGGCGGTCTGCACGGCCTCGATCGCGTCGTGCATCGACTCGTTGAACGTCCGCCCGTCGCTGCCGGTGAACCCGCCCGCCCAGGCCAAATGGGTGACGCGCAGGCCGGATTCGGCGATCAGGTCGATGCCGCGCGATTCGCCGAAGTCGGCCAATTTCTGCCGCCACACGCCGATGCCTTCGTAGCCAGCTTCGCGATAACGCTGAACTTCCTCGTCAAGATTCCACCGGTAGGTCGTTACCTGGTTCATCGACAAGGTTGACATTGCGAGGGGCGCTCCGAGGGACGGCAAGAGTAGCTGGGACGAACGTCGCCGAGGCCGAGTATCCGCGAATCGCGCGGCGAAGTAAACGGAGGTTTTCCGGGGTTGTTCGTTGCGCGGTCGCAGAGCCCGGGAGCCGTCGCGTTGCGCGGGTCGCAGCAACGGCGGATACCCCGTTTGGGGGCCAACCGCGATTGATCTTTCAATAGCCCTTTTTCCCCCGCAGAAAAGCCAGTATGGTGCTAGCATCTTTCGCGGGCGCACAACTTATCAGGTCATCAAAATCGAAGGAACTTGCGCGCGGACCGTCGCTGGCGGTCTGCTAGCGACGGTTTTCTTCGCCGGGGGGAGTGCGCGTCATGCCGATTCGTTTGTTGATTGTCGACGACCACGATGTCGTTCGCGCCGGGTTGCGGCGCATGCTGGAGCAGGAACGCGATATCGAGGTCCTCGCCGAGGCCTCCGACGGCGAGCAAGCCCTCGAGGCGGCGCGTCGACACCGGCCGAATCTCGTCTTGCTGGACGTGCGGATGCCGCGCGTCGATGGATTGGCCTGCCTCGCGAAGCTGCGCTCGGAGTTTCCCGAGGTGCCGGTGCTGTTGCTGAGCGGCTACGACAATCCGACGTATCAGGCCCGCGCCGTGGCGTTGGGCGCCGCGGGCTATCTCGATAAAACCGCGCCGGCGCCGGAGATTGTCAACGCGCTGCGCTCGGTCGCCCGCGGCGAATCGCTCTGGTCGACCGAGACGTTGCGCAAGCTGAGCGGCGCCATGGCCACGCCGCGCCTGCCCGCGGAACTTGAAGCGGCTCTCACCCAACGCGAGCACGACGTGCTCAAGCAACTGGCCAACGGGCTGAGCAACAAGGAAATCGCCCTGGCGCTGTCGATTAGCTACGAGACGGTCAAAGAGCACGTTCAGCATATCTTGCGCAAGATCGGCGTCGCCGATCGCACCCAAGCGGCCGTTTGGGCGGTTCGCAATGGCTTGGTCTAGGGGGCCCGCGAAACCCCGTCCAGGCGATCGCTTGCCACCGGCCCCTGGCTGCTGATAATAGGCGACATGCCGTCGTTCGAATTCCCCGACCTGCCGTCGCAATTTCGCCAACTCTTGGGTCAATGTCGCGACCTGTACGTCTCGAGCGGCGAGTTGGCGGCGCGCGAGCACGCCCACCTGCTGCCCGACTCCGGCGAAAAGTTCATCCAGTTGATGGACGACCTCCATCAAGCGTTGGCGGTGAAGGTGTTTGTGACCGTGTGCGAGGCGGACCGCCGCTGGAGCAAGAACGAGAAATTTCTGGCCGAGGTGCTTATCTTTCACCTCTGGAGCCAGTGGCTCACCGAAGATCAGCTGCGCGAGACGTTGCAGACCATGTCGGCCCGGGCGATGGAACTGAAGTGGTACGCGTTGGTGCGGCCCTTTGACCAGATCGCTCCGCTGCGCAACCGGATTAGCGATTTGGAGACCATCGTGGTTCGGCTGGCGAATCTCATCGCCCGGGCCGACGGGCCAATCCGCCCGACCGAGGCGGCGCGAATCAAGACGATTCAGGACGAACTGCGGGTCCATCTGCGGGCGATCCCGATTGACGAGCCGAGCGAGCACGCAGAGGCCGAGCGGGCCGGGGCGCAGGCGATTGAGAAGATTTACTCGACCGCCGACGAGCTGCCGGCCATTCGCAAAGCGCGCCAGCAGCACGATGACGCCGCGAAAACCGGCGGCCTCGTCAAGACCGAGGCCGGCCGCGCTGCAGCGGAGACGCCGGCTGAAAAACCGCCCGAGGAGCGGCTCGCCGACGCGCTGGCGGAACTCGACAAGCTGATCGGGTTGGACGGCATCAAGCAAGAAGTTCACACGCTGGCGAATTTTCTGAAGGTGCAGAAAAAACGCGCCGAAGCGGGACTCCCCAACACGAATCTCAGCCTCCACATGGTCTTCGGCGGCAATCCAGGCACCGGCAAGACCACCGTGGCGCGCATCGTCGGCAACATTTTCGGCGCCATGGGCGTGCTCAAGCGAGGGCACCTCATCGAAACCGACCGCAGCGGCATGGTCGCCGAGTACGCGGGGCAAACGGGGCCCAAGAGCAACAAGAAAATCGACGAAGCGCTCGACGGCGTGCTGTTCATCGACGAGGCGTACACGCTGATCGCCAGCGACGGGGAAGACCCCTTCGGGCACGAAGCGGTGCAGACGTTGCTGAAGCGCATGGAGGACGACCGCGAGCGGCTGGTTATCATCCTCGCCGGCTATCCTGTGGAAATGGCCATGCTGCTGCGGTCCAACCCCGGGCTGTCGTCGCGATTTAGTCGGCAGCTGGATTTCGTCGACTACACGCCTTTGGAGCTCGCCGGCATCTTTGGCCTGATGTGCGGCAAGAACCTCTACCAAATCAGCGCCCGGACGCGCGGCAAGCTGATGCTGGGGTTCACGTGGTTGTACGAGCGCCGCGATCGGCACTTCGGCAACGGCCGCACGGTGCGGAATCTGTTTGAAGACGCCATCCGTTGGCAGGCGAATCGGATTGCTTCGATCGTGGACCTGTCGGTCGAACAGCTCTCGACGCTGGAGACCGACGACATTCATTTCAAGCGCGTGCCCGACGAGGAGTTCGCGAAGCTTGACGACCCTGCGCTGCGGTTCCATCTCACTTGCCCTGCGTGCGAGCATGGCAAGGATGCACCGATGAAGTTTCTGGGCGAATCGGTGAAGTGCCCGAAGTGCGAACACCGGTTTGTCGCCAATTGGGGCGAAGTGGCCCGCGATGCGGGCGCCCCGGCGGACGGAGCGGGTGCCGAGGAGTCGGGCGGCGCCGATTTTGCCGGCGACGCGGAGGCTTAGTCGGCTGCCCGGGGGCGGCAAAATTGCGGTTTTGCGCGGGGGCGATTAGGATCAGATGATGGCGGCGCGGCCGCCCCCGCCCAACCCTGCCCCGGCCTTCTGCCATGCCATCCGCCGCCCTGCCCGCCCCGCACGCGGGCGAATCGAGCGAGTCCGCCCCCGGCGACGCACCCGCGCCGACGGGTTGGAGACAGCGCTTGCGCCGGGCCTCGACCTCCACGGGCGCTCGCCGTGGCGGGTTGGCGCTGGTGGACCAGGCGCTCGCCAGCGCCACGAATTTTTTGACGATGGTATTCATCGGCAAGTTTGGCAGCGAGGAGTCGCCGGGCGTCTACACCCTTTGCTTCTCCATCGTGATTTTCGTCAGCGTGTTGCAGGAGCGGATGCTCGCGACGCCGTATATGGTGTTTCTGCACCGTCAGCGGACCGAACGCCCTGGAGAGTTTCTGGGGAGCACGCTGTTTCATTTGGCGATCTCAATCGTCGCCGCTTCGCAGGGGCTGGCGGCGTACGGCATTTACTTGGCGTTTGCCGAGGGCGCCACGCCAATGACGCTCGGCATTTGGGTGCTGGTTTTTGCCGCGCCGGCGTATCTGCTGCGCGAGTTCTTGCGCAGCGTCGCCTTCGCGCATATGCAAATGCGATCGGCCATCGTCGGCGACTCGATCGTGCTGGGGGTGCAAGTCGTACTGCTGGGGGCGCTGGCCGCTCTGGGCCGACTGACCGTGCCCGCGGTGTTCGTGGTGGTGGGCGCTGCGACCGCGCTGAGTTGCCTGTCGTGGTACCTGGCCCGGCCGCTGCCGGTGGCGGTGAACCGACGGCGCGTTCGCGCCCACTGGCGACAACATTGGGCCTACTCGCGCTGGTTGGTGGCGGGACGCCTGGTTGGCAACTTCAGCCGCTTCGCCATGCCCTGGCTCGTGCTGTGGGCGGCCAACAAGACCACGGTCAGCCAACTGGCTGTGTGCAGCACGTTGGTTGGCGTGGCGTGGGTGTTTATTCGCGGCGTGAGCAATTATTTGCGACCGTTGACGATTGCCGCCTACGTGCGCGGCGGCGCCGGCGCCATGCTGCGCGTCATGTGGCAGGGAATCGCGCTGTTTGCCGTCACGCTGGGTTCGGTGGCGGTGTTCTTGTGGCTTGCGGGCGACTGGTTTCTCGCAACGGTGTTCAAGCCCGAATATGCCGTGGCGGCCGGCGCCTTGGCCGTGCTGGGGTTCAATTCGGTCATCACGTCGGTGGGGATGTCGGTTTCCAACGCCCTGTCGGCCGTACGCGACACGCGAAACCAATTCTGGGGCGAAGTCGTCACGCTGGTCGTCACATTGGGAACCGCTTGGCCGTTGGTTTCGGGTTATGGAGTGACCGGCGCCGCGTGGTCGCTGCTGGCCGGCGCCGCGGCCAGCTTGGGCTACATGGCCGTCATGCTCGCCCGCGACCTTCGCCGCCAGGCGTCGAGTCGCGCAGTTTCCGGCGCGCCCGCGGAGTGATTCCAGCGACCGCGGTGCGATTCGCGGATGGGCAGCCGGGAGCGTTTGTGGTAGCCTGCCCGCTCGCTCGAAAGCCGCCTTATTGCGGCCCGCTCCCTTGGTTCCCTGCGACGCTTTATGAGCCGCCTGCTGCTGAAACTGCGCGTCGCCTGGCGCATCCTCGGATTGGTCGCCATCACGATCGGTTGCTGGAGCGGCCTGGAATTGGGCTTCCTGCTGCGCGGCCGGCGGAAAAAGATCGACGTGATCAACCGGTGGGTGCCCCGCTGGGCCGGCGGATTGCTGTGGCTGTACGGAGTCCAAGCCAAGATTGACGGGTTGGATGGATTTCCCGGCGGGGTCTATCCCGGCGTTGCCGCCGACGGCGTCGGACGCATCTTTGTGCTCAACCATCGCAGTTCGCTCGACATTGGCGTTTTGCTGACTTACGCCCAGGCGCATGCCATCAGTCGGCACGATTTGGCGCATTGGCCGTTGATTGGTCCCGGCGCCCGGCGGATCGGCACGCTGTTCGTCAATCGGGCCGATCGCCGCAGCGGCGCCGAGGTGCTCAAGGAAGTCGACCAGGCGCTCGCCCGCGGCGAGGGAGTGGGCATGTTTCCCGAGGGGACGGCGTTTGCCGGCGACCTGGTGCGTCCGTTTCGTCCGGGAGCGTTCAAAGCGGCCGAGCGCGCGGGGGCCGAGATCGTGCCGGTGGGAATCGCCTACGATCACGCCGACGCCTGCTATGGCGAAGAGTCGTTCATGTCGCACCTCAAGCGGGTTGCCGGATTGAAACGCATTCGGGCGGCAGTCGTCTTTGGCGCGCCGGTGGCGCCCGACGAGCGGACGCCCATTGAAGTCCGCGACGACGTTCACCAGCAGGTTTCGATGTTGGTGCAAGAAGCCCGCGCCCGCCTGGGCCAAGGCCCGCAGACCGAGTCGATGGTCTATCGCGCGGGCGTGCCCGATGCGCACGAGCCAGTTGAGAAGTAGGCCGGCTGCCCGTTGCCGACCGACGCGACTCTCCCCCCACGTGCATGCGTGTCGAGCCGGTGGGCGCGTTCAGGCGACCGTTTAAGCGGTTCCCGCGGCCTTCGCCCAACTGTCGCGGAGCGTCACGGTGCGATTCAGGACGGGGCGCCCCGGCTGGCTGTCGAGGGGGTCGGCGTAGAAGTAGCCCACCCGCTCGAATTGGTATCGACTGCCCGGCTCCGCGTTGGCAAGCGACGGCTCCAGTTTCGCGTCGGCGACCACCTCGATGGAGTCCGGATTGAGGTGGTCCAGGAACGTCTTGCCCTCGCTCGCATCGTCGGGGTTGGGGACGTTGAACAGCCGGTCGTAGAGCCGCACTTCGGTGCTCAGGGCGTGTTCGGCGCTGACCCAGTGAATGGTGCCCTTGACCTTGCGGCTGTGGTCGTCGTCAAACGTGCAATGCAACTCGGTCACGGCGCCGGCGGCGTCCTTCACGACTTCGTCGCAGGTGATGATCCCCGCGCCGCGCAGTCGCACGTCGCCGCCCGGTTTGAGTCGGAAGAACTTCTTGGGGGCGTCCTCCATGAAGTCGTCCTGCTCGATGTAGATCTCGCGGGTGAGCGGCACTTTGCGCACGCCGAGTTCGGGCTTCTGGGGGTGATTGGGCGCCTCGACGGTGCGCGTTTCGCCCGCCTTGAGATTTGTGAGCACCACCTTCAGCGGCCGCAGCACGGCCATCGCCCGCGGGGCGCGCTCGTTGAGGTCCTCGCGCACCGCGTCTTCCAGCCAGCCCATGTCGATCGTGCTGTTGAACTTGGCCACGCCGATCCGCTCGCAAAAAGCGCGAATCGACTCGGCCGTGTAGCCCCGGCGGCGCAGGCCGCGAATCGTCGGCATTCGCGGGTCGTCCCAGCCGGCCACGTGCTTGTCGCGCACCAGCTCCAGCAGCTTGCGCTTGCTCATCACCGTGTAGGTGAGATTGAGCCGCGCGAACTCGATTTGCTGCGGATGATGAATGCCCAACTCGCGGCAGAACCAGTCGTACAGCGGTCGGTGGTTTTCGAACTCCAGCGTGCAGATCGAGTGGGTGATCCCCTCGATCGAGTCGCTTTGGCCGTGCGTGTAGTCGTACGACGGATAGATGCACCACGCGTCGCCCGTGCGCTGGTGATGGGCGTGCTTGATGCGGTACATCACCGGGTCGCGCATGTTTAGATTGGGCGAGGCCATGTCGATCTTGGCCCGCAGCGTGCGGCTGCCGTCGGGGAATTTGCCGGCCCGCATTTGCTCCAGCAGTTCCAGGTTCTCCTTGACGCTGCGGTCGCGATGCGGGCTGTTCTTGCCCGGCTCGGTCAGCGTGCCGCGGTGGGCGCGCATCTCCTCAGCGTTCAGGTCGCAAACGTACGCCTTGCCCGCCTTGATGAGCTGTACCGCCCAGTCGTAAAGCTGCTCGAAGTAGTCGCTGGCGTGGAACAGCCGGTCGTCCCACTCGCCCCCCAGCCAATGCACGTCGTCGATGATCGCGTCGACGTACTCCTGCTCTTCCTTCACCGGGTTCGTGTCGTCGAACCGCAGATTGAACTTGCCGCCGTACTCATTGGCCAGGCCGAAATTCAGGCAGATGCTCTTGGCGTGGCCGATGTGCAGATAGCCGTTCGGCTCGGGCGGAAACCGCGTGTGGACGCGGCCGCCGTTCTTGCCCGCGGCTCGGTCGGCGTCGATGATCTGCTGGATGAAATTGCGCGACGCGGCGCGGCCGCCGGATTTGGCGTTTTCGGGGCGATCGTCAGGGGAGGAAGCGTCGGCAGCGGCCATGGCGGGCGGTTCGGCGGGAGGAAGGCGGTCGCGGGCGAAGCCGCGCGGCGGGGAAACAAAGCGGCATGTTCCCTCAGCCGGGCGTTTCAATCAAGAGACGTTCCGCGGTCCCCGGGTTCGGCAACGGCCAGTGGGACCCGCAATCGCGCATCCCCGCCAGGCGAGCGGGGGGCATGAGCCCCCTGTTTGCAGTCGATTGCTAACCACCCCCTGTTCACCGCCCCCGAACTCACCGCTCCAGACCGCGCCCTCACCGATTCAGCTGCCAGATGGCGACGTTCAATGCCGTGGCAAACGCGACCCACGCCAGGTAGGGCGCCAACAACCACGCCGCGGCCCGGCTGCGGCGCCACGCCAGGGCGATCGTCGCGGCGATCGCGGCCAGCAACAGCCCGATATCCGCCAGCGCCCACCCGGGGCGTTGCAGACCGAAGAAGATCCCGCTCCAAGCGGCGTTCAGGGCGAGCTGCCCGATCCACATGCGAAATGCCGGCGACCGCAGCCCGCCGGTGCGCCACAGCAGGCACCCCGCCACCGCGATCATGGCGTACAGGGTCGTCCAGGCCACGGGAAAGATCCAGTTGGGCGGCGTCCAAGTTGGCTTTTCCAGCGCGCGATACCAGTCGCCGGGGCCAAACTGCGAGCCGGCGAACGCCGTCAGCACGACCGCGCCAACGATCGCCGCGTAGGGAGCCCAGGATTTGAGTTTTGATTGCGGCATATTTGGAGTCGGTTGGGGAGCGCTTTACGCGGCGGCGGTTCGCGGCGACGCCCCGCGAGGGGAGTCCCTTGATGCAACAGGCGGTCAGGGGTGACGCTGCCGCTTGATTTTCGCACGCAATGCGTACCAAGCAAGCACCGCGGTGCTGCCGGCCATCGCCAGGGCCATGTCCTTTTGGGCGTCCCACGGGTCGCCTTGCTGTCCATTGTATCGCTCGGCCATCTCCGGGGCGGCGACTACGGCCAGCAGCCATTCGAAGACCTCGTAGCATGCGCTGGCGCCAGCCACGGTTAGCCAGGCCGTGGCGCACGCTGCCACGGGCCGCAGGCCGGCGCGTTGGGCGAGCTCCCGCAACGGCGGCGTCAGCAGCACGCCAAACGCGACATGCACGAGTCGATCGAAGTGGTTCCGCCGCCAGCCGAACCACTCCGCCGGGCCGCTGCCGAACGCCGCGTCGCACCACGTTTCGTACGGCACGTAGCTGTAGATCCAGCGGGCGGCCAACGCGTGCAAGAGCAGGAATGCGAGGCAGCAGGCGATCGCGGCGTCGGACAACCACCGGCGGCGCGCCGCAACAACCGCGGCGACCAGCAGCGGAATCGTCGCGGCGTGCTGCAGCCATTGCTCGCGCGGATAGAGCGGCGCAATCCACGTGACGGCGATCAGCGTCGTCGCTGCGGCGATCATCGCGAGCTGTCGGCGCGGGTGCGACATGTTGCAGTTCATCGGGGTCGTGGTCGAAACGCGGGTCGCGCCGTCGTCGGGCGTCAAACGGACTTCCACGGCGATGGCAAGACTATCAATAGTGTATCAGCACCAAGAGTCGAGGCAGCGCATCCCTTGCGGTGCAAGTGGAGATCGCTTCGATTCGCCGACGGACCGGCTTCCAGCGCCAATCCGCGACGGGGCCGCGAGCGGCGACCTGGCGGGCGGACGAGGTGAAGCTGCGTCCCCGGCGAAATGCAGCGAAATGCGGGGTTTACGGGGGTTCGCGGCGAGTTTGCGGGTGCTAGCACTCGGCGGCGTGCGGAACGCGGGGGCCAAGAGATCAGACGAACTCGCGCTCGGTTGCCGCGTAGTGAGTGTTGACTTTCGGCAACACGACGTCGCCGTCCGACAGCGCGTTTTCTCGGCAAAGGGGACGTTTGCCAACGCGCAGCCGCCGCAGGGTGATCGGCCGCCACGGACGCAACTCGCCATCTGCGGGCGGGCCGACGGGCCAAGAAAAGTTGAACTAGAGTTTCAATGTCGCCACGCGCCGGGGGGCTCGTGGCGGTCTGCTCCTGGGCAGCTCTTGTCGGCTTTTTTCGGCTCAACGCTTCACACGAGCGTCACGGTCTCCATACTTCTCGATTGGCTACGGACTTCGCGCACGGTTGCTGCGGCTCTCGATTTGGCGTTCGCGCCTTGATCGCCGCTCGCCCCGCGCGAAGCAGGATGAACACCTTCGATGCGCAAGCAGTCAACACGGAAGACCAATTTGCAAGGACGGATCGAGACTCTCGAACCGCGCGTGGTGATGTCGGCCGATCCGTTGGCCGACTTGCTGGGCGGCGCGATCGAACACCATGGCTTCGACGATGGTTTGCCGTCGTTGGTGCAGCATGTCGAGACGAGTCCTGCCGACTCGTCGGCGCCCGCTGATGCGCTGCCGCCGCTGTCGCAGCATGTGGAAGGCGCCACGCCTGACTTTTGGATTACCGACGAGGATCGCGATCTGCTGGAGGCGGAGTTCGACAACATCGAGCAGATGTTGGCGTCGGCCCACAATCTCACCGGCTGGAATTCCGTCAACGCGAACTACGGCTTCAACGGCGCCGGCCAAACGGTGGCGGTGATCGATTCGGGCATTGCATACGACCACTACGCTCTGGGCGGCGGCCTGGGGGCCAACTACCGCGTCGTCGGCGGCTGGGACTTTACCGAGAACGACGCCGACCCCTACGACGACGGCCCCTCCGGCTCGCACGGCACGCACGTCTCGGGCATCATCGGCAGCAGCGACACCGCCAACCACGGCGTCGCCTCGGGCGTCGACCTGGTCGGGTTGCGCGTGTTCAACGACACGGGCGCCGGCTATTTCAGTTGGGTCGAGAGCGCCCTGCAATGGGTCCATCAGAACCGCAACGCGTTCGAGAATCCGATCACCACGGTGAACCTGTCGATTGGCGTGTCGAGTTGGAACGCCGAGAGCATCCCCGCCTGGGCCAACCTGGAAGAAGAGTTCGCCCAGTTGGAGGCCGACGGCATCTTCATCGCCGTGTCGGCGGGCAACGCGTTCACCAGTTTCAACACAACCGGCTTGAGCTATCCGGCGGCCAGTTCGCACGTCGTGCCGGTGATGTCGGTCGACGACAGCGGCCTGCTGAGCTACTACAGCCAGCGCAGCACGCGCGCCATCGCCGGCCCGGGCCGCGGGATCACCAGCACGGTGCCCGACTACGCCGGCAACGACGCAGACAACATCACCAACGACTTCAAGGGCATGAGCGGCACCAGTATGGCGTCGCCGTACGTGGCCGGTTCCAGCGTCCTGATTCGCGAAGCGATGGAACTGGTCGGCATGACCGGCATCACGCAGGACACGATCTACGACCACATGATGGCCACCGCCGACTCGTTCATCGATTCGGCGACGGGGCTCACGTTCAAGCGACTCAATCTGCAGAACGCGATCGACGCCCTGATGCCGACCGACGACTACGGTTCGTCGATGGTCGACGCCTACAACATGGGCTCGCTGAGCGGCAGCATGTCGATGAACGGCATGATCAGCAATCTCAGCGACGTCGACTACTTCAAGTTCACGGCGCAGGGGACCGGGACGGTCACCTTCAACGCCACGTCGACCACGCACGAGATGGCGGCCAGCTGGACCGCCTACAACTCGCAAGGCGCCTCGATGCAGGCCGTGGGCGGCTCCTCGACGACCTTCAGCGTGGTGGCCGGTCAAACCTACACGGTCGGCCTGTCGTCGAGCAACGGGCTGGGGTACTACGCGTTCGACGTGACCGCCGACACGTCGGTCCCCTTCACGCCCGAAGATTGGGGCGTGGTCACGTTCGATCAGCACGCCAACCAGAGCGTGAGCAGCGAATCGTGGTATCGCGTCACGGCGAGCCAAGCGGGATACTTCACCGCGCTGGCGAACTTCTCGGCCGGCGGCGACGCGGTGTCGGTCTCGATTTACGACACGCAGCAGAACCTCATCGCCAACGGAACCACGGCCGGCACGACCAGCCGCGTCGACGTGAACGCCGCGGCGGGGCAGGTCTTCCTGCTGCGTCTGCAGGGCGCCAACGCCGACGTGGACGTCACGCTGGCGAACCTGGTCGCCCAGGTGGGGACGTCGGTGACCGCCAACGGGACTGGGGGCGACGATGCGTTCAGCGTGAGCGTAGGAAGCACGTTCTACCTGACCGTCAATGACATTGGATACGGCTTTTCGAAGGCGTCCGTTTCGCAGATTGTCGTGTCAGCGGCCGGTGGTTCCGATTCCTTGCTTTTCGTTGGCTCGACCGGCTCCGAGACAGCCGAGGTTCGCAGCAACGGAGCGACCATTCGCGGTTCCGGATACAGGCTGATTGCCTCCGGTCTTGCGTCGCAGGAGTTGTACAGCGGCGGAGGCAGCGACACGGTCTATCTGTACGATACGGCGGGGGACGACCAGTTCACCGCTCAGCCCGATTCTGTGCGACTGTCAGGCGACGGGTTTGACAACGTTGCTAGCGGCTTTGCTCGCGTCGTTGCAGCCGCTCTCGCAGGCGGCGATGACACCGCTTACTTGTTTGATTCGGCGGGCAACGATCTCTTTGTCGCGCGACCTGAGTACGGACGGCTCAGCGGAGTTGGCTTCAGCAACGAGGCGCGCGGATTCGATCGCGTGTTCAGCTATTCAACCGCTGGGGGGAATGATCGGACGTACCTCTACGATTCAGCGAACGACGACGAATTCGTCGCGACCCCGGCCTCAGCGTACATTGCCGGAAACGGATTTCACAACGAGGCGGTCGGCTTCAATACGCTCTACGTTTATGCCACGGAAGGCGGCTTCGATCACGCCACGTTCAACGACTCGCAAGGCGACGATTGGTTTCTCGCGACTCCCGAATATGCTCGCATGCACGGCGCGGGATTCTACAATTACGCCTGGGGATTCGACCAAACGCTCGCCAGTGCAACTGGCGGGAAGGACGTTGCCGATCTCTACGACTCGGATGGGAACGACGTCTTCGAGGGTCGGCCTGAATACGGCCAGCTGAGCGGCAGTGGATACTCGCACCGGGCTGCCGGATTCGACCAGGTCTACGCGTATGCAAGCCGCGATGGATTCGATCGCGCCTATTTCTATGATTCGGCGGGCGACGACCTGTTTGTCAGCCGCCCCGAATTCGCTCGCATGACCGGGGACGCTTTCAAGAATTATGCGGGCAATTTCGACGAGGCCTTCGCCTATTCCGAGGCTGGCGGCGACGACCGAGCTTATCTCTACGATTCGGCCGGCAACGACTATCTGGTCTTCAGGCCGACCGATGCGGTTTTGTCAGGCAACGGTTTTCGCAATGAAGTCGTCGGCTTCCGCCGCGTATCAGCCTATGCAACTTCAGGCGGGACGGACCACGTCGATTATTACCATGAACAATCGGGCGAATCGTTTCTATCCGGCTCGACGTTCTATCTGTCCTCGGGCATCGACTTCTACAACTACGCCAGTCGGTTCAGCAGCGCCTCCCGGTACGCATCAGACGGCTCACTGATCGAGAACCTCACCGCCGTCGATCAAGCGTTCGCCAGCCTTTAAGCAACGCCTACGCAAACGGAGGTCGCGCAACGTCGACGTTGGCTGCTGGATCGCGGCAATGCCGTGACGGAACTGTTTACGCTGCCGCCGAACCGGATCGCACCGAAGTCATGCGACGCCGGTCGCCGGTCAAATCGCAATACTCCGCCCAGAGCGCAGCCCAAAGGACTTTCGGCGAAAACTGGGCGAGAGCGCGAGCGCGGCCTGCTTTGCCGTGAACTCGGCGCAATTCCGGTTCGCTGAGATACCGGTCGAGCGCGCTGCACAGTTCCGCCGCATCTCCGGGGGCGATCAATTGGCCTGTCACGCCGTCTTCGACCGAGTCGACGCATCCAACGATCCGCGTGGCGACGACCGGTGTTTCCATGGCGGCAGCTTCGATGGCCGCCAATCCGAATCCTTCGCGATGACTCGGGAAGGCGAGGACGTTCATGCAGGCGAAATACGGCGCCGGGTCGCGCGTATAGTCGACTCGGATGATCTCCTCGTCGCACCGCAGGCGGTTCAAAATCTCCGGCGGCAGACCGCTATTGCGCTCATCGGGACCTACGATCAGGAGCCGGAGCCGATTGTGGCGGGCGCGCAGGGCGTCAAACGCCTCCAGGAGTTCGATGATTCCTTTGTCGCGAACGACCCGTCCGACAAATCCTACGACGGCGACTTCAAAGGGGATCTTCAATTGGGTGCGCAAAGATTCGCGATACTGGCGAGAAAAACGACTGGGATTAAAGGTCGCGGTCGCGTCGACTCCGCCAATACTGCCGTTGCCTAGCACGTGAAGCTTGGCCGCATTGCAAATGCCCGTTGCCTCGACGAGTCGGCGCAGCGAAGGGCTCACGCAGTACACTCGATTTGCCAGGCGACATGCTACGCGTTCGCTGGCGTTGAGCAGAACGCGAGTTACTCCACGGGCCGTCTGCGCCGGCAGACCGTGGATGTGATAGAGGCGGACGGGCGTACGCGCGATCCAGCTTGCGATCATGGCGATCAAGCCCGCTTTGGGCGTGTGTGCATGAACGATCGCGGGACGCACTCGACGCAATGTCCACGCCAGTACGCCAATGCACCACAGATCCAGCAGCGGCGTGATCTTTCGGCGCAGCGGTACGCCGTGCGCCGTGGCGCCAATTTCTTCGGCAAAGCGGAATAGCTCTGGCTCTGGAGCCGCCGCAACGTGGATTTCGCAGCCGCGCCTTCGCAAGTCGTCGAGATGTCCCCGCACGAAATTCAGCGAGATGGGCGTCGTCACAACGTGCAATATTTTCATGCCGCAACCGCGATTGAGTTATCTGCCGCTCTCTCGCCGAGCGCCTCCAGGATGAGATCGGCGTAACGCGGCGGATCGAGCGTTGTGACGGCCAGCGTCTCATCGGCGTTGCTGGCAAGAGTCTGGAGAATCTCAGCCTCGGCGCGGTGGGCGCCTTCAATATCGAGTTTCGGGTTAAAGAACTCGTGCGCCACGAGCATGGGAGCACGGCAATAGTTGAACTCGTACCGATTCAAATTGCGGAGCTTTTGGAACGCCTCGTCGTCGCCGATCGTGCGGACGCCGGACTCGCCCCGTTCGAGTACGACCACGTGCGTGACGCGCTGGTTGTCAGCGAATTGTTCCGGCGGCAGGTATTCAGTGATCGGTCGCGGGTGAGAGCCGCGGATGAGTTCCAGCGGGGGGAAGATCGATTTGGCCGCGTTTCCGAAGCGGGCGCCCCAGCTCTTGTCGATGTCACTGTAGTAGCGGAACGTACTAGTCCAGGGTATCGAATATACGTTCGTGCCGTCAGTGATGGCGAGGTCCTCGGCGATAAACTTGGCGCCCCGGTTCATGCACGCCGAGACGCTCGTCAAGGTCTTGCCGGTGTTGGGCGGCGCCGCGACGACGACAGTCGCATTGCCCGCCTGAAACGCCGAACAATGGATTGGAGCGAAGCCTTGATGCAATAGCATTAACGATGCGAGGTCGGTCAGGATATAGCCCAGCGAATGCAGATTCATGAAGCGGTGCGTCACGTACCGCAGATAGGCCCCGTTGACGCGAATCGTCGGCTCAACGCCGCAAAGCCCCTGCGCTGCCAGCCGCAGCTGCCGGCCGAACATGAACGTGCGGTCGTAGTAGATCGCGTCGCTTCCCTCGCTTCCCGACCAGTAGTGATATTTTCCGAGCCGTTCCGAGCAGGGCGGGAGCTCCAGATTGCGGTCCAACTCGACGGTGAGGCGCAGACGACAGTTTTGGAACTCGTCTGCCGTCGCCTCGGGCATGGCCGTCCCGTAGGACCATTTGAAGTCCTTGATGTTCGTGCGAACTCCGAGCAGACCCGCGGCCGCGACATAGTAAAACTGGGGATCCGGTGTCATGAAGGCCTCGAGCCGAGGTGAATGTCGAATGTCTAATGCACGCCGTAGCGGCTTATGCAGGTAGTGAACTACAGAATCCGCGGAAACCTGTCAACGGAATCATGCGGCCGCGCGCCGTGCTGACGCCGCGATGTCCGGCGATGTCACGGGAGCCAAATCGCGGGCAGAACTTGCCGCTCGCGTGGCGTACAAGAAGGCCACTGCCAAAGTCATCCCGCGAAACGCTAGCGTGCCGGCAAGCAGTTCGGCCGCTGTTTCCAACGTTAGCGTGGAACGCAGCATCCATCCGGCCGTAACCATCCCGATCACGGCCGCCGAATGAATGCACACATGCGTGCGGGCGCACCGCATCGCGGTAAGAGCGTCCGCCGCGGACCGCGTGCAGTACAGCAGCGCCGCCGCGGCGGTGAGCCACAACATTGCGGCGGGATGACCACCGTAGGCGGGACCGTAAATGGTCGTCATGGCCCAATTGCCGAAGAGCGCTACCGCCGCGAGTGCTGCCAATCCCAATGCCGCGCCGAGCAGTGCGAGACGCAGCGTCAGGCGACGCAATTCGGCGATGTTCCGTTCGCTCCACAGGCTGCCCAGCGTACACATCGACGATTGACCGACGGCATTGATCAGCGGGATGCCGGCCCAGGTGAGGCAAGTCATCGCGGAAAAAACGCCGACGTCCGCTTCCGACAACGCGGACTCGACCAGCAGGTTGGGCAGGGAAACGATAATTGCCAGGAGCGTGATTCCGATGCCGAGCGGCGCGCCCAGGCGGACCAGCTGCCAGCTGCGGTCGGTGTTCCAGCCGGCGAACGAGGGCGTGGCATTGCCTTCCAAACCGCGCCGGCGATCATGAAACCAGAACAGCGCCAACCACGCTCCCCCCAGGCTCGCTGCGGCCCAGGCCATACTTCCCGTGATCCAGAGCGTGATCGCGACGGCCGAGATTGACGCAACGCCCTTGATGGCCAGCGAAAGTCCGACCACATGCAACCGTCGACCGCGTTGGTGCGCCCCGTGACACACGTCGGACAGCGCCTCGATTGCCTTCGCGGCGCCGTAGGCAATCACGACGGCCGCTGTTTCGGCGCGGTAGGAGGCGATAAGCACGGCTGCGACGATTAGACTCAAACCTGCAGGAATCGTTGCAAGTCGCAACCTCCAGTAGTCCCCAAAGCGAAAGGCTCCGGAGGCGTCGCTCGCCTGCAACGCGCGGAGTTGAAGGCTCAACAGAAACCAGACGGGCGCACCGATCGCTATCGCGACGGCGTATTGGCCGACGTGGGTCTGGGTGCCTACCCTTGAGATGGCAATCTGCGTACCCCATTGGCACGCGGCGAAGATGAGATTGCCTGCCAACATCCACGCCAAGCCGCGGCTAGTGGACGGTCCTGTCGGGACGGCGGTCGACGAAGGCCGCTCGTTGACTCGGGCTTGCGAGACGATGGGGAGTTGCGTGGTCAACTGTCACCCCGCTCGCCGTTTAGTCGCCGACAAGATCGTCGTACGCACAACGTCGATGACCCGTTGCTGTTGCGCCGCAGTCAGACTGGAGCCGCTTGGCAAGCACAGACCGCGCCGGCACAGCTGGTCGGCGACAGCTCCCCCTCGTCGGCGCGCACTCGCGTAAAGCGGTTGGCGGTGCATCGGTTTCCACACGGGCCTCGCCTCAATGTTCACGGCGGACAGCGCCCGGCAGAGATCCAGCGGCGAACACCTCAATCTGGTTTCATCGATCAGCACCGCCGTGAGCCACCGGTTCGATCGACTCCCGGCGAATTCCGGCATGAATTCAACGCCCGGCAGCCCCTCGAGTTGACGCTGATAATTTGCAAAAATCTGGCGTCGGCGATCGACGAGGTTGTCAAGCCGTTGGAGTTGAGCCCGTCCGATTGCGGCCAGCAAGTTGCTGAGCCGGTAGTTGAAGCCGACTTCTTCATGCTGGTAGTGCTCGGCGGGTACCTTGGCCTGCGACGCCAGATAGCGGCATCGCTCGGCGAGCTTGCCGTCGGCGGTGACAAGCATGCCGCCGCCGCTCGTCGTGATGATCTTATTGCCGTTGAACGAAAACGCTCCAAAGGCGCCAAAGCCGCCCGCATGGCGGCCATGAAGCGTCGCACCGAGCGCCTCGGCGGCGTCCTCAACGAGCGGAACGCCGTACTTGTCGCAAATGGCGCAGATCGCAGCGTAGTCGGCGCATTGACCGAGGATATCCACCGCCAAAACGGCGGCAGGTCGACGCCCGGCGCCATCGGCCCGTTTGAGTTCGTCCTCCAGGAGCGCGGGGTCCATATTCCAGCTCGCGCGATCGCTGTCGATGAGCACCGGATTCGCCCCGCAATAGCGAATGGCGTTGACCGATGCGACGAAGGTCAGCGTCGATACGACGACCTCGTCCCCTGGCTTGACGCCCGCGGCCAGGAGCGACAAATGCAACGCGGCAGTGCCGCTGGAAACGGCCACGGCGTGGTTGACGCCAACCTTCTCGGCGAATTGTCTCTCGAACGCGTCCACTTCAGGGCCCAGGGGCGCAATCCAGTTCGATCGGAATGCGGCGGTGAGCATTTCGAGTTCTGCGTCCGACATGTGCGGCGGCGACAGATAAATGCGATCGCCCGTGGCGGTTGCTGCGGAGGAAGCCTTCTGCATCGTCATGTGGCTTGGGAGGTTTTGAGAAATCTTAATTTCGATTTGACGTCATTTGTCGCGCGGGGACGCCGCACATGGTTGCATTGTCCGGCGCCGCTCGCGTGAGCACAGCTCCCGCGGCCACGCGGGCTTCTCGCCCGACGGTCACGCCCGGCAATATCACCGCCCCCGCGCCGATCAGCGACTGATCGCCGACAGAGACTCCGCCGGTGAGGCACGCATTGCAACTCACATGCGCGGCATTTCCAACGCGACAATCGTGCTCGACGGTTGCATTGGAGTTGATAATGGCGTGCTCTCCGATTCGCGCATTCGCGTTCACGACGGCTCCGGGCATCACGATGGTTCCCTGCCCCAACTCCGCTGTGTCATCGACAAACGCTCGCGGATGCACCAAAGTCGCCCAGGGGCCGGGAAATCGCCTCGCCAACTCGGCTCGTCGCTCGTTGTCGCCAATGGCGATCAAGCACGGCAGCGGCATCACCTCCCCGAGGCGGCCCAGAGGGCCCATAACGGGCGCACCGATCACGAATTGATCTTCGAGCGAACAGTTGTCGTCAAACAAACCCGCGACGTGCAGTCCCATGAGTCGCGCCGTTTGAATTGCAACGCGAGCGTGTCCGCCGGCTCCGAGGATGTAAAGTGAATTATGCTGCGCGCTCATGGATCGTTCCTTCGGAAGTCGATCCGCAAAACCGCGGCATGGTGACATGACCCTCTGTATGAACTCCCTTGGCGCTGACCACGACGCGCAGCGTTCGCCATAGGATCTTGGCGTCGCCCGCGATGGTTACGTCGTTGGCGTACTGCACATCCAGCTCGAACCGCTGCTCCCAAGACAGCGAGTTTCGACCGTTGACCTGCGCCAGTCCCGTCAACCCCGGGCGGACGCCGTGCCGAAGCAACTGTCGCTCGGAATACAGGGGCAGATAGTCAGGCAGCAGGGGGCGCGGTCCCACGAAGCTCATGTCGCCGCGGAGTATGTTCCACAGTTCCGGCAACTCGTCGAGGCTGGTTGCACGCAAGAATCGGCCGATCGGCAACATGCGTCGTTCGTCGGGCAACAGCGTGCCGGCGGTATCGCGACGCGAAGACATTGTGCGGAATTTGACGATCCAGAACGGTCGGTTCTTCCACCCAATTCGCTGCTGCCGGAACAGGATGGGCCTGCCTGAGGAGGCAAGAACCAATCCGGCCACGCAGGCGAATAGCGGCGCCAGTACGACGATCAAAATCGCCGCGCCGGTCGCATCGAACAGACGCTTGAGGCGCCTTTGATAGAAATGATTCATATGGGGGAGGTCATGCGCTGGCGACGGTTGCCCTGGCGGCTTGCGGAAGGGGCATTCGCTGAGGCTGCAACCGAGCGCCCGTCTGCGACAGTGCGTGGAGCGTGCGCAATCGACCGAGTTCCAGCGTCGGCCAGAAATACAGAGTCAAGACGGCGGGATAGGCCATTAATCGCTGTCGGACGGCGAGCCCCATGTTGTACATGTAGCTAAACAAGAACCCGAACATCAGCAGGCCCAATCCGTACGCGATGATGCGCGGATGCCGAAGGAAATACATTGGCTTGGGAAGGCTTCGCCAATAGTAAAGGCCCAATAGGGCGATGCACCACGCTTCCAAGCCAGCGAACACTTCGCCAATGTGAAGGGTCTCGGTGGGCCAAGGTCGAAACAGAATAAGTGCAAGACCGGTGAGTACGGGGGTCGGATGCGAGTTGGCAAAGTGCCTGCTCACCAAATTCGCGTCGTCCGTGACGCGTTCATATTGCGAGTCTAACGATGAAGATACGCCGCCGCTGACGGCCGCGTCGAACATGTCGGGCGCCATCGTCTTGATGAGCGCCAATCCCGCCAGCGAACCGACGGCAATTACTCCCACGATGGCGAGACGTCGTTCACGGAGTAGCACGAAGATTCCGATCGTGACCATCCACAGCAATCCGATGTGCGGCCGGAGCACGGCCACGGTGGCGGCGCCCGCTGCGGCCAGCACTGCTCCGCGGCGGGGCCCGGCGCTCGGCAGAGTCCAGTAGCCCATCATGCAGATTCCCCATAGCACCGCGCCTTCCTTCAGGTTCGTGGTCGTCCACAAAATCCCAGACGGCAAAAACGTACAGGTCAATACGATGGAGAGCGGAATTCGGCGGGTTCCGACTGTTGAGCTGAGGACGTCAAGCAACGCCAGCATTCCCCAAAATCCCAATGCTCCGTTCACGGCGTAGGCGATTAGCTCAGGAGCCCCTGTGCAGTAGTAAAAGACGCCCAACAAGAACCGATAGGCTGGATTTCCAATACCGAAGTAACTGAACGCCTCGCGATGCAAGCCGTCCCTGAAGAGGTCGGCCACCTCACGCGCAATGAGTTCGTGATAGAGGGCGTCGGTGGGGGGAAGCAGCTCGTCGAGGACTGCTTTCTTAACGAGAGCCATCGCGCACCAGGCGAGCGCCGCCAGCCGCAAGGTCATGATGTGCGGCCGAAGGGCCGGGTTGCGCACCGCGGTGCGCACCACGATCACCTGCAACGCCGTGACAACGGCCAGGAAATAGACCGTCGCCAGCAGCGTGTCGGCAATTTCGTACGAAGCGGGCATGATCGGGGCGGCGCAGGGGGCGGGCGATGTGGGCGGGACTATATCCAGGGGGCTTTTTCGCCGCAATTGCAAATTGACCGTCGGGGCGAGCGGGGGCGCCGCCCGCGGTTTGCGTACCAGGTCTGCTGGC